>JALQUU010000023.1 GCA_023260655.1 Paracoccaceae bacterium | reverse complement strand
ATTTTCGTTCCGCCTCCATTTGCTGCGGATGCTATCCTTGAGGGCGTTGATGCTGGCCTCGAGCTTGTTATCTGTATCACTGAGGGTATTCCCGTTAAGGACATGATTCAGGTAAAGGATGCCATGAAAGGCAGTTCAACCAGATTAATCGGGCCCAATTGTCCAGGAATTGTGACACCAGGTGAGGGCGAGGATTCTAAGGGGGGATGTCGTATTGGCATCGCTCCGGGCTACATTCACAAGAAGGGAAACATAGGTGTTGTCTCCCGCAGCGGCACCTTGACCTATGAGGCCGTTTGGCAATTGACCAGCCGAGGCGTCGGACAATCAACCTGCGTCGGCATTGGTGGTGATCCCGTCAACGGGACTTCCCATCTAGATGTGATCAAGATGTTTAATGATGATCCTGAAACGCATGGGATCATCATGATCGGAGAAATTGGTGGTTCTGCAGAAGAGGAAGCGGCAGCCTGGATCAAGGAACATTGCCAGAAACCTGTTGCAGGATTTATCGCTGGTACCACAGCACCTCCCGGACGTCGCATGGGACATGCTGGGGCGATTGTCAGCGGTGGTAAGGGCACAGCGGAGGCCAAGATCGAGGCATTCAGGGAGGCTGGCATTCACGTAGCCCAAACACCCTCGGAAATGGCAGATGTATTGTTGAAGGCGATGTAGTCTAACCAGGCGGTAGCCTCAAGTATCCATAGCCACGAGTTGTTCGACTCGAGCTCCAAGGCGGGGCTCGGCCTGGTTCAAATCATTTTCTGAATGCCTTAACCATGAGCAGGCCTCACCGGTATGCGCATAACTACTTGTAGGGTCCCTACCAGACTGGGGATTCGCTCAGATAGCGCAACAGTGGCGGTAGCAGCACCCACAAGCAAAAGCCAATGGCAATCAAGAAGGCGGTGATCAGGATGCCAATGATTTCGTCCTTAGCAACGTATGCGGACACAGTGGTAGCCGCGCCGACAGCGAACGAGCCCGAGAGGGTCATCGAGTTCAGGCCAGCGCCGGTCTGTGCGAATGCGAAGCCAACGTTTGCTGCGCCGAGAGCGCCGCCAACGGTTGCAACCCACTCAGCGTCGGTTGCGACGGAGGAGTCCTGGTAGCCCAGTGCGAGGGTCCAGCCGGAAACGGCGTAGGACACTGCGAGAGCGGTACGGTCGATACCAGCCGAGGTCGAGTTCGACACGTGAACGCCGAGGTCGCCCATCGAGTAGATGACTTCAACGCTGTTACGGCCAGCGCCGGTCGACGAGTAGGTGTCGGAACCGAAGTTGGTCACAACGTTCGAGAAGCCGAGGCCGGAGAGACCAACGGTGCCGCCGTAGAGGCCGGGCATCGAGTTGATTGCGCCGAGGATGTTGCCGGCGCCGACGGTCAGGCCGCCTGCAGACATGGTGAAGCGCGGTGCGTTGGTGCCGAGCACGCCAGCTGCGGTACCTGCGTCGTCAGCCTGAAGGCGAACGCGTGCGCCGAAGGTCAGGCCGCCATCAGCTTCTGCCGATGCGTCGATGTTGAGGCGGAAGCGCGACTCAAGGCGAGTTTCCGGAACAGCGTTCTCGGTGTAGAGAATGCCGAAACGGGCCAGGCCGGACATGGAGACGTCAGCGGATGCAACGCCAGCGGTCGCAACCAGAGCAGACGTAGCGAGAAAACGTTATCTGGCAGAAACGACGTAGTTGCCGAAAAATCGTCGGTATTTTTTGTAGGAATTAAGCGAGATCGCGGGGCTGGAATTCAATGGGGCTGCGAAGAATTCGGAATTGGATCGTGTTTGGCGGGGAAACTTTCGAGGAGTCTGGGGCGCAAAACCTGGCGAAAAAATAGTGCATCTTTAGGTTGTAGTAATTCGATTCCTATGGGTGTCTGACGAAATACGAAAGCGCGATTTTCATTACCCATACGGATCTTCGAAATTCACCCCATGACGCGCTCGAAACGTGCCAAAGCGGAAACAATCGCGTCGAGTCCGTCGGTCAATGCGGCGGGGCCGGGTTGGAGAATGAGGGGGGATTTGATTTCGACGATCTGGTTTGACCTTACCGCCGGAATGGCCTCCCATCCGGGGCGGGCCTTGATCTTTTCGGGGCGCACTTTCTTGCCGCACCACGATGCGAGGATCATTTCGGGGCGGGCGGCGATCACTTCTTCGGAGGTCACGAAGCGGTCGCGGGCGCCTTGGGCGCGGGCGCGGTCAGAAAACACGTCGTGCCCGCCTGCGATGCCCACGAGTTCGGAGAACCAGTGGATGCCGGAGATCATCGGCTCGTCCCATTCCTCGATATAGGTCGGGATCGGGGTGCGGTTGGCGGAGCGGTTGGCGAGGAAGTCGATCCGGCGTTCGTAATGCGAGGCAAGGCGCGCGGCGCGGTGGCTGCGGCCGACCATGGCGCCCAGATGCCGGATCATCGCCAGAATGCCCGCCACATCGCGCTGGTTATAGGCCATCACGGTAACGCCATGGCGGATCAGTTCGGCGGCGATCTCGGCCTGCAGATCGGAGAAGGTGAGCACCAGATCGGGTTCGAGCGCGAGGATCTTCGGGATGTCGGCAGAGGTGAAGGCGGCGATGCGGGGCTTTTCCTTCCGCACCTGCGGCGGGCGCACGGCATAGCCTGTGACTCCAACGATACGGTCCGATTCGCCTAAAAGATAAAGCGTTTCAACGGTTTCCTCTGTGAGGCAGACGATGCGTTCGGGCGGGAAGCGGCGCATCTCAGTTCAGCCTATTATGGCGCGCCGGTGCGGCCCCCGAGATGACGAAAGCGCGTGGCGGCGCTTCGAGGCGCGGCGCGGGCGCGGTTCCGGTGAGGGCGGCCGCGAATTGCGCGAGGTCGGGCAGGGCGTCTGCGTCGGAAACGCCGCAGTAAAGCTCGACGCCTTCGGGCGAGAGCCGGAAGAGGGCGGGGCAGGCCGCACCGCAGCCGCCGAACTCGGTCTGGCCCGTCATTTCGAAATCCGGAGCGTTTACTTGGGCAGCTTCTAGCGCCAAGCGCAGTTTTGCGGCCATTTGCAGGGCCAGCGCACATTGGCGGCCCGTGTGACGGCAAGTGGTGCCGATAAAGGGTGGTTCGAGACGCATGGCCTCGGGGGTGTTCGTTGTCGTCATGGCGCCCTCCGCGCGCAAAGGGGAGGGGTATGGGAAACGGCGCATTGCGCAGCTTCTCCGGGGCACCCCGCCCGGTTTCTTAGCATCGTCGATGGCAGGTCTCCTGGCTTCGCAGGTCATTGCGCACCGTCCCTTCCCGGCTTTCGCCAGTGGATTGACGGGTTGCTCGCCGCTTACAGTTGCGGGGGCAGCCGTGGAGTAGCCTGAAGGCGCACCACGTTCCCTTTTCAGCCAGCCTTGTGGGGGCTGGGCACCATCACCACAAGATGTGGCAGGGCGCGGGGATTCTGTCTAGCCGGATTCGTGGATTGGCGTTTCTGGTGAGCCATGGCAGAACTGTGCCAAGGAGATTGCCGATGATCACGATTTCTCAAGAACACCCCGTGCAGGATGATATCAAGCTGCTACACGAGCGCCATACAGCCGATATGCACGCGGATACGCCGCCCGAGTCGATCCATATGCTGCCGGCGGATGCTTTGGCGGCGCCGGGCATCTGGTTTTACGTGATGCGCGACGGGGGGCGGCCTGTGGGGATGGGGGCGTTCAAGCGGATCGACGGCACCCATGCCGAAGTGAAATCTATGCATATCCTCGCGGAAGAGCGCGGGCGCGGCTTGGCGCGGGTGATGGTGGAGCATCTGATCAGGGAAGCGAAAGCACAGGGATTCGATCGGCTTTCGCTGGAAACCGGAGTGCAGCCCACCTTCGTAGCGGCGCGCGCGCTTTATGAACGGGTGGGGTTCGAGGACTGCGGGCCCTTCGAGGGCTATTGGGACGACCCCAACTCCGTGTTCATGACGCGCGCGATCTGAACGGTTGCACGCCGCGCGCGCTTGACGCATATCGGAGCCAAGCGGTCCCGTAGCTCAGTTGGATAGAGCAGCTGCCTTCTAAGCAGTAGGTCGGGGGTTCGAATCCTCCCGGGATCGCCAGTTTCCTTAGCCTTTAGCCGGAATGAGCCGCATCGAGAGTGGGGCGGCACCTTTGGTGATGTCGATCAGGCGGTCGATGTTAGGGTGTGCACCGGGGCGCGCCTGCGCGTCGGGGGTGTGTTCGGCGAAAATCGCCATGCCATGTGCGGCGGCTTCGGCGTTCAGGGTGCCGAAAGACTGCTGGAGATATTGATAGACCGCGAGCGAGCCTTGCTTGCCGGGGGCGTTTTCGATGGTGGCTACGATCGCGCCCGACGCGTCCACCAACTCGATCCGCGCGAGGCCCTCGATGGAGGGGATCAGCGAAAGGTTCTTCTTGAAAGCGGCGGTGGGGGTGATCATGGCATGTCCTCGCGAGCAGGTTTCGGGCGTGGTCTAGCAGCTTGGGGCCACTCTGACCACGCCTTCCGATGCCTTACGCGCGGGTTGCGCCTGCGGGGTCATGTTTGATGAACTTGCCGGTCTGCAATTCGCGGAAGGCTTGGCGGAGTTCTTCCTGCGTGTTCATCACGATAGGGCCGTGCCACGCGACGGGTTCCTGAATCGGGCGGCCTGTCATCAGGAGGAAGCGGATGCCCTCGTCGCCTGCCTGAATGGTGATCTCGTCGCCCGAGCCGAAGCGCACGAGGGTGCGGTTGCCGGTCATGTCGCGGATGTTAAGCTCTTGGCCGCGAAACTCTTTTTCCACCTTGATGCCCACGGGCGCGGAGGCATCGCGGAAGGTGCCGGAGCCTGCAAATACATAGGCCAGCGCATTGGCGCGGGTATCGACGCGGAGCACCTTTTTCTTGCCCGCCGGAACGGTCACATCAAGAAGCATCGGGTTGGCGGCGATGCCATCTACGGGGCCTTTCTTGCCCCAGAAGGAGCCGATGATCACCTTCACGATGGCGCCGTCATCGTCGATCTCGACGGGGATCTCGCTGCCGCCGATGTCTTGATAGCGGGGTGTGGTCATCTTCAGCGAGGAGGGCAGGTTCGCCCATAGCTGGAAGCCATGCATGCGGCCTTGGGCGTCGCCCGAGGGCATTTCCTGATGCACGATGCCGGAGCCTGCGGTCATCCATTGCACGCCGCCGGGGCCGAGGAGGCCGCGATTGCCGAGCGAATCCGCGTGCTCAACCTCACCTTCAAGCACATAGGTGATGGTTTCGATGCCGCGATGGGGATGCCACGGGAAGCCCTTGGAATAGAGGCGCGGGTCATCGTTGCGGAAGTCGTCCATCATGAGGAAGGGATCGGTCAGCGATGGGTCGCCGAAGCCGAAAACGCGGTGGAGATGCACACCGGCACCTTCCATGGTGGGCTGGGCGTGGCTGGTAGCGGCAACGGGTCTGAAGGTCATGGCGCGGTCCTTTCCTCTTCGTCTCTAAGATCGTGTTGCCGAGAGAAAAGTCAAAGCTCGAAGAGCAGAGTTTCGTTGTGCATAGCTGCACAGGTTCAGTCGTTGATGCGGCTGCGGCTGAAAATCTGCGCCTTGGCTTTTGGGGCGGCGAGATCCTCCGGGTCGCCCCAGACAGAAATGAACACCTTGGCCACCTTGCCGCGCGTCAGATGCGCGGGTTCGACTTCGACGATACGCACACGGAGGTGCGCGCGGCGTTCCAGCGCAGGCGAAAGCAGTGCTGTGGCCTGTGGTTCGAGCGTTCCGAGGGGCAGGGAACGGGTGCTTTTGAAGAACCACTTGCCGCGCGTCAGAAGCGCGTTTGCGGCGATCTTGCCGTCATCGCCAAGCTCCAACCCGACCACGTCTCCGGGCGAGATACCGGATGTGGCCAGGTTGGTTTTGAGGTCCGTGAGTGCGGCCTTGTAGATAAGTACTTGCATGCTGCCTCTGGCAAATTGATCGATGCAGGGCGGGAGGGCAGCTCTCCCGACCACCTGCCAATCAAGCGTATTCGATGCTGATGTGGCGGGACTGGAGAGCGGCGATGACGCCACCCAAGATGTTGCGACGGGTGAGGCCTTCGCGAAGCGCATCTTCGATGGCGCTGGTGCTGGCTTCCGGATCGGCGATGGTCAGGATGACCCGCTTGCCGGAGGCTTCATCATAAACGACCTGGCGCTGACCATTGAGGCGGTCCCGAAGTCCGACAAAAGCTTCACCCTTTGAGACACAGAATGACATTTTTAATAGCCTCGATCCATTATCAAGACGCCCAGAGTAAGCGGAATACCGCCCAGAATAGCATCCCTTGTCTTTAAATCGATAAATTATGTTGCGACTTGAGCACCAAATTGCGCCGCGTTGCGCTAAAAACACAACATATTGATGGGCGCTGACAAGTTTTGCGTATATTTAGGGGATTCCTGCATGGGCGCTTGAGAATACAAATCTTTGTCGAATTAATATATAATATGGCTGTATAGATAATATACGATCCAAATGGGTATTTCAGAAATACCCCTTGGTATTAATCTCTCTAAAGGCGACGGATCAAAAAAGCTCAACTTTGCGGTTGATCCTATTCAATCGCGAAGAGCGAGATCACCACTTGCCCCGCACGGCGCGCACCTGTTCCGGTGAAGAGCGTGCGGTTCACCCAGTCATAGCGCGGGTCGCCGGTTTCGAGTCGGGCATGGGTGCGCATGTAGTAGGCCGATTGCGGCACCTCCTCGCCGCGCGCGATGGCGGCGATCACTTCGACGGGGCCATGGCGGTAGCCGTAGTTCTTGATCTCGATGGTGGCGCCGTCATGGGTTTCGAAGGCGTAGCGCGTATCAAGCTCGGCCACGCCGCTTGGCCAGATCGTTTGCCAATCCGCCCCCAAATTGAGGATGCGCCCCGAAAGCCGCGGGCCTTCTACGCGGCCGCCGATGATGGGGATGATCCGGCGATGGCCTGCGCGGCCTTGGCCCATTTCGCGGATCGGGTCGAGATCGACGAAGAGGTCGCAGACATGGTTAAGGATGGAGGCAGGAAAACTCGATGTCATGGCGGTTCCGATTGATTGTGAGAGCCGAATTGCTATCAATCATAACTAAAGTGGGATTGGGGGGAATACATGACGGCGTTCTGGGCACCGGAATTCGATATAGATACGCGGGCCGATGGGGTGATCCTGATGCACCATCGGGGCGAGGCTCCGCCATTGGCTGCGTCGATTCCGGCTCGGATCAGGCATTTCGCCGAAACCACACCCGAAGCCACGGCGATTGCCGAGCGTGCGGGTGATGGCTGGAGGCGGGTAAGCTATGCCGAATTGTGGCAGGCGATGCGCCGTTTGGGTGGTGGGCTATTGGCGCGGGGCTTGGGGCAGGAACGGCCCGTGATGATCCTGTCGGAAAACTCGGTGGATCACGCCGTTGTCGCTTTGGCGGGGCATATGGTGGGGGTGCCGACAGCGGCGATTTCCACGGCATTCTCGCTGGTTTCGAAAACGCATGACAAGCTGCGCGACGTGGCGGGGCAGTTGCGGCCCGGCTTGGTGTTTGCTGCCGATCCCGAGCGTTACGGGGCGGCGATTGCTACGGTGGGCGTGCCATCGTTCGCCAGTGCTGCTGAATTGGAGGGCGATCCGGCAATGGCCGACGCGGCCTTCGCGCGGCTCACGCCCGAGATGACCGCAAAATACCTTTTCACTTCGGGTTCTACCGGAAGCCCGAAAGCGGTGATCAATTCCGTCGGTATGCTCATTCGAAACCAGAATATGGTGGCCGATTGCTTCCGGTTTCTGGCGAAAGCGCCGCCGGTTCTGGTGGATTGGGCCCCATGGAGCCACACGGCGAGCGGCAACAAAGTGTTCCATATGTGCCTCTGTGCAGGTGGCGCCTTCCATATCGACAGCGGCAAACCTGCGCCCGCGCTGATCGGGGAAACCTTGCGGAACCTCCGCGATGTCGCGCCCACGTGGTATTTCAACTTGCCAGCGGGTTGGGAGATGCTGGTGCAGGCCTTCAAGGCGGACGCCGATCTGGCGCGGAATTTCTTCAGCCGGATGGATCTGATGATGTACGCGGGCGCAGGCATGGCGCAGCATTTGTGGGAGGATATCCTCGGCCTCGCGCGGCAATATTCGGGGCGGGATGTGCTTTTGACGACAGGGCTTGGCGCGACGGAAACTGGGCCCTTCGCGCTGATGTGCACCGAGCAGCAGGAAAGCCCCGGCAATATCGGGGTGCCTGCGAAAGGGATCACGCTCAAGCTAGTACCGAACGAAGGGAAGCTTGAAGCGCGGCTCAAGTCACCCTCGATCACGCCGGGCTATTTGGGGGCGGCGGAGGCCACGGCGAAGGCTTTCGACGAGGAGGGCTTCTATTGCCTAGGTGATGCGCTGCGGCCTGCCGATCCAGCGGATCTGTCAAAGGGGTTCTTCTTTGACGGACGGATTGCGGAGAACTTCAAGCTGGCCACTGGCACTTGGGTGGCCGTGGGGGCGTTGCGGGCCGCGCTTGTGAATGCGATGGGCGGACTGGTGCGCGATGCGGTGATCCTTGGCGAAGACCGCGAAGAACTGGGCGCGCTTTTGGTGCCTGCGGATGGGGCGGCGGAAGCCGAGGTGGCGGAGCGTTTGGCGGCGTTTGCGGCGAAATCCACCGGATCGGCCACGCGTATCCGGCGGGCGGTTATGCTCACGAAACCGCTCTCGCTCGATCAGGGGGAAGTGACCGATAAGGGCTCGGTCAACCAGCGCGCGGTGATCCGCTGCCGCCCTGAAACGGTGGCGCTGTGCTATGCGGGCGGGGCTGGGGTTAAGCGTGAGGTGGATTGACTTTGCGCTGCTCCGGCCAAGATTGACGGCAAAGGAGAGGGCCATGGATCACGCGGCTGAGCAGCAAGACGACCTCGCGCCGCATATCGTGGCGCTGGTCGATGCCGAGGTGGCGGCCCACAAGGGCCACCCGGCGACGCTCACTGATTTTCTGGCCCATCGCGTGAAGCGCCCGCGCCCGGTGACGGTGCAATTCTCCGGCGGCGTCTTCCAGACCTGCTGGACCGTGACCCGTTCGGACGGGGATTATCAGGTGCTGTACCTGCCTTCGGCGGGCTATTTCAGCCTTTGCGTCGGCTCCGATTTCGGCCCGCTCGATATCGGCGTGCACGGTGGCGCGATCGAGTGCTTCTCGGCGGTGGTTTAGCTTTCGCCTGCCTTCGGGTGATTGTCTGAAATGCGCCGGAGAAGGGCAATCAACTGGGCTGATTCCTCCAAGGAAAGCCCGGTACAGATTTCGCCCTGCATCTCCGAGACGAGGCCTTGGACCCGTTCGAGAATGGCGCTGCCCGAATCAGTGAGGTGCAGAACGCGGGCGCGGCGGTCGCGTTTGGAGACGTCACGGGCGACGTAGCCCTTATCGACCAGGCGGTCGATCACGCCGCCGATCGTGGCGCGATCCACGGCTGCATGGGCGGAAACGGTAGCTTGGTCGATCCCCGGTTCGGCTTTGATGGCCGAAAGGGCCGCGAACTGAAATGGCGTCAAATCAAGGCCTTCGCGGGCCATGGTCTGGGCAAAGATGGCGGAAGAGGCCTGATGCGCGCGCCGGATCAGGTGGCCGGGCATGGAGCTGAAATTCTGCATCACTTTTTCTTTGCCTTTGAACAAAGTCGACCATACGGTCGGTTAAACTTGTTGACAGGCTGCGCTTCAGGTTTGTTATACTCTATAACAAACTTGGATTGCCGCGCAATAGTATGCATGCATTCTATTTGACCGGTCATCTAATAATATGTATGCATTCCATATAAAGGATTGCAACAGGGAGGATAGGATGTCGGTTCAACTCGGCACGCTCGAAGAGCTGCCGCAGGACTACCGCGATGCAATGACCGAGGCGGGCGTCGCTCCGCTTTGGCCGATGATGCGCAAGGTTCTGCCGCACGGGAAACCCATCCCCACAACGAAACCCAGCTACTGGAATTTCCAGCATCTGCGCCCGCTTCTGCTGCGCGCTGGCGAGTTGACGCCTGTGGAAAAGGCCGAGCGCCGTGTGCTCGTGATGTCCGACCAAGGGCGTGGCACGGGCGCGATGCAGGCAACCTCGTCGATCTATATCGGCATGCAGTTGCTTCTGCCCGGCGAAACCGCTCCGGCGCACCGCCATACACCGTCGGCGGCGCGGATCATCGTGGAAGGCAAGGGCGGCTTCACGGTTGTCGATGGTGAGAAGCTGCCGATGAACCGTGGCGATCTGGTGCTGACCCCCGGTGGTGACTGGCACGATCACGGCCATGAGGGCGACGAGCCGGTGATCTGGCTCGATGCGCTCGACCTGCCGCTTTTCGTTTATCTCGAAGGCTCTTACGCTGAGGAAGCGCCGCTTCAGGCGCAGCGTAACCGCCCCGATGCAGCGCTGGTGGAATATGCCGCGGCTGGCCTCGTGCCCTCGCGCCGTGGCAATCAGGCCCGCCGCTATCCGATGGCACGTTTCCCATGGGCGCGCACCGAGGCGGCATTGCGCCAGATGGCGCAATACACCGATGGTGTGGTGGAGATGGATTACGTGAACCCGGAAACAGGCGAATCCGTACTGCCCGTGATGGGCTTCACCGCTATGATGATCCGCCCCGGTGAAACCGTGCGCCCGCCGCTTTCTTCGGAATCGGCTGTGTTCCACGTGATCGGCGGCGCGGGTGAGTCCCTTGTTGATGGTTGCAAAATCACGTGGTCCGAGAAGGACACGTTTACCGCTCCGGTCTTTGCCGAAGTGGACCACAAGAACACTGGCAGCGAGCCTGCCTTCCTGATCCGCGTGCATGACCGCCCGCTGCAGGAAAAACTTGGATATTATGAGGAACGCGCACGATGACCGCTCTCTTTGAATTGCCGCCCCACCCGCAGGTTCCGGTGGTCGGCTCCGACAAAACCTTCCCCGTGCGCCGTATTTTCTGCGTGGGCCGTAACTACGCCGCGCATGCTGCTGAAATGGGCCATGAGGTAGACCGTGAAGCGCCGTTCTACTTCACGAAAACCCCTTCGGCGACGCTCCTGACCGGCGCGACCATTCCCTACCCGCCGGGCACCAGCGATTACCACCACGAGATGGAGCTTGTGGTGGCCATCGGTGGCGATGCCTTCCGCATCTCCAAGGAAGACGCGATGAGCGTGGTTTATGGCTATGCCTGCGGCCTCGACATGACCCGCCGCGACCGCCAGCAGGACGGCAAGGATAAGCGGCGTCCGTGGGATCTGGGCAAGGATTTCGAGCAATCCGCCGTGATCTCGCCGATCACGCAGGCCAAAGATTTCAACGTTGGCACGCAGAAGATCGAGATGAGCGTGAATGGCACCGTGAAGCAGGTGGCAACGCTCGACGAGCTGATCTGGTCTATCCCCGAGATCATCAACCATCTCTCGGGCTACTACCACCTCCAGCCGGGTGACCTGATCTACACCGGCACGCCGTCGGGCGTGGGCGCTGTGGTGGCAGGCGATCATATCCACGGCACGATCGAAGGCCTGACCGCGATCGACCTGACGATCGGAGCCGCCGAATGAAATACTGGGGGTATTTCCGCTCGTCGTCGTCTTACCGCTGCCGCATCGCTTTCGGGCTGAAAGGTGTGACGCCGGAGTTCATTCCGGTGCACCTCAAGAGTGGCGCGCAGAAGTCGGCGGAATTTGCGGCGATCAATCCCCAGAAGCTTCTGCCCGCGTTGGAAACCGACGCGGGCGATACGCTGATCCAGTCGCTCGCCATTCTCGAATGGCTCGACGAGACGATCCCCGAACCCGCGCTTCTGCCCGCCGATCCGGCTTTGCGCGCGCAGGTGCGGGGCTTTGCACAAGTGATCGCCTGTGAAATCCATCCGCTGCAAAACCTGCGGGTGCTTCAATATTTGCGGGCCGAGCTGAAACTGCCGGAGGAGGCAGTGAATGCATGGCTTAAGCGCTGGCTAACGGATGGACTGGAGGCCTGTGAGGGGCTTCTGGCAAAGCGCCCCGAGACCCGTTTCGCTTTTGGCGATGAACCTGGCCTCGCGGATATTTGCCTTGTTCCTCAAGTATTTTCAGCACAACGCTTTGGGGTTGATATCTCGCATCTGCCGCGTATCAATGCGGTTTATGAACAGTGTCAACTAAAAGAGGCATTCGCGGAGGCCCATCCGAGAAAACAACCGGATTGGGAAGAATAACCCGAGACGCGGAAACCGCATCGGGCCATGTCGAATAGGGAGGATACCGACATGACACTGAGAAGAACGCTTCTGAAAGGCATCGCCGCTGCTGTGCTGCTCGCAGGCTCCGTTTCGGTGGCTGCCGCCCAAGAGGTCACACTCAAGCTGCACCAGTTCCTGCCGCAGCAGGCCAATGTGCCGAAGCTCGTGCTCGACGTCTGGATCGACAAGGTGCAGACCGCCTCGAACGGTCGCATCAAGATCGATCATTACCCCTCCATGCAACTCGGTGGCAAACCGCCGGAACTGATCGATCAGGCCATTGATGGCGTGGCGGACCTTGTTTGGGGTGTGAACGGCTTCACGCCGGGCCGTTTCCCGCGCACCGAAGTGTTCGAACTGCCCTTCATGGTGCAGGATGCCCGCGCAGCTTCGGCGGCCTATTGGCAGATGTTCGAAAAGCACATGGCCGATGCGGACTTCAAGGATGTGAAGATCCTCGCCACTTGGGTGCACGGCCCCGGCATGCTGCACACCAACAAGCCGGTGGCGCAGCCTTCCGATCTGAACGGCATGAAAATCCGTGGCGGCTCGCGCATGGTGAACCAGCTCCTCGAAAAGCTGGGCGCGGTTCCGGTAGGTATGCCCGTGACGGCGATCCCGGAGTCGCTTTCCAAGGGTGTGATCGACGGTGCGACGATCCCGTGGGAAGTAACCACCTCGCTCAAGGTGCCGGAACTGGTGAAGAACCACACCGAATTCGACGGCCCCGCGATCTATAACCTCACCTTCGTTCTGGCGATGAACAAGGCGAAGTACGACAGCCTGCCCGATGACCTGAAGAAGGTGATCGACGACAACTCCGGCCTTGAACTGTCGGTGTTTGCAGGCGGCACACAAGCCGATGCCGATGGCCCCGCACGCCAACTCGCGGTGGATGCCGGAAACACCATTGTAACAATCAGTGCTGAAGATGCGAAGAAGTGGGAAGAGCTTGCGAAGCCCGTCTACGACGCATGGATCGAGGATGTGAAGGGTAAGGGCATCGACGGGCAGGCCCTCATTGAAGAGGCCCGCGCGCTGATGGCGGCTTACAAGTAATTCAAGAGATTGCCGGAGGGCTTCGGTGCTCCGGCGAAGATACGGTCAACTCAGGGAGGAATATGACCATGAATGCGAAGTTTATGAAAACGATGGCGGCCTCGGCGCTTGCCCTTGCAATGGGCGCTGGCGCCTCGATGGCTCAGGAAGTGACGCTCAAGCTGCACCAGTTCCTGCCCGCGCAGGCCAACGTGCCGAAGCTCGTGCTCGACGTCTGGGCTGACGCAGTCGAGAAGGACTCGGGCGGCAAGATCAAGGTTGAGCGCTATGCCTCCATGGCGCTCGGTGGCAAGCCGCCGGAACTGATGGACCAAGCGATTGACGGCGTTGCCGACATCGTCTGGACCGTTGTGGGCTACACCCCCGGCCGTTTCCCGCAGACCGAAGTGTTCGAACTGCCGTTCATGACCCAAGGTGCGGGCCCCGCGTCTTGCGCCTACTCGAAGATGTTCGACGCCCACATGAAGGATGCAGACTTCAAAGACGTTCACATCATCGGCACCTGGGTGCACGGCCCGGGCATGATCCACGCCAACAAGGAAATCCGCACTCCGGCTGACCTCGCAGGCGTGAAGATCCGCGGCGGCTCGCGTATCGTGTCGCAGATGCTCGAACAGCTCGGCGCAACCCCGGTCGGTATGCCGGTTCCGGCGGTTTCGGAAGCGCTCTCGAAAGGCGTTCTCGACGCAACCACCATTCCGTGGGAAGTGACCGCAGCACTGAAGGTTCCGGAACTGGTGAAGAACCACACCGAATTCACCGGTGGCGCGCTCTACAACATCACCTTCGTTCTGGCGATGAACAAGGCGAAGTACGAAAGCCTCTCGCCCGAAGCCAAGGCCGCGATCGACGCGCATACCGGCCTCGATTTCTCGGTCTTCGCAGGTAAGACCCAAGAAGGCGCAGACGGCCCGGCACGTGAAGCGGCTGTTGCTCTCGGCAACAACATCGTCACTCTGACCGCAGAAGAAACCAACGTGTGGCGTGAAGCCGCCCAGCCGGTTTACGCCGCCTGGATCGCTGACATGCAGGCAAAAGGCATCGACGGTGCCGCGCTCATCAAAGAAGCGCAGGACCTGCAAGCTGGCGAATGCGCTGGTAAGTAAGTAAAGGCTTCGGGTGGGCGGCGCTTTGCTGCCCACCTGTTCTTACGCCATCGACCCGAAAAGTGCGCACCGGTTTTCGGACAAGTCGATGGAGGGAATTCAAGGCCGGGGGAGGGCCCATGCACGCGATCTTGATGAAACTCAGCCGTTGGATGGCAGGGGCAGGCGGGGTGGTTTTGGCCGCTCTTATTCTGCTGATCTGCGTCTCGGTGCTTGGCCGCGGCCTCAACACGATGATGCATAGCGGGTTCTTCCAGACGAACCTCAAAGGGTTCGCCGATATGGTGCTGGGCACGGGCATCGGCCCGATCCTGGGCGACTTCGAGATTGTCGAGGCGGGCATTGCCTTCTCGATTTTCGCCTTCATTCCCTTCTGCCAGATCACCCAAAGCCACGCGACCGTGGACATTCTCACCTCCACCTTCTCGGAGCGCGTGAACCGCGTGCTTCTGTGGGCGGCGGAAGTGATTTTCGTGATCGTTCTGGCGCTGATCGCTTGGCGCCTCTGGGACGGCATGGTTGCCAAGAAAAGCTATGGCGAAACCACGTTCCTCATCCAATTCCAGGTCTGGTATGGCTACGCCGCTTGCATGGCACCAGCCGTTCTTGCGGTGAACGTTTCGGCCTATGTGGCCGTCATCCGGACCGCTGAAATGCTGACCGGGCGGAGCATTCTTCCGCACAGCCAAGGAGCAGTCCATTGACGAATTTCGAACTCGGCGTCTGGTCATTTCCGGTCCTGCTCGTGATGATCTTCCTGCGGGTGCCAATCGGCCTCGCAATGTTCGTGGTGGGCCTTGGCGGCCTCTATTACGCCACGGGCGGTATGAATATGGCTTTGGGCAAACTGAAGTCCGAGGTCTATTCGACCTTCTCCAGCTATTCGCTTTCTATCGTGCCGATGTTCCTCCTGATGGGGCAATTCGCAACGCTGGGCGGCATGAGCCAAGCGCTCTTCAAGGCTGCGGAAAGCTGGCTCGGCCACCGCAAAGGCGGTGTGGCAATGGCAGCAATCGGCGCTTGCGCAGGCTTCGGTTCGATCTGCGGCTCGTCGCTCGCCACGGCGGCCACCATGGGCCAAGTGGCTCTGCCTGAACTCCGCCGCTACGGCTATTCGGGCGGCTTCTCCACCGCCACGCTCGCGGCGGGCGGCACGCTCGGCATCCTCATTCCGCCTTCGGTGATCCTCGTGATCTACGCGATCCTTACCGAGCAGAATATCGCCAAGCTGTTCCTCGCAGCCTTCATTCCGGGCATCCTCGCGGCGCTGGGCTATATCATCACCATTTCGATCTACGTCCGTCGCAACCCCGGTTCGGCCGGGGTGCGCGAGCGCCAACCCTATTCGGAACGCTGGAAAGCGATGTTCGATATCTGGCCCGTGTTGATCGTGTTCCTTTCTGTCGTGGGCGGTATCTACCTTGGCATCTTCACGCCGACGGAAGGCGCAGCCGTTGGTGCGTTCGGCACAGGCCTCATCGCTTGGCTGAATGGCGGGTTGACGTGGAAAACCGCGATGCAGTCCTTCCTCTCCACGGCCAACTCCACTGCGATGATCTTCTTCATCGTCTTGGGCGCGGGCTTCTACAACGGCTTCCTTGCGCTCAGCCAAGTGCCGCAATCCTTGGCGATGTGGGTCGGTCAAACCGGCATGAGCCCTTGGTTGATCCTGTCGCTGATCCTCGTGCTCTACCTCATCTTCGGTTGCGTGATGGACAGCCTTTCGATGATCCTGCTGACCGTGCCGATCTTCTGGCCGATCATCCAGACCCTCGATTTCGGTCTGACGACGGAAGAAACCGCGATCTGGTTCGGTATCCTCGTGCTGATTGTCGTGGAGGTGGGGCTGATAACGCCACCTGTGGGGATGAACCTTTTCGTCATCAACTCGATGGACCGCCTCACGCCGATGGTCGAGACCTACAAGGCCGTGATGTATTTCGTCGCTTCCGACATCATCCGCACGATGATCTTGGTGATCTTCCCCGGCATTACGCTCTTCCTGCTGCGCGTTCTGCACTAAAAATCCAAGGCCCCCGCGCTTTCGCACGGGGGTCTTTTCCGGCTCTATTGTTATGTGATATAACAATAATGAAAGATACCAAGAAGGTGTGAGATGAGCGACGTTCTCAAGATCGAAGTGAAAGATCGTATCGCGTTTGTGACCATGAACCGCCCCGACAAACGCAACGCGATGAACGATACGCTGCTCGCGGCGCTCGATGCGTTTTTCTCGAACCCGCCCGAAGGCGTGAAGGTGGTCGTGCTCACGGGCACGGCGGGGCATTATTGCTCGGGTCTCGATCTGTCCGAACAGGTGCAGCGCGATGCGGAAGGTACGATGCGCCATTCGCGGAACTGGCACGGGGTGATGGACAAGATCCAGTATTCCGGCCTTCCGGTGGTCTCGGCCATGTTCGGTGCGGTGATCGGTGGCGGGCTTGAACTGGCCACGTCCACCCATGTGCGCATTGCCGAACCCTCGACGATCTTCCAGCTCCCCGAAGGGCGGCGCGGCATCTACGTGGGCGGCGGTGCCTCGGTGCGCGTAGGCCGCATCCTTGGTGCGGACCGGATGATCGAGATGATGCTGACGGGCCGCAAGTACAACGCCGAAGACGGTATGCGCTTGGGCCTTTGCCACTACTCGGTGGGCGAAGGGGAATCGCTGGCGCTGGCGATGGAACTGGCCGGCAAGATCGCCTCGAACGCGGGTCTCTCGAACTATGTGATGATCCACGCCCTGAGCCGGATCGAAGATATGTCGAAAGCCGATGGCCTCTTCACCGAGAGCCTCTGCGCGGCACTTACCCAGACCAGCCCTGACGCCGAAGAAGGCCTCCGCGCCTTCCTCGAAAAGCGCCAGCCAACCTTCCGGTGATCTGATGAGCGCGCCCAAGGACGTGAAAGAACCCCAATCAACGACCGCGCCTGCTGTGCTCGACGCGGGTATGCGCCGCCTGATCGGTTACACGCTGAAACGCGTGGCCGCGGCCACGACCGCCGATGCGGCGCAGGCCTTGGAAGCGCATGAATTGCGGGTCACGACCTTTTCGGCGCTCTCTGTCATCTGTGACAATCCTGACGTGACGCAAAGCGCCTTGGCGCAATCCTTGGCGATGGAGCGTTCGAATATCGTTGTCATCATCGACACGCTGGAGGAGGCCGGATTGATCGGTCGCCACCGTATGAAAGGCGACCGCCGCGCCTACGCGCTGCGCGCCACCCTGAAAGGTATCCGGCGGCGCGATGCTGCCATGAAGTCGCTTCGGGAAAACGAAGAACGCCAGCTCGCAGACCTGTCGCCGGAGGAGCGGCAGGTTTTGGCAGAGCTACTCGACCGCATCCAGACGAGGGAGTGAGGAATGGAACGCGCGCTGACCCTGCCCCATAAGATCGATATCGAAACCCGCGGCGACGGAACCATGATCCTGCGCTCGGCCCATGCCTTGGACCCCGTCGCGGAAACCACCGCCGAGTGGTTGCACGCTTGGGCCGCCAAAACGCCGGATGCCGTGTTCATCGCGGAACGCTCGGGCGCTGGCTGGCGCGAAGTGCGTTATGCCGAGGCGCTGAGCATGGTGCAGGCCCTCGCGGGCTGGCTCTTGGCGCAAGGGCTTGAGGCCGGAGACCGCGTGTTGATCCTCTCGGGCAACTCCGTGGATCACGGGCTTCTGGCGCTTGCCACGCAATATGTGGGCCTCGTTTCGGTGCCTGTGGCGGAGCAATACTCGCTCATCCCCGGCGCGCATGACCGTTTGATCTACGCTGCCGAAACCGTGCGCCCGAAGATGCTCTTCGCGGACGATCCTGCGCGTTACGGCGAAGCGCTGGCGCTGCCTGCGCTCGCAGGTATTCCGGCGCTGGTATCGACCGCCGAAGGCGCAAAGCGCCCCGTGCACACGATGGCCGAAGCACTCAAGGGCGGGGCCGAGATTGCTGCTGCCCATGCGGCTGTGAACGCGGGCACCATGGCGAAGATCCTCTTCACCTCCGGTTCCACCTCGCTGCCCAAAGGCGTGATCACCACCCATAAGATGATGTGTGTGAACCAGGCCCAGATCGCCACGGCGATGCCGCTTCTGAAAGCGCGCCCGCCGAAGATCCTTGACTGGCTGCCGTGGAACCACGTGTTCGGCGGATCGCATAACTTCAACATGATGCTCGCCAATGGCGGCGCGATCTATATCGACGATGGCAAGCCCACCGACGCTCTCTTTGGTCGCACGGTTGAAAACATGGCGATGCATACGGGCACCTTGGCCTTCAACGTGCCCGTGGGCTTTGCCCGCGTGCTGAAAGCACTGGAAGCCGATGAAAGCCTCCGCCACAAGTATTTCACGGGGCTTGATTTCACCTTCTACGCAGGCGCCGCTCTGCCGCAGGAAATCTGGAAAGGGATCGAGCGGATGGCGCTCGAAATCACCGGAACGGTGCCGTTGATGATCTCGTCCTGGGGCCTCACCGAAACCGCGCCTGCTGTGCTTCTCACGCATGAGCGCGTCACCCGCTCGGGCATCATCGGGGCGCCGCTGCCGGGGGCCGAAGTGAAGCTCATCCCCGACGAGGATGAAGGCCGTTATGAGGTGCGTGCACGCGGCCCGAATATCATGCCGGGTTATTGGGAAAACGACGCCAAAACCGCCGAGGCCTTCGACGAGGAAGGCTTCTTCATCACGGGCGACGCGGTGAAGTGGGTGAACCCCGCCGAGACAGATCGCGGGCTTTCCTTCGATGGCCGCATCTCGGAAGACTTCAAGCTTCTTTCGGGCACATGGGTGCGCGTGGCGCAACTCAAGGGCCAGTTGATGACCGCCCTGCAGGGCATCGCCGCAGACCTCATCATCACGGGCGAAGGCCGCAACGAGTTGGGCGCAGTCATCTTCCCGGTGGTGCCGGGGCAGGGCGCTGGCCTGAAGACCGACGCAGCGCTTCTGGCCGATATCAAGGCGCGCCTCCAGCCGCTCGCGGATGCCGCAACAGGCTCGTCCACGCGGATCGCTTGTGCGGCCGTCTTCGAAGAGCCGCAAAGCCTCGCGCATCATGAAATCACCGCCAAAGGCAACCTCAACATCCGCGCAGTGCTCACCCGCCGCGCGGCTCTCGTTGAGGCGATGCACAGCGGCGGCCCGGGTTCGGTCCGGTTCTGATCCGGCAACACCATAATGCCGGGCTCCCGCACGGGGCCCGGCCCAGCTCGAAGGAGAAACTCCATGATCGACCTTGAGAAAATCCGCGCGATTGACATCCACACCCACGCGGAAGAGCCCTGCGGTTGCCATTCCGACGATGGCTATGACGATCTGCAAGCCGCGATGGCGAAGTATTTCGGAGCCAAAGTCGTGCAGCCGACCATCGCCCAAACCGCCGCGCATTTCCGCGCGCAGAACGTGGCGGCGGTGATCTTCCCCGTCGATGCCGAGCGCGAAACGGGCTACCGCCGCTTCTCGAATGACGAGGTTCTGGCACAGGTGGCAGAGCATTCCGACGTGCTCATCCCCTTCGCCTCCATCGACCCGTGGAAAGGCAAGATGGCCGTCCGCGAGGCGCGCCGCCTGATCGAGGAGCACGGCGTGAAGGGCTTCAAATTCCACCCCACCATGCAGGGCTTCTTCCCGAATGACCGCATGGCCTATCCCTTCTACGAAGTGCTGGCCGAACATGGCGCGATCGGCCTCTTCCACACCGGCCAGACGGGCGTTGGCTCCGGCATGCCCGGCGGCAATGGGATGCGCCTGAAGTATTCGAACCCGATGTATATCGACGATGTCGCGGTCGATTTCCCCGATATGAAGATCGTGATGGCCCACCCCTCCTTCCCGTGGCAGGAAGAGGCGCTCTCGGTCGCGCAGCACAAGCCCAACGTCTATATCGACCTCTCGGGTTGGTCGCCGAAATACTTCCCGCCAATCCTCGTGCGCTACTGCAACTCGATCCTGCGCAAGAAGGTGCTCTTCGGGTCGGACTGGCCGATGATCTCGCCCGAGCGCTGGCTTGCGGATTTCGAGGGCATCGACATCAAGGAAGAACTCCACCCCGACATCATCAAATATAACGCCGCGCGTCTCTTGGGGCTGATGTAACCATGATTCCCTATTCCGCTCCGCTCGACGATATCCTCGCCTCGCTCCGCGCCGCAGGGGCTGAGAGCCTGCCGGAGTGGGACGGGGATCTGATGCGCCAGATTGGCGAGGCTTTCGCGGCGTACGCCGAAAACGAGGTTGCGCCCTATGCGGCCGAGTGGGATGCGGAAGGCGCGGTTCTGGAGGGGGGCAAGGTGTTGATGCCGCCCTCCTTCATCACTGCCTACCAATCCTTCGTCGAGCAGGGCTGGCCGGGGCTTTCGGCGCCCGAAAGCGCAGGCGGGCAGGGGATGGGGGCGATTGCTACGGCGATTGTCGCGGAGATGCTCGCGGGGGCGGATATCTCCTTCCAGATGGTCATCGGCCTCGTGCCGGGAGCGATCCGCGTGCTCTCCCATTTCGGCACGCCAGAGCAGCAAGCGGCGTGGATCCCCGAACTGGCCTCCGGCCAGCGCATCGGCACCATGGCGCTGACTGAACCGGGCGCGGGATCGGACCTTTCCCGCATCCGCACCCGAGCCGAGGAAACGCCCGAAGGCTGGCGGATCACCGGCGAGAAGATCTTCATTTCGGGCGGCAACCAGAACGCCACTGACGGGATTTTCCACCTCGTTCTCGCGCGCACGGGCAGCCCCGAAAGCGGCGTGAAGGGGCTTTCGCTTTTTGCCTGCCTCTCGGAAGAGGTGGAGGGAAGCCTCACCGTCACGCGGATCGAAGAGAAGATGGGCCTGAAAGTTTCGCCCACCTGCCAGCTTGCCTTCGATGCCGCGCCCGCGCATCTCATCGGCGCGGCCGGTGGCGGCCTCAACGGCATGTTCGCCATGATGAACCACGCGCGGATCGACGTGGCGATGCAAGGCATTGCCTCCTCTGCCCGCGCCACCGCGATTGCCAAGGCCTATGCCGCTGAGCGCGTGCAGGGCCGTAAAGCGGATGGCAGCGCCGCCGTGCTGGCCGATCACCCCGATGTGGCGCGTATGCTCGACGAGATGGAGGCCCGCACCCACCTCTGCCGCGCGCTCTCGCATGTCGCTCTCGTGGCGATGGAGCGGAACGAGGCCGATCCTTTGGTGGATGCGCTCACGCCCGTGCAGAAATATGCCGCGACCGAAAGCGGTAGCCGCGTGGCGGACCTCGGCATTCAGGTTCTGGGCGGCTATGGCTACCTCAAGGAATACGGGCTGGAGAAACTGGCGCGCGACGTGCGGATCACCCGCATCTACGAAGGCGCAAGCGGCATCCACGCACTGACCTTGGCAGGCCGTGGGGCTTCTGGCGCGCAAGGTGCTGCGCTGGCGGCGTTTCTTGCTGCGGAAGCCCTCGACGTGGCGGCGCTCTGGGAAGAGGGGCGCGCGGCGCTCACCAATCCCGCCGCCCAAGCGCAGGACTTCATGGCGCTCACCGAATGGGCGATGTTCCAAGCCCTCGCCCCGCGTTTGTTCGATCGCCCGGCCGTCGCCCGCTTCCTCGCGCGGGAAAAGCCGATGGGCGCGGTGCATCTGGCGCGACTCAAAGGCTAATCAGGGACGGGCCCGATGATTTGGGCCATTCCCTTTCCTGCCTATATATGCAACAAACGGAATGTATCGGCGCGCCACCCGCGCGCCAGCGTGCTATTTTTCAAGCAGGACCGATCATGACGAACCAAGCCTCTGAACCCAAACTGGCCCATTTTCCGGTGTCCTTCTTCTCCGTCGTCATGGGCCTTGCAGGCCTCACGCTCGCGCTTCACGCCGCAGAAACCGCGCTGGGGGCCACGCATCTGGCCTCGCATTCGACCTACTGGATCACCCTCGCGGCCTTCGCCGCGATTGCCGTGGTCTATGCCGTGAAAGCCATCTGGGTTCCGAACGCGGTGAAGGCAGAATGGAACCACCCCATCCGTCTCGCCTTCTTCCCCGCCATCTCGATCTCGCTCATGCTCCTCGGCACCGCCTCGCTCGCGGTCGCTCCGAGCCTCGCGCCGGTTCTCTGGATGCCGGGTGCCTCGCTGCAATTCATCCTGACGCTCGCGGTCATCTCCGGCTGGATTTCCTCCCGCGCCTTCCAGTCTGGCCAGTTGAACCCCGCGTGGTTCATTCCGGCGGTGGGGAACGTGATCGCGCCAATCGCAGGCGTGCAACTCGGCTTTCTGGAAGTGAGCTGGTATTTCCTCGCCGTTGGCCTGATTTTCTGGACCGTGCTTCTCACCCTCGTGATGAACCGCCTGATCTTCCACGATCCGCTGCCCAGTAAGCTGTAACCGACCCTCGTGATCCTCATCGCCCCGCCCGCCGTGGCCTTCGTGGCTTGGGTGCGGATGTCGGGCGGTGAGGTGGACGCCTTCGCCCGTATCCTTCTCAACGCGGCCTATTTCTTCACCCTGCTCGTGGCGTTGCAACTGCCCAAGATCCTCAAGCTTCCCTTTGGCCTGCTGTTCTGGGCGCTGAGCTTCCCCTTCGCCGCCGTCACCATCGCAAGCTTCCTCTTCGCCAAGATCACCGGATCGGCCCCGCATCAACTGATCGGCTTCATGCTTCTGGTGGTGCTTCTGGCGATCATCGCAGCCCTCGTGGCGCGCACCATCAAAGCCATCGCGCGCGACGAGATCTGCGTGCCGGAGTAAGGCTTAACGCGTGTCTTCCCGTGAGGGCACGTAGGGGCGGGGGCCGTTCGGATTGGCCTTCGGCAGCGTGATCGTCGTGCTGCCGCCGCCGAAGATGCCCTTGAGAAGCCCCTCGATCAGCGACTCGCTGCCGCCGCCGGTGCTGAAATCGCCCTGATCGGCCAGTTGCCCGCCTTCGCCCGGTGCGCGCATCGGCAGGGGCGTTGCTGGCAGGCCCTCATGGGCGCGCACCATGGTCTCATGCCAGATTTCCGCGGGAAGGCCGCCACCCGTCACGCCTGTGAGGGGGGTGTTGTCGTCATAGCCCATCCACACACCCGCCACGTAATCCGCCGAGAAGCCGATGAACCATGCATCGCGCGCGGCCTGTGTGGTGCCGGTTTTGCCTGCCACGTCGCGGTCGGGCAGATTGGCCCGTGCGCCTGTGCCGCCATCGACGACCTGATGCATCATCCAGATCAGTTCCTGCGCCGCTTCCTCGCCGATCACCCGATCCCCGATGCCGCTTTCCTGCTCCATCAGCGGCGCGGAATCGGACTTCAGCCGCAAGGACAGCAAGCCGTAGGGCTGCACCGAAGAGCCGCCGTTCAGGATGCCCGCATAGGCGCCCGTCATTTTGATAAGCGTGGATTCCGAAGCGCCAAGCGCCAAAGCAGGCCCTTCGGCCAGTTCCTCGCCCACGCCAAAGCCCGAAGCCACCGCGCGCACGCGCTCCAGCCCCGCTGCCTGTGCCACTTTCACCGCCGGAATGTTCAACGATTGCCGCAGCGCCTCGGCCATGGTCACGAAACCATGGAACTTCCGGTCATAGTTGGAAGGCGACCACGGCCCCGATCCCGGAATATCAATGGTCAAAGGCGCGTCTTCGATCACGTCATTGCCGGAATAGCCCATATCGA
The DNA here is from genome assembly GCA_023260655.1 of Paracoccaceae bacterium. Classification (GTDB taxonomy): domain Bacteria; phylum Pseudomonadota; class Alphaproteobacteria; order Rhodobacterales; family Rhodobacteraceae; genus UBA9554. The sequence continues at coordinate 17,920 of JALQUU010000023.1, read as the reverse complement.
GGGCGGCAGCATAAACGAAGGGTTTGAACGATGATCCGGTTTGCCGCAGCGCTTGCGTGGCGCGGTTGAAGGCGCCCACAACCTTGGTATGCCGCCCGCCGACCATCGCGCGCACCGCACCATCGGCGCTCATCACCACCACGGCTGCCTCGGCCTTCGAGCCGTCCTTGAGGCGGGTTTTGAAGATCTCCGTTACCGCCTCTTCGGCAGCGCGCTGCACCTTCGGATCAAGCGTGGTGCGGATCACCACGTCTTCCGAGGTGTTCCGCGTCAGATACTCCGGCCCCGAAGACATCAGCCAATCGGCGAAATAGCCTCCCGCCGCGCGCTCGGCGCTCTCTGAAAGCTGCGCAGGGTTGGCCAGCGCATAATCCGCCTCGGTCTTGCTCAGATAGCCCTGATCCCGCATCAACCCGATCACCACCGCCGCACGGTTCTGGCTGCGTTCAAGATTGGTGGTGGGGGCAAGCGTGGTGGGCGCGGTTAGAAGCCCCGCCAGAATAGCCGCTTCCGAAGGGTTCACTGCCGCCGCTGGCTTGGCGAAGAACCGTTGCGAGGCCGCTTCTGCGCCGTAAGCCCCGCCGCCCATATAGGCGCGGTTGAGGTAGATCGAGAGAATCTCGTCCTTGCTGTATTTCCACTCCATCGCCATCGCGAAAATGGCTTCCTTGGCCTTGCGGCCCAGCGTGGAACGGCGGCAATCCTCTTCGTAATCCCTCTCGCTCTTCCATTGGCGCGCGTCATATTCCACGCCAAGGCACATCAGCTTTGCGGTCTGCTGGGTGATGGTCGAGCCACCATGGCCTTTGAGCGGATGCCGCCCTTCGCGCATGTTGATCCGCATGGCTGAGATGATGCCGCGCGGCGAGAGGCCGAAATGGCTGTAGAAGCGCTTGTCTTCGGTGGCGATCACCGCGTTCTTCAGATGCGGGCTAACGCTCGTGGCCGTAACCGCGCCGCCGAATTGCGCGCCCCGCACGGCAAATACCTGCCCGTACATGTCGAGCATCGTGACAGACCCGCGCGCGCGCCCGTCCAGCAGCTTGTCGACCGATGGCAGGCTCAGCGAGGTGTACCACACCATCCCCGCAAGGATGAGGCCCGTCACAAGGCTCACGCGCCACGTAATGGCCCAGACGAGCCGGATCACGAAGCGGATGAAGCGCCCCGGCCAAGAGAGGATACCGGTCCGCTTCGGTTTGGTCGGCCGGGGTTTTCGAGGGGCGGGCTTCTTCGCGGCAGGCTTCGACGCTGGCTTGCCGTAGCGCCGTTCCGCGACCAGAGGCGGCCTCTTCCCGTTTGAATCACTCATACTGTCGCCGCCCAGCCTCTGCTCTTTTGCTCAAGATAAGCGCTCTTCGATCGAATGTTGAGGCCCCGCGACTCACCTCTGGCTTTTTTCGATGATCAAGTTTTGTGCACAAAAGCTTAGAAGATTAAATTTTGTGCATACCTCCAGATTTTTGCTCTATCCGATTGCCCTCAACTCTTCATTCAAAGCGTCTGCTTCGCTTTTCTGCAGATGCAAAGGCAAGGGGGTTCACGCCCCGACAGACGCAAAGGGGATCAAGTTGAAACTCATTATCGCGACGATCAAGCCGTTCAAACTCGAAGAGGTCCGCGAAGCGCTGACCGAAATCGGGGTCCGCGGTATGATGGTAACCGAAGTCAAAGGCTTCGGCTCCCAATCCGGTCACACCGAAATCTACCGCGGCGCGGAATACGCCGTGAATTTCGTGCCGAAGATCAAGCTCGAAATCGTTGTCTCTGACCCGATGGTCGACAGCGTGGTGGACAAAATCGTCACCACTGCCCGCACCGGCAAGATCGGCGACGGCAAGATTTTCGTGCTCGACGTGGCACAGGCCGTGCGCGTCCGCACCGGCGAATCCAACGACGACGCGCTCTGAGCGCCTGAAATCAGGGGAAACAGATTATGAAAGATTTCTCGAAACTTCTCGGGCTCGGGGGCGCATTTGCCCTGATGTCCGCACTGCCTGCTTGGGCCCAAACGGCCACCGAAGCCGCTGCCGAAGCCGCGCCTGCAGTGGACAACGCCTTCATCTTCAACACGCTTCTCTTCCTTATAGGTGGGTTCCTCGTGTTCTGGATGGCCGCAGGCTTCGCCATGCTCGAAGCGGGCCTCGTGCGTTCCAAGAACGTGACGATGCAGCTCACCAAGAACATCGCGCTCTTCTCTATCGCCGCGATCATGTATTGGCTCGTTGGCTATAACCTGATGTACCCGGGCGACAGCTGGAGCATCGCAGGCTGGATCGGCGCCTTCACCACCGCCTCTATCGGTGGCGATCCCGCCCTCGAAACCGGCTATGCTACGGGTTCGGACTTCTTCTTCCAGCTCATGTTCTGTGCCACCACCGCCTCCATCGTGTCGGGTGCAATGGCTGAGCGCGTGAAACTCTGGCCCTTCCTGATCTTCACGGTCGTGCTCACGGGCATCATCTACCCGATCGAAGCGTCCTGGCAGTGGGGTGGCGGCTGGCTCTCTGAAATGGGCTTCTCCGACTTCGCAGGCTCCACGCTCGTTCACGCAGCAGGCGGTTTCGCAGCCCTCGCAGGTGTGCTGATCCTCGGCCCGCGTATCGGCAAGTACAAAGATGGCCGCGTCGTTCCGATGCCGGGTTCCAACCTTGCTCTCGCAACGCTTGGTACCTTCATCCTGTGGCTCGGCTGGTTCGGCTTCAACGGTGGCTCGCAACTCGCTCTGGGCACCGAAGCAGATGCCAACGCTGTTGCGATCATCTTCGCCAACACCAACATGGCTGCTGCCGCTGGCTCCGTTGTGGCCCTCCTCCTGACGCAGCTCCTCTACAAGAAGCCTGACCTCACCATGACGCTGAACGGTGCGCTTGCAGGTCTCGTCTCGATCACCGCAGGCCCGCTCGACCCGACCCTCTTCGGTGCGCTCTGGATCGGTGCTGTGGGTAGTGTGATCGTGGTCTTCGTCGTGCCCTTCCTCGACAAGCTCAAGATCGATGACGTTGTCGGTGCGATCCCGGTTCACCTCGTGGCTGGTTTCTGGGGCACGCTGGCGGTTCCCTTCTACACCGAAGGCACTTCCTTCATGACGCAGATCGTAGGCTTCTTCTCCATCGGCGCCTTCGTCTTCGTGGTCTCCGGCGTCCTTTGGCTGGTCCTCAAAGCCACTACGGGCATCCGCCCCTCGGCTGAAGACGAGATCAATGGCCTCGACATGGCTGAACTCGGCATGGAAGCCTACCCTGAATTCTCCAAGGGCTAATCCTTCCATCCATGCCAAAGGAACGCCCGGGTCCTTCCCCTGGGCGTTTCGCTATTCTTTAGCCGCAGCCACCGCATGTAGCCGCGCCAAGGCCTCGCGGCATTCCCGCGTCATGTAATCGGTGAAAAGCTGCACCTTCGGATCGCGGAACCGCCGCGACGGCGAAAGCGCCGCAAGCTGCGTGGGCAGGGGAGGCGTTTCTTCCGCCACCCGCACCAAAGCGCCGGAGGCCAGATAGTCGGCCACTTCGAAAACGGGCTTCATCACGATCCCCGCCCCATCAAGCGCCCATCCCGTCAGCACATCGCCGTCATCGCTCTCGAAAGGCCCGGAAATCTCGTAGCGCTTCGGCCCTTCCGGCGTTTGCAATGTCCACTGGAATTCCTTTGCGCCGGGAAACCGCAGGTTCAGGCAATCGTGCTTATCCCCGATCAGCGCATCGCCCGTCGCAGGCATCCCGCGCCGCGCGATATACTCCGGCGAGGCGCACAAAACGCGTGGGCTTTCGGCGATCATCTTCACCTTGAGGTCACTATCCGTCAGCGGCCCCAGATGGAAAGCCAGATCCAGGCCTTCGCCTGTCACATCGATCACCCGATCCGACAGCCGGAGCCGGATGTCGATCTCGGGATAGGCGCGTTTGAACGCGGGCACATGAGGCGCGATGAACCGCCGCCCTACACCCAAAGGCGCCGCCACGAAAAGCGTGCCCTTCGGGGCCTGCGCCGCCGTCATCACCGCCGCTTCCGCCGCCTCGATCGCATCCACGATCCGCAGAGCGCCTTCATAGAACAAACGCCCGTGCTCGGTCGGGTTCAAAGCGCGCGTCGTGCGATTGAAGAGCCGCAAGCCCAGATGCTTCTCCAACTCCATGATCCGCGACGACGCCACCGCAGGCGAGGTGCGCTGATCGCGGGCAGCCGCGCTCATACTGCCCAATTCATAGACGCGCAGAAACATCCGCAGCGTATTCACATAGGACATTATAAAGACTCGCTTGAAACTCTTCCCCTGATTTTCAGAATTATCATCAAGGCCGTTGGCAGGATACCCTCTTGTCGGGCAGAGGAGGGAACCGCATGGCAGATTGGGCAATCATCGGTGAGTGGCTGGAATTCGCAGTGCGCTGGGTGCACGTGATTACCGCCATCGCGTGGATCGGATCTTCGTTCTATTTCATCGCCTTGGATCTCGGCCTCCACCGCGACCGTAACCTCGCCTCCGGTGCCGATGGCGAGGAATGGCAGGTGCATGGCGGAGGTTTCTACCACATCCAGAAATACCTCGTCGCTCCCGCGAACATGCCCGATGGCCTCGTCTGGTTCAAATGGGAGAGCTACGCCACTTGGCTTTCGGGCTTCGCGCTTCTGGCCGTTGTCTATTACCTCGGCGCGGATTTCTACCTGATCGACCCGGCCGTACGCGAGCTTTCCGCACCCGTTGCCATCGCCATCTCCGCAGGCTCCCTCGTCTTCGGCTGGCTCGTCTACAACTTCCTCTGCGACCGCTTCGTGAACGCCAATCAAACCGGCCTGATGGTGGCGCTCTTCGTCGTGCTCGTCGGCATGGCCTATTTCTATACTTCCGTCTTCGCAGGCCGCGCAGCCCTTCTTCATCTCGGGGCTTTCACCGCCACGCTGATGAGCGCAAACGTCTTCATGATCATCATCCCGAACCAGAAAATCGTGGTGGCCGATCTGATTGCGGGCAAGAAACCCGATGCGAAATACGGCAAGATCGCCAAGCAGCGCTCGACCCATAACAACTACCTGACGCTGCCCGTCATCTTCCTGATGCTCTCCAACCATTACCCGCTGGCCTTCGCCACCGAGTATAACTGGATCATCGCCGCGCTCGTCTTCCTGATGGGCGTTACCATCCGCCATTACTTCAACTCGGTGCACGCCCGCAAAGGTACGCCCTATTGGACGTGGTTCGCCACCGCGATGATCTTCCTCCTCATCATGTGGCTCTCCACCGCCCCCGGTCAGGTCGATGCGCGCGAGGAAGCGAAAGGGGCGGAGCTGCGCTTTACGGAAGCCGCCGGTTTCGAAGAGGTCACCGATATCGTTCTAGGCCGCTGCTCCATGTGCCACGCGGCAGAACCCTCGTGGGATGGCCTCCACTGGGCCCCGAGAGGTGTGCATCTGGAAACCCCCGTGCAGATCGCCCGCCAAGCGCGCGACATCTACATTCAGGCGGGCCGCACCCATGCCATGCCGCAAGCGAACCTCTCGTTCATGGAACCTAGCGAACGCCAAGCCATCGTCGATTGGTATCTGGTGGCAATCCGCGGATAGGCCAGTCACGGGTAGCAGAATCGCTCTGCTCAAGCTAAACCTTGGGGCATGACGCAGGCACGCCCCAACATATCCACAGATCAGCCGGACATCCGCCAACTCGACGAGTCGGCGATCAACCGCATCGCGGCTGGCGAAGTGGTCGAACGGCCCGCCTCGGCGGTGAAAGAACTCGTGGAAAACGCGCTCGATGCCGGAGCCACCCGCATCGAGGTTGCCATCGCGGACGGCGGCAAAACCCTGATCCGCGTCACCGATGATGGCTGCGGCATCCGCCCTGAGCAACTGCCCCTCGCGCTGGCCCGCCACGCCACTTCGAAGATCGACGGGTCGGACTTGCTGAACATCCACGGCTTCGGCTTCCGTGGCGAGGCACTGCCCTCTTTGGGAGCCGTTGGCCGCCTCACCATCACCTCCCGCGCCAAAGCCGCGCCCGAGGCAGCGTTGATCCGCTGCTATGGTGGCCGCATCGATCCCGTCCGCCCCGCCGCCCTCTCGCGTGGCACGGTCGTCGAGTTGCGTGACCTCTTCCACGCCACCCCTGCGCGCCTCAAGTTCCTCCGCACCGATCGCGCCGAAACCCAGTCGATCAGCGAAACCGTCCGCCGCCTCGCGATGGCCGAACCTTTCGTCAGCTTCACTCTGCGTGACGTGTCAGGTGGCGGCGAAGGCCGTGTCACCTTCCGCGCCGATGCCGAAACCGGCGATATGTTCGACGCCCTTCGTGCACGACTAGCCTCGGTTCTGGGCCGCGATTTTGCCGATAACTCCGTGAAGATCGACGCACAGCGCGAAGCCTTCCACCTCACGGGCTATGCCGCGCTCCCCACCTATTCGCGCGGCTCCTCCGTGGCGCAATACCTCTTCGTCAATGGCCGCCCCGTTACCGACAAGCTCTTCGTCGGTGCCCTACGCGCCGCCTATTCCGACTTCCTCAGCCGCGACCGCTATCCTGCCGCTGTCCTCTTCCTCAACGTGGAACCGCAGATGGTGGACGTGAACGTCCACCCCGCCAAATCCGAAGTGCGCTTCCGCGACCCCGGCACCGCGCGCGGCCTCATCATCTCGGCCCTGCGCCACGCGCTGGCCGACGCGGGCCACCGCGCGTCCTCGACCGTCGCAATGGCAACTCTGGGCGCGTTCCGCCCCGAACCCGTGGAAGCGCCCCGCATCTACCAGATGGACCGCACCGCCGCACCATACGGTAGCGTATTGCGCCCTGCAGCCCCCACGCTTGCCGCAGCACATCAGGCCCAAGCCCCCGGCTTCTCGGAGCTTGGCCCGGCATGGTCCGCCCGCGTTGAACCCGCGCCTGCACCCGAAGCCGCACCGGATATGGAGCGCCTCCCCCTCGGAGCCGCCCGCGCGCAGGTACACGAGAATTACATCGTCGCGCAAACCGCCGATGGCATTGTTATCGTTGACCAGCACGCCGCGCACGAGCGCCTCGTCTATGAACGCCTGAAAGCCCAGATGGCGGAAAAAGGCGTTCCTGCCCAAGCACTTCTGATCCCCGAAATCGTCACGCTCTCGGAAGGAGACGCGCAGCGCCTTCTTGACGTAGCCGAAGATCTGCACCGCATCGGCCTCTCCATCGAACCCTTCGGCCCCGGCACGCTCGCCGTCCGCGAAACCCCCGCGCCCTTGGGCGAGGTCAACGCCGAAGCGCTCCTCAAAGACATTCTCGACGAACTGGCCGACGAAGGCGAAAGCCAAATGCTGCAGTCGCGGATCGACGCCATACTATCCCGTATGGCCTGCCACGGCTCCATCCGCTCGGGCCGCCGCATGCGCGCCGAAGAGATGAACGCGCTCCTGCGCGAAATGGAAGCCAAACCCCATTCCGGCCAATGCAACCATGGCCGCCCCACCTATGTTGAACTCAAACTGGCCGATATCGAACGGCTGTTCGGACGGCGCGGATGATCAACCTCAACGGCCAAACCTACGCCCTGAACGATCCCGCCGTTCTCGCCGCCCTCATCGGCGCGGCCATCGTGCTCCTGATCCTCGTCCTCCTCGTCCTCGCCGTGCGCGCCGCAGGCCGTTCCGCGCGGCTTGCCGAACCGCTCGCCTACCAGCTTTCCGCTATGGGCCAGCGTGTGCAGTCCCTCTCTGACGGGCAACAGCAGCTTTCAGGCGGCCTCACCCATGTCTCCGAGGCGCTAGCCGCCTCGCAAGCGCAGATGATCCGCCTCATGGAAGCCCGCCTCGCGCAAGTGGCCGAGGCGATGAACGAAAACCTCCAAGGCTCCGCCCGTCGCACCGCGCATTCCTTGGGCGAATTGCAGCAGCGCCTTTCTGCCATCGACAAGGCGCAGGAAAACATCGTGAAGCTTTCGGGCGATGTGCTCGGCCTGCAAGACATTCTCTCCAACAAGCAAACGCGCGGCGCTTTCGGGGAAATCCAGCTGAACGATATCGTGCTGAAGGCGCTGCCGTCCGACAGCTACACGATGCAGGCCACGCTCTCGAACGGGCGGCGGGCGGATTGCTTGATCCACCTGCCAAATCCCCCCGGCCCGATCGTGATCGACAGTAAATTTCCGCTCGAAGCTTATGAAGCGCTCCGCCGCGCCGAAACGCCCGACCAGTTGCAACGTGCCGCACAGCAGATGCGTTTAAGCGTGCGGGCGCATATCAGGGCGATATCGGAAAAATATATCATCGAAGGCGAAACTGCAGACGGCGCTTTGATGTTCCTGCCCTCGGAAGCGGTCTATGCCGAGCTGCACGCCAACTTCCCCGATGTGGTCCGCGAAGGTTTCGCCAACCGCGTTTGGATCGTCTCGCCCACCACCTGCATGGCTACGCTGAACACCATGCGCGCGATCCTGAAAGACGCCCGCATGCGCGAACAGGCCGGCGCGATCCGCCGCGAGCTTTCGCTCCTCTATGCGGATGTAGACCGCCTTTCCACGCGCGTCGGCAATCTGGATCGCCACTTCTCGCAGGCCGCCAAAGACGTGGAGGAGATCAAGATCAGCGCCGAAAAGGCAGGCAAACGCGCCCGCCGCCTCGACAATTTCGATTTCGAAGAACTCGCCCCCGATGCCGAACCCGAAGACGTGCCACTGCCCATCCCGCGTCCGGCGGAGTGATTATTCTGCTGTTTGCGTATAGGTCGGGTGGAAGGTGCCCGCGGGCGAGAGCGTGAAGATATCCACGCCATCCGCCGTCACGCCCACCGAATGCTCGAACTGCGCCGACAGCGACTTGTCGCGGGTCACGGCGGTCCATTCATCGGCCAGAACCTTGGTTTCGGGGCGGCCCAAATTCACCATCGGTTCGATGGTGAAGAACATGCCCTCTTCCAGCACCGGCCCGCTACCCGGGCGACCATAGTGCAGCACGTTCGGCGAGGCGTGGAACACGCGGCCCAACCCATGCCCGCAGAAATCGCGCACCACGCTCATGCGGTGGCTTTCCACGTAGGACTGGATCGCATAGCCGATGTCCCCGAAGGTGTTGCCGGGCTTCACCGCCTCAATCCCGAGCATCAGCGCGTCATGCGTCACTTGGATCAGGCGCTCAGCCTTGCGGGGCAGTTTTCCGGCCACATACATCCGGCTCGTGTCGCCATACCAGCCATCGAGGATCACGGTCACGTCGATGTTGAAGATATCGCCATCCTTCAGCGTTTTCGACGAGGGGATGCCGTGGCACACCACGTGATTGATCGAGATGCACGAGGCGTGCTGATAGCCCTTATAGCCAATCGTCGCCGATTTCGTGCCCTTGGCGATCACCTTCCCTTCGATGATCCGGTCAATCTCTGCCGTGGTCTGGCCGGGAAATACATGCTCGGCGATCTCGTCGAGGATTTCCGCCGCCACACGGCCCGCCGCATGCATACCCTGATAATCCGCTGTCTCGTGGATACGGATGCCGTCACGGGTCACGATGCCCTTGTGTTTCTCGTTCACGCGGTCTGCCTCGATTACGCTCAAAAATTTCCTAAAGTTTAAGAGGCTTTGGCGGGGATTTCCAGAGGGCGCGGCAAGGCGGGCCCAAGCGTCGCACCCTCCGGCGTAAGCGCAGCATGAAAGACGAAAACTTCCGCGCGCTTTGCCCTTTTCCCAAATTATCGCAAGCCAAAGCTCCTTAAATTATTCATTAAAATGAATGTAATGGCGTCTTGACGCAGATCAAAGTTCCAGCGCGAGGACGATTCTAACCCTGCTCATAATTTGTGCAATTGGATGCAAAATTATGGCTGGTGGTTTGTCGAGACGGGACCTCTTGAAAGGTCATGCAAAGCGGGAAATCCCGTTGATGCTCCCGCCGGGAGCCGTAAATCGTTTCAGCCGCCTGTGTGACGGATGCGGTGCCTGCGCAGAGGCCTGCCCCACAGGCATCATCCGGCGCGGCACGCCTCCCGTCGTCGATTTCTCGCGCGGCGCCTGCACCTTTTGCGGTGACTGCATCGCCGCTTGCACGACCGGCGCATTGAAACCCGAAGGCTTGCCGGACTGGCCTTGGCGCGGCGTTATCGGATCCACTTGCCTCTCGCTGCAAGGCGTCACCTGCCGCGCCTGCGAAGATTCCTGCGACCTACGCGCCATCAGCTTTCGTCGGATGACAGGCGGGCGGTCCGCGCCCGTGCTCGACCAAAGCCAATGCTCGGGATGCGGCGAATGCGCATTCACGTGCCCGGCAACCGCGATCCGCTTCGAACAGGTTGCCATCCCGGAAAAGGAGACCCTGCAATGAACATCTGTAGATGCCTTATCCACCTCGCTCCAGCGTTTCGCGACAGTGCCCGCGAGGCGCTTACCACGCAGCCCGGCGTCGAGATCCACGCCGAGACAGACGACGGACGGTTTGTTGTCACTGTCGAGGATACCGATGGCACGCGCGCCTCTGAAACCATCATGGCGCTCCACCAGATCCCGGGCGTCGTTTCCCTTTCGCTCAACTACCACAGTTTCGAAGACCTTTCCTTACCCCACCCCGAACCCATTGCCGCCCCTCAGCCGGAGTTGACAGCATGACCGTATCTGAATCCCGCCGCGCCTTTCTCAAGGCCACCGCCGCCGCCTCGACCGCCGCTGCCGCCGGGCTGACCCTGCCGCTGGATGCGGCCGCGCAGCAGGCCGGCAATGCCGGCATCCGCTGGGACAAAGCCCCCTGCCGCTTCTGCGGCACCGGTTGCTCCGTTCTCGTCGGCACCAAAGACGGCCACGTCGTCGCCACCCAAGGCGATCCGGACGCCCCCGTGAACCGTTGCCTGAACAGCATCAAGGGCTACTTCCTGTCGAAGATCATGTACGGCCAGGACCGCCTCACCATGCCGCTCCTGCGCAAGACTAATGGCGTCTACGACAAGAACGGCCAGTTCGAAGCGGTCTCATGGGACGAGGCCTTCGATGTCATGGCCGAGAAGTGGAAGGCCGCGCTGAAGGAAAAAGGCCCGACCGCCGTCGGCATGTTCGGCTCCGGCCAGTGGACTGTCTGGGAAGGCTACGCTGCGGCAAAGCTGATGAAGGCCGGCTTCCGCACCAATAACATCGACCCCAACGCGCGCCACTGTATGGCTTCCGCTGTGGTGGGCTTCATCCGCGCCTTCGGCATCGACAAGCCGATGGGCTGCTATGACGACTTCGAGCACGCCGATACCTTCGTGCTCTGAGGCTCCAACATGGCCGAGATGCACCCGATCCTCTGGTCGCGCCTCACCGATACGCGCCTCACCAAACCAGGGTCCGAGGTGCATGTGCTTTCTACCTACGAGCACCGCTCCTTCGAGCTTGCCGATAACGGCATGGTGTTCCGGCCGCAGTCCGACCTCGCGATCCTGAACTACATCGCGAATTACATCATCCAGAACGACGCGGTGAACTGGGACTTCGTCAACGCGCATGTGAACTTCAAGCGTACCGATACCGATATCGGTTACGGCCTCCGCCCGGAGCACGCGCTGCAAGCCGCCGCGGCAAATTCGGACTCGGGCAAGCTCTCGGACATAACCTTCGAGGAATACGCAGCCTCGGTCGCGGAATACACCGTTGAAAAAGCGTCGGAAATCTCGGGCGTTCCTGCGGCTAAACTTGAACGTCTGGCCCAGCAATACGCCGACCCGAACCGCAAGGTGATGTCGCTCTGGACCATGGGCTTCAACCAGCACACGCGCGGGTCGTGGGTGAACGGTCTGATGTACAACGTGCACCTGCTCGTCGGTAAGATCTCCGAACCCGGCAACTCGCCCTTCTCGCTCACTGGCCAGCCTTCGGCTTGCGGCACGGCCCGCGAGGTCGGCACCTTTGCCCACCGCTTGCCTGCCGACATGGTGGTCGCCAACGACAAGCACCGCGAGATTTGCGAAACCGCGTGGAACGTTCCCGCCGGAACCATCCCGCCGAAACCCGGCTACCACGCCGTGTTGCAGAACCGCATGCTGAAAGATGGCAAGCTCAACGCCTACTGGGTGCAGTGCAACAACAACATGCAGGCCGGGCCGAACATCAACGAGGAAGGCTTCCCGGGCTATCGCAAACCCGCGAACTTCATCACCGTCTCGGATCCCTATCCGACCGTCACCGCCATGGCCGCTGACCTGATCCTGCCCACCGCGATGTGGGTCGAGAAGGAAGGCGCTTACGGTAACGCGGAACGCCGCACCCAATTCTGGCGCCAGCAAGTCAGCGCTCCGGGCGAGGCGCGCTCGGACCTCTGGCAGCTTATGGAATTCTCCAAGCGCTTCACCGTGGAAGAAGCCTGGGGCGAGGAGCTTCTGGCACTGAAGCCCGAACTGCGCGGCAAGACGCTTTACGAGGTCCTCTTCGAGAACGGCAAGGTGAACGCCTATCCGCTGTCGGAAACCGCTGAAGGCTTCGATAATCAGGAGTCGCAGCACTTCGGCTACTACGTGCAGAAAGGCCTTTTCGAGGAATACGCTGCCTTCGGTCGCGGCCATGCCCATGACCTGGCCGACTTCGACACCTATCACCAGGCGCGCGGCCTCCGCTGGCCCGTGGTGGACGGCAAGGAAACGCTCTACCGCTTCCGCGAGGGCTATGACCCCTACGTCGAGGAAGGCAAAGGCGTGCAGTTCTACGGCAAGCCCGATGGCCGCGCGAACATCATCTTTGCCCCCTTCGAGGACGCCGCCGAAGTACCCGACGACGAATTCGACCTCTGGCTCTGCACGGGCCGCGTGCTGGAACACTGGCATTCCGGGTCGATGACCCGCCGCGTGCCGGAACTGCACAAGGCGTTCCCGTCCGCCGTGGTCTTCATGCACCCCGACGATGCGCAATCGCGCGGCCTGCGCCGTGGTCAGGAAATCATGATCTACACCCGCCGGGGCGAGATGCTCTCCCGCGTCGAAACCCGTGGCCGCAACAAGCCGCCAAAGGGCCTCGTCTTCGTCCCGTGGTTCGACGAGGGCCAGCTGATCAACAAGCTGACGCTCGACGCCACCTGCCCGCTGTCCAAGGAAACCGACTTCAAGAAATGCGCCTGCAAGGTCGAGCGCGCGTAACCCCCTTTGGAGCCTAGACAAATGCCCAGCCCCTCCCCCATGTCCCCAGCCCGCCGGAGGTTCCTCACGGATACCGCCCGCATGGCTGGCGGCTGCGCGGTGGCGGGGCTGGGCCTCGCCTACCTGACCACGGATGCGCGCGCCCTCCCCGCCGAGGCCTTGCGCCCACCAGGAGCACTGCCCGAAAGCGAGTTTCTCGCGGCCTGCATCCGCTGCGGCCTTTGCGTCCGCGACTGCCCCTATGACACGCTGAAGCTAGCGGAACTCGGGTTCGACGGGCCCGCCACCGGCACGCCCTTCTTCACGGCCCGCGAAATCGCTTGCGAGATGTGCGAAGACATCCCCTGCGTCGCCGCCTGCCCGACAGGCGCGCTGGACAAATCCCTGACCAATATCGACGACGCCAAGATGGGCACCACCGTCTTGGTCGATCAAGAGAATTGCCTGAACTTCCTCGGGCTCAGATGCGATGTCTGCTACCGCGTCTGCCCCGTGATCGACGAAGCGATCACGCTCGAAGTCCGCCATAACGACCGCTCCGGCCATCACGCCATCTTCGCCCCCACCTTGTTTGCCGACCGCTGCACCGGCTGCGGCATCTGCGAGAAATCCTGCGTGCTGCCCGAAGCGGCGATCAAGGTGCTCCCGATCCGTCTGGCCCGCGCCACAAGCGCCGAGCATTACCGCAAAGGCTGGGAAGAACGGGCCGAAAAAGGTGGTCCGGTGCTTGAAGGCATCATCGACCTTCCCGACCGCCTCCCCGGTCCGGGAACCGACAACCTCGTTGCCCCCGGTGGCTACGAGCCTGCCTTCAAATTTCCGGGGGCAAGCCAATGAGCGCGAAAACCAAATTCCCTGTGGGCGTCGAAGCCATCGCCGCAAAAGGTTGGCTCAGCGCGCATAAATGGCTGATCGCGCGTCGCCTGTCGCAAACCCTGTTCCTCGCGATCTTCCTTGTCGGCCCATGGTTCGGCTGGCGGATCGTCGACGGCACCCTCGCCGGCTCCCGCACCCTGAACATCCTGCCGCTCACCGATCCTTTCGTGGCGCTGCAAGGCATCGTTGCGGGCCACTGGCCGGAACTCACCGCGCTCATTGGTGCGCTGATCGTACTGGCGGCCTATGCCCTAATCGGCGGGCGGATGTATTGCTCGTGGGTCTGCCCGATCAACCCCGTCACCGACACGGCGCATTGGCTCCACGAGAAACTCGATATCCCGAAAGGTTGGCAGCCCAAACGCCATACCCGCCTCTGGCTTCTGGCCATGGTGCTGATCGTCTCGGCCCTGACCGGCACTATCGCTTGGGAAGTCGTTAACCCGATCACCATACTCCATCGCGGCCTCGTCTTCGGCATGGGCGCGGCATGGGGCGTGGTGATTGCCGTCTTCCTCTTCGACCTCGTCGTCGCACGGCGCGGCTGGTGCGGGCACCTTTGCCCCGTCGGAGCCTTTTACGGGCTCGTCCGTGCCAAGCCCCTCCTGCGCGTCTCTGCCCCGAACCGCGCCGCCTGCGATGACTGCATGGACTGCTTCGCCGTCTGCCCGGAAAATCACGTCATCACCCCCGCCCTTCGCGGCAAAGGCAATGACACCCCCCTCATCCTCGCCCGCGATTGCACCAACTGCGGGCGCTGTATCGACGTCTGTTCCGTCGATGTCTTCACGTTCACCCATCGCTTCAACGACCGCCTGTCGGTCTCCAACTCGGATGCCGCCAACAAGGCCGCCTGACCATAACGGAGAGCAAACATGAAACTTCACGTCCTTGCGGTTGCCTCTGCCCTAGCCGCCACCCTGACCTTCGCGGGCTTCGTGGGTGCGCAGCAGTCGGGCGGCGTAACCTCCCTTCGCAATGCTGGCATCGACGAGACAAACGCCATCGAGGACGTTTACCGTCAGGACGAGGGCCGCGAGCCGCGCAACTATCGCCAGCAACCGCCGATCGTGCCGCACTCCATCGAGCAGTACCAGATCGACCTGCGCACCAACCAATGCCTGACCTGCCATGACTGGACCACCGCCGGGGATCGCGGTGCACCGACCCTGTCGATGACCCACTATCTCGACCGTCAAGGCACGCAGCTCGATACCGTCGCGGGTACCCGCTGGTTCTGCAACCAGTGCCACGTGCCGCAGGCAGATGCCCCGGCGCTCGTGGGCAACACGTTCAAGCCGTCGTCGAACTGAGGGAGGCCAAGATGTCCGACACGAACAAGCGCGGTCTCTTGCGCCGCCTCTGGGACGGGTTCTGGAGCCCGACCGCCGTTCTCTCCGCCGGTTTCCTGCTAATCGCCGGGTTCATTGGCGGTGTCGTTTTCTGGGGCGGGTTCAACTGGTCCTTGGAACTCACCAACACCGAGGAATTCTGTACTCCTGCCACTCGATGGAGACGAACCTCGGCGAATACCGCGAGACGGTGCATTACAACAACCACTCCGGCGTGCGCGCGATCTGCTCGGATTGCCACGTGCCGCATGAATGGCAGTACAAGATGAAGGCCAAGATAATGGCTGTGAAGGACGTCTATCACGAGGTCCTCGGCACCATCTCGACGCCCGAGAAATACGAGGAGCGGCGCTTGGAAATGGCGTCGGCCGTCTGGACTAAGATGAAGGCCAGCGACTCGCGTGAATGCCGCAACTGCCACGCCTTCGAATACATGGACTTCACAATTCAGGAGACGCGCGCCGCGCAGAACCACCAGAAGGCCATCGATACGGGCATGACCTGCATCGACTGCCACCAAGGCATCGCCCATGACCTCGCCCCCGGCTACCTCGAGGAATACAACCACGTGGTCAAGAAACTGGCCGCACAGCCGCACCAAGGGCCGATCGACGTGGCGGGCATCAAGTCGTTCCTCGGAACGCAAAGCGAGTGAGGACCGGACATGTTGAGCATTCTTGACCTTCTCGGCACCATCGGCGCTGCGGCGTTGGGCCTGCCCGGTATCCTCGGCGTCGGGCTTGGGATGACCTCGCGCAACCCGATTGTGGGCGCAGCGCTGGGCGGGATCGTCGGCGTCGCCTCACCCTTCGTGCTGGGCAGCTCGCATTCCACCGAAGTGCCAATCACAACGCTGGAGTATGGCATTGCGCTGCTTATCGGCGTCATGGCGGGGCTCGTTGGCTGCGCCATCCGCCGCAAGGGCGCCAAAGTCTAACGAAGGCAGCCGCGATCAAAAGAAAAACAAACGGCAGCGCTTTCGAGTGCTGCCGTTTCGCTTTCTCAGGCCTCCACAGAGGCCGTCAGCCAGCCGTGCAACACCCTCTCGTTCGGGTCCAGCCGTGTCGCCAAGCCTCCGGCAAACGCAAGGAACCCGTAGTGGTTCAGCTTGTTGACGGCGGTTAGAATGGGAATGCCCCGCTCAATCGCCAGCGCGAAAGCATCGCAAAGCCCGCGCCCTTGGCATTCCTGCGCGCCGAACTTGTTCACGATGAGCGCATCGGCTCCTTCAGCAAGTGCCCGCGTCACCCATGCCGCCGCATCCTCCAGCGAGGACGGGTCCAACCTGCACCCGCGCGATCCTGCTCCCAGCTTCTGAGCAATGGCAATCTCCGGCCCTTGCGGCAGCACGGCGAGGTCCATGTCGCAAGGGTGGTCCTTTCCAACGGGGGCGCGGCTCTGGACGATCCCCGCCACGATCCGGCCTTCACCGGTCAATCGCGCAGCCAAGCCGCTCAGCAAAGGGTCCGTGCTCCCGCGCTCCAGCGAAAGGATATATCCGATACGGCTCATGTCACACTCCCTCGTGAAACGGCATTTGGGCGGCCAGACCGCTTTCAACGAAGCGATATCGCCGGGAATTACGATCATCCGCCTCAGGGCTGTCAAGCCGGGTGCCGTGCAGCGTGGCAGAGGTGTTTCCCCCATTAAAGCCCCCATCCGCACCGCAACTTGACCTAGGACAAGGGGCAGTCATGAAAATGCGGTATTCCGGCCTGATCGCCGGAAGAGCATCTCGGGCTCAAGAGGGGTTTGAAAGCGAAGGCGCGCGGCCTATACCGCAATTGGCAGTCCCGCAAGGAGAGTACGATGCCCAACCCAACCGCCGCCATGCTCGTGATCGGAGACGAAATTCTCTCCGGCCGCACCCGCGATTCCAACATGCATCACCTCGCGCAGGAACTCACCAAAGTGGGGATCGACCTGAAGGAAGTGCGTGTGGTCTCCGATGATCGCGCCGCTATCGTTGGCGCGGTGAAAGCACTCTCTGCCGCCTATGCGCATGTCTTCACCTCGGGTGGCATTGGCCCCACCCATGATGACATCACGGCGGACTGCATCGCCGAAGCCTTCGGCCGCACGATTGATGTGCGCGGCGATGCCCGCGCGCTCCTCGCCGCGCATTACGCCCGCCAAGGCGTCGAATTCAACACCGCCCGCCAGCGCATGGCCCGCATCCCCGAAGGTGCCGCGCTGATCGAGAATCCGGTCTCCGTCGCGCCCGGTTTCACGCTGGAAAACGTGCATGTCATGGCGGGTGTGCCGTCGGTTTTCACCGCCATGGTGGCCTCGGTCCTGCCCACGCTCACTGGCGGCCAGCCGCTCCTGTCGCAATCCCTCAGGATCATGCGCGGCGAAGGCGAGATCGCCGAGAAACTGACCGACCTCGCGCATCGCTATTCCAACCTCTCCATCGGCTCCTATCCCTTCCAGCGCGATGGCATCTACGGCGCGAATATTGTCATCCGAGGCACCGACGGTGCCGAGGTGGATGCTGCCATGGCCGAACTCTCGAAGCTGTTCCCCGCATGACCCAGCCCAACGCCGCCGCCCTCTTCGCCGCCTCCGCCCTCAGTGCCTCCACCTCCTGCCGCTCCAACTCCAACTCCCGCGCGGCGATCTCAGCGAGGCGGCGGTGGATGGCTTC
>JALQUU010000022.1 GCA_023260655.1 Paracoccaceae bacterium | reverse complement strand
GCCCGCTGAAACCGTCACGCGCCAAGGCCCGTTCCTTCTGCGCCACGCACCGGGGGCAGGCGGGCGCGTGAACTGCGCGACGGCCGAAGGCTCCTTCTCTGAGGCCGACATCGACGCCGCCATCGCGGCGATGCACGCCAAGGGTGGCCCGCGCCTCTTCATGATCCGCCAAGGCGAAGGCGCGCCCGACGATAGCGCGCTCGATCAGGCGCTCGCCGCCAAGGGCTACAACACGGTTTCACCCACCCGCCTGATGGTCGCCCCGACAGGCCCCATCGCCGCCCGCGACCTCCCCGGCGTCCGCGCCTTCGCGATTTGGGAGCCC
>JALQUU010000230.1:249-558 GCA_023260655.1 Paracoccaceae bacterium | reverse complement strand
GGGCGAAGGTCGATTCGGGCATCACGGCCTTGACGTCTTTCAAGCGGCCGTTGGCGTCCCACATCTTGCCACCGTTACGGATCATGGCGGGCATGGAGGCGTCCACGATCACGTCGTTGGGCGAGTGGAAGTTGGTGATGCCTTTGGCCGAGTCCACCATGGCCAGCTCGGGGCGGTGTTCGTGCACTTTCATCAGGTTTTCGTTGCGGTTGCCGAGCACATATTCGATCAGGCGGTATTGGTGCGACTGAAAGCCAGAGGAGCGGCCCAGCGTTTCGCGGAATGTGGTGTAGTCAGACGGGGTCATGG
>JALQUU010000230.1:0-240 GCA_023260655.1 Paracoccaceae bacterium | reverse complement strand
TTGTTGTACAGATCGACCATGCCGTTGTTCACGTTCACGCCCAGCTGGTCGCACAGCACGGCCTTGTGTTTTTCAAACGCCTCTTTGTAGAAGATCTTCACGCAGTGACCGAATACGATGGGGTGCGAGACCTTCATCATGGTGGCCTTGACGTGCAGCGAGAACATCACGCCGGTCTTGCGTGCGTCTTCAATTTCTTTTTCGTAGAAAGCCACCAAGGCTTTCTTGCTCATGAACATG
>JALQUU010000229.1 GCA_023260655.1 Paracoccaceae bacterium | reverse complement strand
GTTTCGTCGCTCCCCCCGCTTCAAATCAGCCGTGCCTTGCCAAGCCTGCGTGCGAATACGCGCGTTCTTGGCGATAGCCGCAATATTGATAATTGCAATGCCAATTCTGGCTGAAACGGCCGCGCCGATTGCAATTTTAACGCCTATGAACTTCGCATTAGCGATTATGGGGCTAGGTCTTTTGGCCTTTTTCATCAAGTTAATTGCATGGCGACTGGAAAGAGCCCAGGAGCAGAGTTTGAACATAGCCTCGGTGCAACAAAAATAACGTAACTTATTTGCTATGCGCCTGGGCTGAACAGACGTCAACGGCAGTAAAACTACACGCGTCCAACACACCTATCCAGAGAACGTGAAGCAATATGCAGTCAATAATCACTTCCTTGATAGTAGTAAACAAAGCAGTAAAGGCTATAGTATCTCGCCGAACGGAGTAAAAGCGAAATACCCTTGTGACCCAAAAATCTTATTATGGTGGTGTCAGAACAATGCGAACAAGTCTCAGGAATAGCCTGAACCCTGCTCTTAGCTTGCAAGCAACTGGCGCCACTCAGCGAG
>JALQUU010000228.1 GCA_023260655.1 Paracoccaceae bacterium | reverse complement strand
GTGGATTTGCGGCGAACGGTGTGATTGCCCTGCACCCATTCTTTCAGGTGATAGACAACCGGGGTAAAGCGGCGCGCACCGGCTTCGTGGTCGAATTCTTCGGACCCGGCGTTTTGCAGGCCCACCAGATTGCGCGCAGATTCGATGACCGCCATTTGCATGCCAAGGCAGATCCCCAGATAGGGGATCTTTTTCTCACGCGCGAATTGGGCGGCCTTGATCTTGCCTTCGGTGCCACGCTCGCCAAATCCGCCGGGAACCAGAATCGCATGGAAGCGGTCCAGAAACGGCCCGGCATCTTCGCGTTCAAAGATTTCGGCATCGATCCATTCGGCGCGCACTTTGGTGCGGTTTGCCATGCCGCCATGGGTCAGCGCCTCGGCAATCGATTTGTAGGCGTCTTCAAGTTGGGTGTATTTGCCAACGACGGCCACGCGCACCTCACCTTCGGCATGGGTGATGCGATCCATCACATCTTCCCACCGTGACAGGTTCGGCTTGGGCGCGGGGGCAATGCCAAAGGCATCCAGCACCGCCTGATCAAGGCCCGCGCGATGAT
>JALQUU010000227.1 GCA_023260655.1 Paracoccaceae bacterium | reverse complement strand
CTCACCAGCAACAGGGTGCCGTCGAATTCCATCAAACGCTCTTCGAGCAGTTCGAGGGTTTCCACGTCGAGGTCGTTGGTCGGTTCGTCCATCACCAGCAGGTTGCAAGGCTTAAGGAACAGTCGCGCCAGCAATACGCGGTTACGTTCACCGCCAGACAAGGCACGCACCGGGGTGCGGGCACGCTCAGGCGGGAACAGGAAGTCGCCCAGATAACCAATCACGTGGCGGCTCTGGCCGTTAACGATGACGTGGTCCTTGCCATCGGCAACGTTGTCGGCAATCGATTTGTCATCGTCGAGCATTTCACGGGACTGATCGAAGTAGGCCACTTCAAGCTTGGTACCCACTTTCAGCTTGCCGGATTGAGGCTGCAGGTTACCCAGCAGCAACTTCAGCAGGGTCGACTTGCCGACACCGTTCGGGCCCACCAGACCAATGCGGTCGCCACGCTGGACAATGGTAGAGAAGTCGGTCACCTGCGGCTGATCGGCCCAGGAATAGCTGACGTTTTCCAATTCAAAGACGATCTTGCCGGAGGCATCGGTCGAGGTCATGG
>JALQUU010000226.1 GCA_023260655.1 Paracoccaceae bacterium | reverse complement strand
GTAGCCACATGTGCATTCCAGATACGAGCGCCATCAAGGTGCATCGAGATTCCACGCGCACGAGCTTCGCGGGAAAGCTTGGCAATCTGGTCGATTGGTTGAACGGTTCCACCGCCGAAGTTGTGCGTGTTTTCAACGGCAATTGCTGTGGTTGAGACTAAGTATGGGCCGGCATTTTCATGAGCAAGTGCGAGCGGTACATCGGCATCCAATAATCCGCGATCAGACTTCCAGGTGCGAGTTGTGATGCCGCTGAAAACAGCGCCAGCACCGAGCTCTGCTCGGACAATATGTGCGCGTTCATCGGTCAGTAGTTCTTCGCCGGGCTTTACAAGTGTGCGAATAAGTAATTGATTTGCAAGAGAACCAGTAGGGGAGAAGAGGCCAGCTTCCATTCCAAACATTGCCGCAACGCGCACTTCAAGCGCATTGACCGTTGGATCATCGCCGTAGACATCATCGCCAACTTTGGCAGAGGCAATTGCCAAACGCATCCCTTGAGATGGTTGAGTAACTGTGTCAGAACGTAGATCAATTGCCATTGCTTACCTCTACTTCT
>JALQUU010000225.1 GCA_023260655.1 Paracoccaceae bacterium | reverse complement strand
GTGACGGAGATGCGTCCGTCAATTGCCATGACATCGAGAATCTTGCGGTCGAAGATGTCCAGATCGGAAAGGCGTTCGGTCACGATTTACCCCATAATTTGGTCGAAAGACCTCATCTCCCGCGCATTAGCAGGCCAAAAGCTTTCTGACAATCGGATATTATGGGCCATCCACCCAGGAGAGACCAATGCCCGCCGCCCACACCGCCCCTCTGCGCGATCAGATCGACTCGGCCATCTATATATCCGAAGACGAGATCCTCCCGAAGCTGATCGAAAAGGCAGCTTTGTCGGGCGAGGACCGCGCGCGGATCGCCGCCAAAGGGGCCGACCTCGTGCGGCAGATCCGGGCCTCGTCCGAGCCGGGGCTCATGGAGGTTTTCCTCGCGGAATACGGCCTTTCGACCGACGAAGGCATCGCGCTCATGTGTCTGGCCGAGGCGCTTTTGCGGGTGCCGGATGCCGATACGATCGACGCGCTCATCGAAGACAAGATCGCGCCCTCAGATTGGGGCAAGACCACGATAGGCTACGCCGCCAATAACGGACACGAGTACAAGAGCGT
>JALQUU010000224.1 GCA_023260655.1 Paracoccaceae bacterium | reverse complement strand
GTTGCCTGCCAGAGTGAGAATAATATTCCCATAGTAGGCAAGGATCAAGTGGCCAACAGCCGTGAAATGCACTGGATGCGTATTGACCGCTACTACAGTGGTGACCCATCCAAGCGGGGCTTGGCCAATAACCTCATCATGGATGAGGAGCAGGCCTATCAAGAATGGATTGACGATGTTCAGGTCGTGAACCAACCCATGCTCTGCCAACATTGTGAGAGCGCACCTTGCGAGAGTGTATGCCCAGTCAATGCGACGGTTCATGATCACGAGGGATTGAACGTGATGGCTTACAACCGCTGTGTAGGGACTCGCTACTGCTCCAACAACTGCGCCTACAAGGTACGCCGCTTCAATTATTTCGATTACAACAAGCGTCCGATAGACAAGTTAGATAGAGGACCTTGGGCCACTATTAAGGATGGTTTTATCGAGCGTCCTGAAGATGAGGTCAACCTCGTTGAAATGGCCAAGAACCCAGATGTCACCGTGCGCATGCGAGGGGTGATGGAAAAGTGCACTTTCTGCACGCAGCGTATCGAGGCCGCCAAGATTACTAAAAAGGT
>JALQUU010000223.1 GCA_023260655.1 Paracoccaceae bacterium | reverse complement strand
CTCTCGCCCCTGCGCCACCTCGCGCTTCGCGTCAGTCAAAACCACGGTGCGCGTCGGAAGCCCGGCCTTTGGTGGCAAGGCCCCAATTCATAATTTCGCTTTCGGAAATATCCCGGGGGGTGAGGCCAAAGGCCGAGGGGGGCAGCGCCCCCCTTCCGTCACACCTGTTCGATGCGCAGCGCCACGGCAGGTTCGGTGACAACATCTAGCTTGCCGATCGCATCCAGCGCCAGATCGAGCTGGGCGCGGGTGCATTTGTGGGTGACGATCAGCACAGGGGCCGCGTCGCCCGAATGCTCGTATTGGCGCATCCGGTGGATCGAGATGCCTTCAGTGCCGAGAACCGTCGCCACTTTCGCCAAAGCCCCCGGTTTATCCTGCAGCATCAGGCGCAGATAAAAAGGCGCGGGCGAGGCCGAGCGAGCGGCAGGGGCGGCCACAAGGCTTGCGGCGGGCTGGCCGAAGACAGGCAGCGCAATGCCGCGCGCGATATCGCAGACATCGGCCATCACGGCAGAGGCCGTCGGGCCTTCGCCGGCACCGGCCCCGCGCAGCACAATCTGGCC
>JALQUU010000222.1 GCA_023260655.1 Paracoccaceae bacterium | reverse complement strand
CAATCACTTCTTAAAGTAAAGTTGTTTTCTTTAAATGATGTTTTACCACCAAATTTTTTAGCATCATTTGGCGTTAGTACATCATTAACATTCGTTGATAATGCGAATCTGTATTCTTCAACCATTGGATCATCATCTGATACTTTTTGTGCTTGGAAAGCATGTTCAACTGTTGGATACTCCATATCATTATATTTAAAAGGATTTGCTATATTAAATGTAGAAAGCCATTTATTTTCTTTAGAATTACTGAAATAATAAAGTTTTTCTTGTTCATTAATTTTTACTTCTTCTACTATAACTTCTTCTTCTTCTTCTTCTTCTTCTTCTTCTTTTTGAGGTTCTGGTTCATGTTCACCTTTATTAACATTTTTTATGTCTATTATAAATTTTCTATCATCTATTGTTTTTATTTTCACTTTTTTATTAGATTCTTTTACGTCAGACATTACAAATCCAGATAAAAATTTATCTTTAGATAACCAATGAACCAATTCTCCAAGTTTAAAAATTATTTTTTCTTCTCCTTTCTTTTTTTTTATTATTTTCTTTTTTGGTTTTTGTTTCTCAATATCC
>JALQUU010000221.1 GCA_023260655.1 Paracoccaceae bacterium | reverse complement strand
GATCAACAATCACGGCAGCGGCAAAGGCGGCGACACCACCACCAGCGGCTTTGAAGGCGCGTGGAAACCCAACCCCACCCAGTGGGACATGGGCTACCTGAAGGTACTGTTCAAGTACGAGTGGGAACAAATGACCACGGCCGCAGGGGCCATTCAGTGGCGCGCCAAGAACGTCGACCCCGAGGATATGGTGGTGGACGCGCACGACCCGAACAAGAAGCACCCGCCCTTCATGACCACGGCCGACTTGTCGCTGCGTTTTGACCCGGCTTACGAAAAAATCTCGCGCCACTTCCTGAACAACCCGGACGAGTTCGCCGACGCTTATGCTCGCGCCTGGTTCAAGCTGACCCACCGCGATATGGGCCCCAAGGCCAACTACCTGGGCCCAGAAGTGCCGGCCGAAGACCTGATTTGGCAAGACCCGGTGCCGGCGGTGAATCACCCACTGATCGACGCCACCGACGCGGCCGAGCTCAAGACCCGCATCCTGGCCAGCGGCCTGTCGGTGAGCGAACTGGTGGGCGCGGCTTGGGCATCGGCCAGCACCTTCCGTGGCTCGGACAAGCGCGGTGGC
>JALQUU010000021.1 GCA_023260655.1 Paracoccaceae bacterium | reverse complement strand
GAAATGGTCGAAGCAATCACCGGCAGCGCGATGTGCCAGAAATAATCCGCGATCTTCTGATACCATGTCAGCGTCACCCAGATTTCCTGTTTCGAGGTTAGGCCGCCCAGCGGAAAAATCTGCCAATAGGAGCCGCCTGCGAATAGCACGATCAGAAGCACGCCAAAAAGGAAACCGGGGATTGCATAGGCCACGATCACCAAGGCACTCGTCCATGTATCGAAGGACGTGCCATCCCGCACGGCTTTGGAAATCCCCAAGGGGATCGAGATCATATAGGCGATCAAAGTCGACCAGAGCCCGAGCGTGATCGAAACCGGCATCTTCTCCAGCACCAGATCAACCACCGAAATCGAGCGGAAATAGCTCTCGCCGAAATCCAGCCGCGCGTAATTCCAGAGCATTGTCAGGAAACGTTCGAGCGGTGGTTTGTCGAAGCCGAATTCCTTCTCCAACTGCGCGATGAACTCGGGCGGCAGACCCCGCGCACCGGCATAGCCTGTGTCATTGGTTGCCCCCGCGGCCTGCGTGCCCGCGTCACCACCGCCCGCAATGCCTTGGAACGCATCGCCCTGGCCCTGCACCTGCGCGATGATCTGTTCGATCGGCCCGCCCGGCACGAATTGCGTCAGCACGAAATTGACCATCATGATCCCGATCAGTGTCGGGATCACCAAGGCCAGTCTTCGGAGAATATATGCACCCATGGATTGGTCTTACCGGATCGCGCCCGCAGCCTTCAAGGCCGCCTCTTTCTCCGGGTTAAACCACCAAATCGAGGCTTCGCCCATCCCGTTCATCGGCGCATTGTCGGTATAGGGGCGCTCGTACATGTCGAAATAGGCGATGTTATGCGAGGGTTTGTACCATTGCGGCACCCAGATATGCATCGCCCTAAGCACACGGTCCAAAGCCTTCACGGCCACATCCAGATCCTCGCGGGTCTTGGCATCTTCGATCACCTTGATCAGCGCATCCACCGCAGGGTTCCTCACCCCCATGATATTGCTTGATCCTTCCGCATCGGCCGCTTCCGATCCGAAAATCCCGCGCAGTTCGATGCCGGGCGTAAAGCTCATCGAATAGCGGCGCGTGGTGATGTCGAAATCGAACTTTTTCTCGCGCTCCTCGGCTTCGGCCGGGTCTACCCGCGTCGCCACCACGTCCACGCCCAAGCGCTTCAGGTTCTCCACATAGGGGTTCACGATCCGCTCGAAGGAGGGGCTGTCGTTCAGGAACTCGATCCGCAGCACTTCGCCCTTCGCATTCCGGCGCACCCCGTCAGAGCCCACGGCCCATCCGGCCTCGTCCAGCAGCTTACCCGCACGGCGAAGCGACTTGCGGTCAGCCGCGTTCTTCGGATCGGCCACTTCCGGCACGAATGCGGATTCGGTGAAAACTTTGGGCGGCAGATGCTCTTTCAGAGGTTCCAAAAGCGCCAGCTCCGCTTCCGAAGGCATGCCCTCGGCCTGCATCGGCGAGTTTTCCCAGAAGCTGTCGGTGCGCGTGTAAAGCCCGTAGAAGAGGCTCTCGTTCGACCATTCGAAGTTGAACGCCATCCCGATCGCTTGGCGTACCCGCGCATCCGCGAAGATCGGGCGGCGGAGGTTGTAGAACCAGCCCTGCGTGCCTGCAGGCCGGCCATCGGGCAGTGTTTCCTGCTTCACCCAGCCCTTCTGGATCGCCGGAAAATCATAGGCCGTGCCCCAAAGCGCCGAAAGATACTCTTCGCGGAACATATAGGTGCCGGCTTTGAAGCCCTCGAAAGCGGTCGTGTAATCGGCGTAATAGGTCACGCTCAGGCGGTCGAAATTGTTCGACCCCACATTCACGTTCAGATCCTTCGCCCAGTAATCGTCGCGCCGCTTGTAAGTCACGCTCCGCCCCGGATCGACGGCTTCCAGCAAATAAGCCCCCGAACCGACCGGCGGCTCCAGCGTCGATTCCGCGAAATCGCGCGTCGCGTAATAGGCTTTCGAGAAAATCGGCAGGCCCGCCGCCGTCATCGGCAATTCGCGGAGCGCGCCGTCTTTCTTGAAGGTGAATTTCACCCGATGCGAATCCAGCGCTTCGACCGTGTCGAAATCCTTGAAGAGCACCTTGTAAGTCGGCGCACCCTTGTCGCGCAGCACTTCGAAGGAAAACACCACGTCTTCCGCCGTTACGGGCGTGCCGTCCGAGAACATCGCCTCGGGGCGCATGTTGAAAATCACCCATTCGCGGCTTTCGGGGTATTCGATGCTCTCCGCCACCAACCCGTAAAGCGCATCCGGCTCATCGAGCGTGCCTGTCATCAGGCTGTCGAAAAACACCGTCGAAAGTGCAGCCGCATTTCCTTTCAGAATGTAGGGCGTCATGCTGTCGAAGGTGCCGAAGCCCCATGTTGAAAATGACCCACCCTTGGGTGCTTCGGGGTTCACATAGTCAAAATGCGCGAAGCGCTCGGGGTATTTCAGATCGCCGAAGGTCGAGATGCCATGCGCCTTGATGATCTTTTCCTCGGCATGGCCCACGCCCCCGCTCAAGGAAAGTGCGAAGGCCGCTACCAGTCCAAGGGTCGTCATCCGGAACGCAAACATCGGGCTCATCCTCCATATAGGGGCCGTTTCGGGCCTTCTCGTGAAATATAGGCTAGGCACCCACCCCGCCCATATTCAAGACGCGATTATGTGAAAAGCAGTTGAAACCAAAGAAAAAGGCCGCCCACGCTTATGCGGAGCGGCCTTCAAATGCGATTTCTCTCGATCAGTTGATCGTGCCGAGATAGGCGATCAGGTTTGCGCGATCGTCCGACTTCTTGAGGCCCGCGAAGGACATCTTGTTGCCGGGGGCGTAGCCCTTCGGGTTCTCGAGGAAGGCGTAAAGGTTTTCCGGGGTCCAGGTTTCTGCGACAGCGGAGAGTGCGCCGGAGTAGCCCGAGTAACCGGATGCGGAGCCAACAGCGCGGTTCACAACGCCGAACAGGTAGGGGCCGGTTGCGTTCGCGCCGCTCTCGAGCTTGTGGCAAGCGGAGCACTTCGAGAACACCTTCTCGCCCTTGGCTGCGTCGCCTGCTGCTAGAACAGCCGCAACGTCCACGGTCTCGGCTTCAGCGCCACCGTGGCTTTCGCCAGCGCCGGTATCAATCGTGTAGGCCTGAGCATGCTCTTCACCGTGGCCATCTGCGCCGACGTGATAGAGCGACTCGGCACCCCATTTGGCCAGAAGCAACACCAGCAGCGAGCCGCAAACTGCGCCAACAATCTTGGTGGAAGTCATCGTGTCAAACATTGTTCGCCCGTCCCTTCGGTATGCGTCGCGCGGCTATCTATCGCTTCCCCTCCGCGCGGGCAAGGTGTAGTTACCGCGACCAATCGCCCGATGGCAACTCCACGAGGGAAAAAATGACCAATCGCATCGCTTTTCAAGGCGCTTTGGGGGCTTATAGCCACGAAGCCTGCGCTCTTGCCCGTCCGGACATGGAGCCTTTGCCCTGTGCCACCTTCGAAGAAGTGATCGATGCCGTGCGCGAAGGCCGCGCCGATCTGGCCATGTTGCCCGTGGAAAATTCCACCTATGGTCGCGTCGCTGACATCCACCGTCTCCTTCCGGAAAGCGGTCTGCATATCATCGACGAGGTCTTCGTCCGCGTCCGCATCGCGCTCATGGGCCTGCCCGGATCGAAGCTTTCCGACATCAAGAAGGTCCGCGCCCACCTCGTGCTGATCCCGCAGGCCAAGACCTTCCTGAAAAACAACGGCATCGAAAGCGAAGCTGCCGCGGATAGCGCGGGTGCCGCCGAAGAGCTTGCCCAGAACCGCACGGCAGGCGAAGGCGTTCTGGCTTCCGAGATCGCCGCACGCATCCACGGTCTCGATGTCTTGGCGCAGAATATCGAGGACAACGCGCATAACACCACGCGCTTCCTCCTGATGTCGCCGACCGAAGATCACAGCCGCCGCTCGGATCGCATGATGACCACCTTCATCTTCCAGGTACGTAACATCCCCGCCGCGCTCTACAAGGCGATGGGCGGTTTCGCGACCAACAGCGTCAACATGACCAAGCTGGAAAGTTACATGGTTGGCGGTTCTTTCACCGCCACGCAATTCTACGCCGATATCGAGGGCCACCCCGAGGATCCGAACGTACAACTCGCTCTCGAAGAACTCGACTACTTCACCCATGAACACAGCATTCTGGGTGTCTACCCGGCCTCGGCGGATCGCTACTAAGCGCCGTGCGGCACCGTTCAGGCGGTGCCGCGCAGCCTGTCTTCCATATCCCGCGCGAAATCTGCCACACGAAGCTGGAAACGCTTGGTCAGGTTCATTTTCGCCAGTTTTAACGATTGCACCAGCAACCGCGCCGAAAGCGTCTTCGGCTGAAGCTCCATCGAAATCGCCAGACGGGTGCGGTTCTTGCTGAGCGCCACCAGTTCAACGTTCATCTCGCCCTCAAGCCCTTGGGCCTTGAACGCAATCTTATAGCCGTTCGGCGGATCAAATTCCGAAACCGCGATCGCCACGTCGCGCCGCCGCCCGCGCATCTCGAAGCGCGCATCCCACGTGCAGCCCACCCCGAGCGCCTTCAGATTGTCGGTCTGGTGCTCTTCCGCGCCACGCCGCAAAGCCGCCCGCTCGAAGCTCTCGAAATCCGTAACTGCAGCGAACACGCGCTCGATCGGGGCTTCGATGTCTTCTTTGCTGTTAAACTGCATGGTTCAATCCGTCGGTGAGTGGGGCGTATCCTTAGTCGCCTCAATCTAGCCGATCTGCAAGCCAGTTGGACATGATGAAGTGCGCGATTGATCCTTTGCGTGGCGCTGAAATCACGGGGTGCTCACCACGGAAGACCGCAGCCAACTCCTCCCGCGTCACCCAAAGGGCATCTTCCAGCTCCTTCGGGTCGATTGTGATCTCCTCCGAAAGCGCCTCCGCTTTGCAGCCCAGCATCAAAGACGCGGGGAATGGCCACGGCTGGCTTGCAAGGTAGCTCACCGGCCCCAACCGAACGCCCGCTTCCTCCTGAACCTCGCGCCGCACGGCGGCTTCGATGGATTCGCCCGGATCAATGAAGCCCGCCAAAAGCGAATACATCCCCTTCGGCCATCCCGGGGAGCGGCCCAGCAACACCGAATTCCCCCGGAACACCGCCATGATCACCACAGGGTCGGTGCGCGGGAAGTGATGCGCACCGCAGGCCGCGCAATCGCGCTGCCACCCACCATTCACGATCTCGCTCTTCGCGCCGCAGCGCGCGCAGAACCCATGCGTGGAATGCCACGTCTGCACCGCGCGGGCCATCGCACAAAGCTCCGCATCTCGTGGCGAAATGCACGACATCAGCCCCCGCAGTTCCGCGAAGACATGATCTTCAGGCAGGGCAGGGTGGTGCTGCTCGCTCCGGTCGATGAATGCGCCGAGGTCTGCGCCCTCCAAGCTTTCGGGCTCCCAGCCAGACACATCGAACGCCGCCACCGCGCCGCTTTCTTCACGGCCCAAGAGGATCGGTGCTTCCCGCGCCTCGCGGGTCACCGCATGATCCATCGGCAAGCGCACGAGATCGGCCCCGCCATCCGCGCGCCCGCACACCAAGGGCTTGCCGCGCCAGAACACCACGGCCCGCGTGCTCTCTGCTGCCAATACCGCTGCCAAAGCCGCCGGATCGCTCCGCAACTCGCCCGCGCGGTCCAGCCCCGATCCGCCAAAGGTCACTGTCTCTGCCAGTTTCATCGCGCTCCCTTTCCTTTGGCGCTATAGAGCGGTGTGAACGCGGGAATTGCAATCACCCCGCCCGCCGAAACGGATCGACATTGCGCGCCCGCAAGGCTTATATCCCCCCATGCAGCCCACTTCCGTCATCCGTCCCCAACCCTCGCCCTTGGCCTTGCAAGCTCTGCCCTGCTCGCCTATATGGACGCTTGAGAGGTTGGCGCGGGCGAGCGCCTCGCCAACCCGGTCAGGTCCGGAAGGAAGCAGCCGTAACGAGCCCCGCTTGGGTCGTTGTCCAGCCTCTCACCTCACTACCTCCATGGTTTCCAATGGCTGACCTTCCCGCATGGGCGAAGGCCCTTGGCATGTCCGAAGAACAAGCCGACGCCATCGGTGAGGGCCTTCTTCCCTATCGCCTCGCCTCCGTGCGCCGCAAAGAGGCCACGGGCCTCGGCGCTGATGGCGAGCGCAGCATCGGCTTCCCGCCGGAAATGGGGGCAGGGGAAGTCACAGTGGGCGACTGGGTGGCCGTTGATCCCGAAATGGGCCGCGTCGCCGCGATCCTGCCGCGCACGAGCCTCCTCAGCCGCCGCGCCGCTGGTGTCGAGATCAAAACCCAACACCTCGCCGCCAACATAGACACGCTTTTCATCACCACCTCCTGCAACGAGGATTTCAACGAAGCCCGCCTCGAACGCTATCTGGCACTGGCTCTGGAAGCCGATGTGGCCCCCGTGATCGTACTCACAAAGCCCGACCTCGCCACGGAAACCCCCGCCGAAAGCTACGCCACCCGCGCCAAAGCGCTTTCAACGAGCCTCGATGCGGTGCTCACCGTCAACGCCAAAGCCCCCGACGCCGCTGAGGCCTTCAAGCCTTGGCTGGGCGTAGGGCGCACCATCGCTTTCGTCGGTTCCTCAGGTGTTGGCAAATCCACCCTCATCAACGCGCTGTCCGAAGCCGAACAGGCCACAGGCGGCGTGCGCGAGGGCGACCAGAAAGGCCGCCACACCACCACCTCGCGCGCCCTTCTGCCGCTCAAGGCTGGTGGCTGGGTCATGGACATGCCGGGGATGCGCGAGTTGGGCCTGCATGACGTTGCCCAAGGCATCGACCTTGTCTTCGCCGATCTGGCTGAACTCTCCGAATCCTGCCGTTTCCGCGATTGCGCCCACGAGGCCGAGCCGGGCTGCGCCGTTCAAGCCGCCATCGCCGTAGGCGAAGCCGATGCAGGCCGCGTTGCGCGTTGGAAAAAGCTCAAGGCCGAAGACGCGCTCAACGCCATGACCATGGGCAAAACCCGCGCCGAAGCCCGCCGCATCACCCGTAGCTTGCGAAAACCGCCGCGCCGCTAAACGCGTTCACTCGCTGTGGCGGAAGAGCGGGATATTGGCCGAAACCGCCCAATCCATTTGCGCCTCGGTCTCTACCGCGCAGGGCCGCACCGCCCTGAGCCGCGCCAAAGCCTCTTCCGGCGCTTCGCCTGCTTCGATCATCAGCCGCAGCGCCATCATCCCCGATCGTCCGCAGCCGCCCTTGCAATGCACCAGAACACGCCCGCCGCCGTGCAATGCCGTGCGCAAGAGCTTTGAAACCTCTGGCCATTCTTTTTGCAGGCGCGCATCGGGAACGCCGTAATCCTCGATCGGCAGATGCACCCACCGCGCACCGCGTTCCTGCAAATGCGTGCCCAGATGCTCGGCATTCGCCTCCACAAGCTCCGCCCGCGTCACCAGAGTAACGACAAAGGCAGGCGCCCATTCGCGGATATGCTCAAGGTCCTTCCCGTAATCGCCGTCACGCCCGGGCAGTGGGGAAATGGCAAGGATGCCCTCTCCCACTTGCACCGCATGAATAACGATCCCGGTCATTTGCCCTCAAAGCTTCTTGGCTCCGAACGTATCACACGACCGGATGTTCCCAGTCTCATACCCGTTTCTGAACCAACGTGCACGCTGTTCGCTTGTCCCATGCGTAAACGTATGCGGCTGCGGCACGCGGCCTGCGCGTTTCTGCAAATGATCGTCCCCGATCATCTTCGCCGCGTTCAAGGCTTCCTCCAGATCACCTGGCTCCAGAAGCCCGCCCACAGCCCGCGCCCAAACGCCTGAAAGGCAATCCGCCTGCAATTCCAGCCGCACCGTCAGCGCATTCGCTTCCGCTTACCCCACAGCCTGACGGCGCTGGTTCACTTGCGGCAGGATGCCCAACTCGTTCTGCACGTGATGGGCCACCTCATGCGCGATCACATAGGCTGCCGCGAAATCGCCCCGCGCGCCCAGTTGCTGCGAAAGCGTCGCGAAGAAATCCGTGTCGAGATAGGCTTTTCATCTGCAGGGCAGTAAAACGGCCCCGTCGCACCGCTCGCGCCACCACAAGGCGATTGCGTCACGCCGGAGTAAAGCACCATCACCGGAGGCTCATAAGCCCGCCCGACCTGCTGGCTGAAAACCTGCGTCCAAACCTCTTCGGTCGTGGCCAGAACGCGGCTCGAAAACTCCGCCGCCTTTTCCTCTTCCGCCGAAATCTGCCTTGGCGCACCCGTGTCCATCCCGCCTTGCAGAAGGGGCGTCACATCTACCCCCGCGAAATAGCCGATCGCCAGCACCAGCAACAGGCCAACCCCGCCGATCCGTGCGCCACCGCCACCGCCCCGTTGGGCGCGACGGTCTTCCACGTTCTGGCTGCCGCGAACACCTCTCAAACGCATCCCGATACTCCCGAAACTACCCTTTCGGCGATGTTTGCACGATCAGGCGCAGAGGAACAGGCTAGAAAATCTCCGCCTTTACGTGCTCAGTCACACGTTCGAAACGCTCATGCCCTGCCCGCCGATCACAACCACCACCGGAATATCGTTGACCATCACCACCGCGCCGGACCCGTCTTCGAGGTCTTCCACTGTGATCGGATTGGTCACCACATCTTCCGGCCCTGTGGGTGTGCGCGTGCGCAGCAAGGCTTCGGATCCTTCCAGTTCCAGAATATCCTTTGTCGGATCGAAATCGGTAATCGTCACAACCGAGTAATCGCTGCTGACACCGTCCCACAGATCAACGGTGATCTGATCCTGCCCATGCGTGGCCGTCACCACATCGCCCTCATCCACGAAGATCATGTCATTGCCGAACCCGGCTTCCAGCGTATCCGGCGAGAACCCGTCCTGATCTATGGTCACGATGAAGTCGTCGCCCTGCTGGCCCTGAATAAGGTTCGCCCCGTAGCCATCCGCGATGAAGTCGGCCCCCGCACCGCCGATCACCGTATCGTCACCACCCTCGCCCATCGCTTCATCACCGAAGCCAGCACCGTCATCCGGAAACGCGATGATATCGTCCACACCGATGGCCGAGCGTTCGTCATAACCGTAAAGGTCCGATCCGTCGCCGAGGCGCACGAGGTCATTGCCCAGCCCGCCCAGCACCGAATCATCGCCCACGCCCGTGTCGATCCTGTCGTCGCCCGAAGAGCCGAACACCGCGTCCTCGCCCTCTCCGGTCGCCACGTCCAGCACACCGTCAACGAAATCGACCTCGCCAAGCGAAGCATCCGCCTCCGCTTGCGTGATTTCCCCTTCACTCACCAGATCATCGAGCAAATCCGTGATCGCAGAGCTGTATTCGCTGCTGGCCACAACATCATCCTCGGGCCCGTAGCTCTCGGTCTCGCTTGCCGTCTCACCGCCCGATCCGCTGTCGAATGCATCCACCACAGCCATCACCGCAGCAACAGCCGCGCCAGCCCCGAGCAACATCAAGATCGCAAACATGAAAAAATACCCCAAAGTTTAGTTTAAAATATCCGAAATAGGCATCGCCGTCGATATTTCCGCCGCAGACGAACGCCCGCAATCGGTTTAGCAGGGCTCAACAATCCGGGCCAACGATGCTCCCCCGGAAACTGCCCGCCCCCACGTTCTCCGGTGGACCTTCACGCCGCACCCGTCTAGGGTCTCCACCACGGTGAACAAGGAGCCTCCATGAGCGAGCAGGGCGCATCAACTTCGGGAAAGGCCTATCAGGTTCTGGCGCGGAAATACCGCCCCGAAACCTTTGCCGATCTCGTCGGTCAGGATGCGATGGTCCGCACGCTCAAGAACGCCTTCGAAGCTGGCCGCATCGCCCAAGCCTTCATCATGACAGGCATCCGCGGCACCGGTAAAACCACCACCGCCCGCATCATCGCCAAAGGCATGAACTGCATCGGCCCCGATGGCACTGGCGGCCCCACCACCAATCCCTGCGGTCAATGCGAACACTGCGTCGCCATCATGGAAGGCCGCCATGTCGATGTGATGGAGATGGACGCCGCCTCCCGCACAGGCGTGGGCGACATCCGCGAAATCATCGACAGCGTCGCCTACCGCGCCGCCTCCGCCCGCTACAAGATCTACATCATCGACGAAGTCCACATGCTCTCCACGAGCGCCTTCAACGCGCTCCTGAAAACGCTCGAAGAGCCGCCCGCGCATGTGAAATTCATCTTCGCCACCACCGAGATCCGCAAGGTTCCGGTCACCGTCCTCTCCCGCTGCCAGCGCTTCGATCTGCGTCGCATCGAACCCGAAGTGATGCTCGGCCTCCTGCGCAAGATCGCCACCTCGGAAGGTGCCGAGATCACCGACGAGGCGCTCGCCCTCATCACCCGCGCCGCCGAAGGCTCGGCGCGTGACGCCACCTCGCTCCTCGATCAGGCCATCAGTCACGGCGCAGGCGAAACTACCGCCGATCAGGTCCGCGCGATGCTCGGCCTTGCCGACCGAGGCCGCGTGATGGACCTCTTCGATCTCGTCATGAAAGGCGACGCCGCAGGTGCCTTGGCCGAACTTGGCGCGCAATACGCGGATGGTGCCGACCCGATGGCCGTGCTCCGCGATCTCGCGGAAGTCACGCACTGGATTTCGGTGGTGAAAATCACCCCCGAAGCCGCCGAAGACCCCACCGTTTCCCCCGATGAACGCGCCCGCGGCCAAGCCTTAGCCACCGCCCTGCCGATGCGCGTTCTCACCCGCATGTGGCAGATGCTCCTCAAAGCCCTCGAAGAGGTCTCGCAAGCCCCGAACGCCATGATGGCCGCCGAGATGGCCATCATCCGCATGACCCATGTGGCCGACCTGCCGAGCCCCGACGAGCTTCTGCGCAAACTGCAAGACAGCCCGCCGCCGCAACTCCCCTCTGGCCCCCAAGGCGGCCCCCGTGCCTCTGGCTCGGCCATGGGATCGAGCACCACCGCCTATTCCACCTCTGCAGTCTCGCAATCGAACGGCGCAGGCCAAACCCTAGCCCTCGCCACCGATGCCGAAAACGCGCTGGCGCGCTTTCCCACCTTCGAGCATGTGATCGAACTCATCCGCGCCAACCGCGATGTGAAACTCCTCGTCGAAGTGGAAACCTGCATCCGCCTCGCCGCTTACCGCCCCGGCCGCATCGAGTTCACCGCCACCCCCGAGGCCCCCCACGATCTGGCGCAGCGCTTGGGTTCGCGCCTGCAAGGTTGGACGGGCAGCCGCTGGGCCGTCACCCTCGTCAATGGCGCGACCGCCGCCACCATCGCAGAAATCAAGGATGCCGCCTCCGAGCGCCTCCGTCAGGACGCCATCGCGCACCCGCTCGTGCAAGCCGTACTCGCCGCTTTCCCCAAGGCCCGCATCACCGATGTGCGCTCCAATGCCGAAAAAGCCGCCGAAGCCGAAGCGCAGGCCCTTCCGGTCGTCGAAGACGAATGGGATCCCTTCGAGGAAGACTGATCCCGCCCTTGCCCCGCAAAGCGTGCGCTGCAATATCACCCGAAACTAAGCCCCATCCGGGGGCCGCAATAAGGAGAACACCATGCTGAAAGGATTGGGCGGTCTTGGCGACATGGCCAAGATGATGAAAACCGCACAGGAACTGCAGGGCAAGGTCGCCCAGATGCAGGAAAACCTCGCCACGATGCTCGTCACCGGCGAATCCGGCGGCGGTCTCGTCAAGGCCACCGCCACGGCCAAAGGCGAGCTGAAAGCCCTCGATATCGACCCCTCGATCTTCTCCGCCGATGACAAGGAAGTCGTCGAGGATCTGATCCTCGCCGCCATCAAAGATGCGCAAACCAAAGCCGGTGAACGCGCCCAGTCCGAAATGGCCCGCATCACAGAAGGTCTCGGCCTGCCGCCGGGCATGAAACTGCCTTTCTGATCTCGTTTTTGAAAATATCCCGGGGGTGAGGCCCGTAGGGCCGAGGGGGCAGCGCCCCCACTCTCCCCAAAAGGGCCCGGCCATGACCGCCACCAAGGACATCGAAACCCTGATCGAGATGATGGCCCGCTTGCCGGGCCTCGGGCCCCGCTCCGCCCGACGCGCGGTTCTGCACCTCATCCGCAAACGCGCCCTGCAATTGCAGCCCCTCGCCGAGCAAATGGCACGGGTCTCCGCTTCGGCGCGCGAATGCCTCAACTGCGGCAATGTCGGCACTTCTGACATCTGCGATCTCTGCACCTCGGATGCCCGCGCCAATGGCCAGATCTGCGTGGTCGAGGATGTGGCCGATCTCTGGGCGATGGAGCGGGCAGGGGTCTTCAAGGGCCGCTACCATGTCTTGGGCGGCACGCTCTCCGCGCTGGATCAAATCGGCCCCGAACAACTCCGCATCCCGCGCCTTCTGGATCGCGTTTCCACCGAGAACGCCAGCGAAGTGATCCTCGCCCTCGCCGCCACCATCGACGGCCAGACCACCGCCCATTACATCGCCGATCAGTTGCGGGGGCGCATCTCGGTCACCTCGCTGGCGCAGGGCGTGCCGATTGGCGGCGAGTTGGATTACCTCGACGACGGCACCATCACCGCTGCCCTCACCGCCCGCAAACCCTTCTGAACAAACAAGAAGGCCCGGAGCGTTTCCACTCCGGGCCTTCTTGTTTGCGTCAAACGCGGATCAGATCACCACGACATCCAGCGGAGGGAAGCCATTGAACGCAACCGAGGAATAGGTGGTGGTGTAGGCACCGCAATTGCGGATGATGATCTTGTCGCCGCAGGTCAGGCCCATCGGCAGCTGCACAGGGCGCTTTTCGTAAAGCACATCGGCGCTGTCGCAGGAGGGGCCTGCCAGAATGCACGGTCCGTGCTCTTCGTGGTCACGGTCGGTAGTGAACTGGTAGCGGATCGCTTCGTCCATCGTCTCGGCAAGGCCCGAGAACTTGCCGATGTCGAGGTAGACCCAGCGGTGCAGGTCGTCATTCGACTTCTTCGACACGAGCAGCACTTCCGCTGCGATCATGCCGGCTTCTGCCACCATACCACGGCCCGGTTCCGCCATGATGCGGGTCGCGCCGGGGAAGCGGGGCTCCACCATCGCCATAACGGCGGCTGCATAGACTTCCGGTGCGTCGATGGCTTCGCCGTAGAACGCGGGGAAACCGCCACCGATGTTGATCGTGGTCAGATCGAAGCCCGCGTCACGCGCCGCATTCCAGACACCCGACACACGATCGAGCGTGTCGCGCCACATCTCGGCGCGGCGGGTTTGCGAGCCCACGTGGAACGACAGGCCGATCGGCTTCAGGCCGAGGTGCTGTGCATAGGCCAGAAGGCCGTTCACTTCGCCTTCCATCGTGCCGAACTTGCGCGACAGCGGCCAGTCGGCTTCGGTCGTGCCCATCAGGAGGCGGATGTAAACTTCCGTACCCGGTGCGTTTTCCGCGATCTTTTCCAGCTCCATTTCGGAGTCGGCGGCGAACATCGTGATACCCACGGAGTAAGCAAACGCGATGTCTGCGGGCTTCTTGATGGTGTTGCCGAAGGAAATCGTTTCCGGACGTGCGCCAAGGCCGAGGCAAAGCTCGATTTCACCGCGCGATGCCGCGTCGAAGTGCGAACCTTCCGCTACGAGCGTCTCGATCACTTCACGCTGCGGGTTTGCTTTCACCGCGTAGTGGATATGCGCGCGGCCAAGGCCAGCTTGCAGCGCACGGAACTGCTGCGCCACCAGTTCGGTGTCGAGCACGAGCGTCGGGCGTTCGAAACGGGTCGAGCGGATGAAACCTTCAATGCGAGCGGACGAGCGGACGGCTTCACCGCCCGCGAGCGGGTTTACGTATGCGATCATGGTCATCTCCATAAAGACCCGGGCTTTCACCCGACCAGTTCAATCGGAGACGTTACCGTCGCTACGTAAACACGGGTGGTGTCCCACCGGCCAGAGGCGCGTGCGTTGGCGTCTTAAGCGGCGAATTAAGACCGTCCGCTTTCCATTTCAAGAAAAAATATTGCCCCTGAAAAACTTTTTTTCAGGCGTGGATTTCGCACATAGATGCCGCACCGCCCCCCTGAAAACTTGATCAAATACTGCGCTGATTTAAGGGCTCGAAAAATAAAAAGAGCCCGGAAATCCGGGCCCTTTTGATCACATAATTCAGAAGATTATGGCTGATCGTCTTCGTCGTCGCCGCCGGGCAGATTGAAGAAGCTATCCGCGTCCTTGTAGCGCTCGTCATCTGCCATCGTGTCTTCGTCGTCGTTCTCCGAAAGGCTGAAGGTTTCGAGGCCTTCAATGGCCGTCGGCAAGCGCGGAGAGGCCGATTCCATCCCGAGCGACTGCTCGGTCGAAAGCAGCTTGCGGCGTTCGTCGTCGGTCATCGCAGCACCTTCGGCAGCGCGCTTCGCAGCGGCTTTCTGAACGGCCATATCGAGTTCCGACTGACGGCAAAGGCCAAGCGCCACCGGATCGACCGGCTGCAGGTTGGCGATGTTCCAGTGGGTGCGCTCGCGGATCGACTGGATAGTCGGCTTCGTCGTGCCCACCAGCTTGCCAACAGCGCCATCCGAAAGCTCGGGGTGGAACTTCACCAGCCACAGGATTGCGGCGGGGCGGTCTTGGCGCTTCGACAGCGGCGTGTAGCGCGGGCCACGGCGCTTCTCTTCGCCCACAGCCGCCGGGTTGAACTTCAGCTTCAGCTTATATAGCGGATCCTTCTCGCCCTTGTCGATCTCGATCTGATCGAGCTGGCTGTTGCCAACGGGGTCGAAGCCCTTCACGCCAACGGCCACGTCGCCGTCTGCGATGCCTTGGATTTCAAGCTCGTGCATGCCAACGAAGTCGGCGATCTGCTTGAAGGTCAAAGTGGTGTTGTCAACGAGCCAGACGGCAGTTGCGCGGGCCATGATCGGTTTGTTCATCGCGTTCACTCCAGAACTCAAATCTTCCCCGCTGCCCGAAAAGGGCTGTCCCGAAGGACGGTTTCCATTGTGGGGGAAATCGCGGAGCTTATACTGCGGGAAACTGTTCAAGGAAAGAGTGAATGCGCTTTTTGATCCCCCTCGTGGCCGCAATCGGCCTGATTTCCCCTGCTGCGCGGGCCGATGGCAAGAAATCCGGGGTGTTCGACTATTACGTCATGGCGCTCTCGTGGTCGCCGAACTGGTGCCGCTTGGAAGGCGATTCCCGCAACTCTCCGCAATGTGATGAACGCGAGGATTTCGGCTGGACGCTTCATGGCCTCTGGCCCCAGTTCCATCGCGGCTGGCCCGCCTTCTGCCCCACTACCGAACCCCAGCCCACGCGCGGCATGACCGAGGCGATGGCCGATATCATGGGCACCTCCGGCCTCGCGTGGTACCAGTGGAAGAAGCACGGCGTCTGCTCCGGCCTCTCGGCGCGCGCCTATTATGAAACCGCGCGCAAGGCTTATGAAAGCGTCCGCATTCCCCAGGCCTTCCGCAAGCTTTCCAAAACCGTGAAACTGCCCGCCTCGCTCATCGAAGAGGCCTTCCTTGAAGCCAATCCCGGCTTCAAACGCGAAATGGTCACCGTCACCTGCAAAGAAGGCTACATTCAAGAGGTTCGCATCTGCCTCTCGAAAGATCTCGCGCCCGTGCCCTGCGGCTCGGACACGATCAAGGATTGCACCCTGAAAGACGCGCTCTTCGATCCTGTACGCTGATCCCTCAGATCACCGAGGAATGGCCTGCTTTCGACAGATCGTAAGCATCGAAATGCCGTGCAATCATCCGCGTTAGCGGGCGCGCCGCTTCGGGAATGAAGAGGCCGGCCTCTGTCGGCTTCAACATGCCGGGGAAGGCCGCCACCGCATCGCTGAAGAGGCCATCAAGCCGTTTCCTCGAAACCGCGTAACCTTCGAGGATCTCTTGGCGGTTCACCTCGAAATCGCACATCAGCGCTTCGATGATGCGCCTGCGCAGCTTGTCTTCTTCCGTGAATGCGTGGCCGCGATGGGTCGAGAACTTGCCCTCCCGGATCGCAGCCGTATGCGCGCCCGTTGCGGCATGGTTCTGCGCATAGCCCTGCGGGAAGCGCGAAATCGAGCTTGCACCCACACCGACCAGCACGCCAGAGGGGTCATCCGTGTAGCCCTGGAAATTCCGCCGCAGCGTGCCCGCCGCTTGCGCCTTCGCCATGCTGTCTGATGGCAGAGCGAAATGGTCGATGCCGATCTCGCGGAACCCGTCCCAGAGGAAAAGTTTCCGCGCTTCGTCGAAGAGCTCCAACCGCTCTTGCGGTGTCGGCAGCGCGTCCGACGGGATCATCTGCTGGCGCTTCGCCATCCACGGCACATGAGCATAGCCATAAAGCGCCACGCGGTCCGGCGAGAAGCTCAGCAGCTTCTGGACCGTATCGGTAATCTTCGCGTTCGTCTGGTGCGGCAAGCCGAAGAGGATATCCGCGTTGAGGCTCTTCACCCCACGCTTGCGGATGCCTTCCACAGCCGCGCGGGTCACTTCGAAGCCCTGCGGCCGCCCGATGGTCTTCTGGATTTCCTCGTCGAAATCCTGAACCCCGATCGAAGCGCGGTTTATCCCCGCCGCCGCCAAAGCGTCAAGCCGCGCGTCGTCCACCTCGCAGGGGTCGATCTCCACGGAGAACTCGTAATCCGCTGCGAAAGGCGCCACATCGGCAATCGCTTTTGCCAATTCGGTAATCATCGGTGCCGTCATCAAAGTGGGCGTGCCGCCACCCCAATGCAGGCGCGACAGGCTCACGCCCTCCGGAAGCACCGCTTTCAACATGGAAAGTTCGGCTTTCAACACCTCGAGGTAAGCCGCCACCGGCGAATCCGATTGCGTGCCTTGCGTGCGGCAGGCGCAGAACCAGCACAACCTCCGGCAAAACGGCACGTGGATATAGAGCGATATCGCCGACCCCTCCGGAATGGCTTGAATCCAGCCGGAAAAATCTGCGGGGCCGATGTTCGTGCTGAAATGCGGTGCCGTCGGGTAACTCGTGTAACGAGGTACTTTCGCGTCAAACAGTCCCAGCTTTGCAAGTTGTGCTTTGGTTTCCATTCGTGCACACGTATCTCCATCGCAAATGCACGTATTTGACGTAGATCAAGCAAGAATAGGCCTATACCTTTGAACCAGTCTTCTGCGCCCTGCCTCACGCAAGGATGTGGTGATTGCCCGATCCGTCATCGCGCCGTTTGCGCCCGTTGCGAGCCCGACGAGCTGCAGCTTCTGGATGAAATCAAATATTACCGCACCTACGAGGCTGGCAGCCACATCATCTGGGCGGGCGACCGCATGGATTTCGTGGGCTCCGTCGTCTCCGGTATCGCCACGCTGACGCAAACGATGGAAGACGGCCGCACCCAGATGGTCGGCCTCCTCCTGCCCTCCGATTTCGTCGGCCGCCCCGGTCGCGATGGTGCTGCCTATGACGTCACCGCCACCTCCGACGTTATGATGTGCTGCTTCCGCAAGAAGCCCTTCGAGCAACTCATGGTCCGCACACCCCATATCGCGCACCGCCTTCTCGAAATGACGCTCGACGAACTCGACGCCGCCCGCGAATGGATGCTGCTTCTGGGTCGTAAAACAGCGCGCGAGAAAATCGCCTCCTTCCTGTCGATCATTGCCCGCCGCGATGCCTCGCTGAACCTGCGCACCGCGAAAGGCGCACTCGTGTTCGATCTGCCTCTCACTCGCGAATCCATGGCCGATTACCTCGGCCTCACGCTCGAAACCGTGTCGCGCCAGATCTCCGCACTCCGCAAAGACGGCGTAATCGAGCTTGAAGGCAAACGCCACGTGATCGTCCCCGACTTCGACCGACTGCTCGAAGAAGCAGGTGACGATAGCGACGGCGGTATGCTGGCCTAAGGCCTCGCCCCCGAAAACTTCGCCAAAAGTGCCGCTTCGTGCTGGCCAAAATGGTTGCGCTTGGTAAGTATCACGCGGAACTGCAGCGGAGGCCCCCATGACTGAACCCCATATCCTGATCGCTGGCGGCGGTATCGGCGGCATGGCTCTGGCGCTGACGCTGCACCAGATCGGTGCCCGCTGCACGGTATTCGAGGCCGTCCCCGAACTGAAACCCCTCGGCGTGGGGATCAACCTGCAACCCAACGCCATCCGCGAACTCTACGATCTCGGCTTCACCGCAGAGATGCTCGACAAAGTGGGCCTGCCCGCGCTCGAATGGGCGCTTGTCGGTCGCAACGGCAACGATATCCACTCCGAACCGCGCGGGCTCGAGGCTGGTTACAACTGGCCGCAATACGCCGTGCACCGCGGCGAGTTGCAGATGATGCTCTACCGCGCCGTGCTGGAGCGCTTGGGCCCCGATGCGGTCCGCACCGGCGCGCGCGTAACGGGCTACGAGAAAACCACGGATGGCGTGATCGCCCATGTGCAAAGCGCCCAAGGCACCGAGAAAATCGCCGCCACGCTCCTCGTCGGCGCCGACGGCCTACATTCCGCTATCCGCGCCCAGATGCACCCCGCCCAGCCCCCGATCCAATGGGGCGGCGCGATCCTCTGGCGCGGCGTGACCCGCGCCAAACCCATCCGCACCGGATCAAGCTTTGTGGGCCTCGGCACGCATCGCCACCGCATGGTGATCTACCCGATCTCCCACACCGATGCCGAAGGCTACGCCACCATCAACTGGATCGCCGAGCAGACGGTCGATAACACAGGCGGCTGGGAAGGCGACTGGAACCGCAAGGTGCCGCTCGATCGCTTCATCCACCATTTCGAAGGCTGGGCTTGGGACTGGCTCGACGTGCCCGCCCTGATCCGTGGCGCTTCCGAGGTTTACGAATACCCGATGATCGACCGCGAACCGATCCCGACATGGGTCGATGGCCCTGTCGCGCTCATGGGCGACGCGGCGCATGTGATGTATCCCACCGGCTCGAACGGCGCGAGCCAAGCCATCGTCGACGCCCGGGTTCTGGGCGCGGCCCTTATCAAAGGCGGCGTCACGCCCACCGCCCTCGCCGCCTATGACGCGACGCTCTGCAAACCGGTTTCGGAACTGATCCTCCGCAATCGCGGGGCAGGGCCTTTCGGCCTGCTGAATATGGTCGATGAACGCTGCGGCGGGATCTTCGAGCGGATCGACGACGTGGTCTCCAAGGCCGAGCGTACCGAGTTCATGGCCAAATACAAAGCCGCCGCCGGCTTCGCGATCGAACGGCTGAATGCGGCCCCTCCCACCATCCCGGCAGGCGCGCGGGTGGCCTAAGAAGAGAGGGGGGCGCTGCCCCCCTCACCCCCCGGGATATTTTCGCCAATATGAAAGGGTTCAGTGTGCCATGAACACGCTGAGGCCCGATTGTTCGAGCATATAGCGCGTGGCCCCGCCGAGGATGGCTTCGCGGAACCGCGAGTGGCCATAGGCGCCCATGATCACCAGATCGGCGCTGACATCTTTGGCATGGCGGATCAGCACATCGGAAACGCGCGGCAGGGTTTTCGAGAGCACATCGATTTCCACGCGCGCGCCATGGCGGGCGAGGTATTGCGAGAGTTGACCGCCGGGATCGGAGCGCGACGGGCCGTGCGTGGGCGGGTCGATGATCACGACATGCACGGTTTCGGCCTTCTGGATCAAGGGTAGCGCTGCGCGAACGGCCACCAGTGCCTCGCGGCTTTCATTCCAGCCGATCACCACCTTTTTCGGATTGGTGACCGTGCAGCCCGGCCCTGGCACCACCAGCACCGGGGCGAGGCCTTCGAACATGGCGCTTTCAACGACGGGTTCAAGCTCTGCGCCACGATTCTGGCCGTAGGGCTTGGCCAGAACAGCCAGATCGGAGAAGCGGGCGCGGGCGGCAACATGACGGCCGATATCGGCCAGTTGCGATACGCCGGTATCGCTTGACCAGCGCAAGCCGCTCGGTTCGAGCCGTGCGCGCACCTGCGCTTCGATTTCTTCGGCTTCCTTCTCGGCGCGGGCGATGGTTTCCTGCAGGATCAGGGCATTCGCGCCGGCGTA
Organism: Paracoccaceae bacterium; assembly: GCA_023260655.1. Lineage (GTDB taxonomy): Bacteria > Pseudomonadota > Alphaproteobacteria > Rhodobacterales > Rhodobacteraceae > UBA9554. The sequence continues at coordinate 22,307 of JALQUU010000021.1, read as the reverse complement.
ATAATATCCGGTCTGGGTGCGGTCGACGCCGAGGCAGAGCACATCGAGATGGGCATCATGCGCGCGGGCGAGCGCCTCGGCCTGTTCCATCGTCGTGGCGACGAGGGCGGGGTCGGTGAGGGCGGTGAAGATCGTTTTATAAGCCATGGGGGCCTCCGGTTGGGCGGGGTCTCTGGCTTCGAAGCTACGGGCCGGATCCGGGGCATGCCTTGATGCGTATCAATAGGTGCGACAGGAACTCTTGATACAGATCAAGGCGGCTTTCACGCGCCCGGCGCATCTACCCATCAGTCTATAACGCGCCGCAGGTTTTCCCGAATCATGCGGAACCAGACGAAGGGACGAAAGATGTCGAACTATTTCAAGCTGATAGCGCTCGGCTTGGTGGCGCTTCTCGCGATGATTGCCGCCAATTACGGGCGTGATTTGGCCTATCAGGTGAATGCGATCACTGTCGCACTCGCCGCGCTTATCACGTTTGTTTACGTGCTTCGCCGCACCGGAGAGCCTTCGGTGCCAACTGACCAGACCCGTTATTTGGACGGCGTGGTGCGCTACGGCGTGATCGCGACCGCGGGTTGGGGTGTCGTGGGTTTCCTAGTGGGCGTGATCATTGCGTTCCAATTGGCGTTCCCTGTGCTCAATCTCGAATGGGCCCAAGGGTATCTGAACTTCGGCAAGCTGCGTCCGCTGCACACCTCCGCGGTGATTTTCGCATTTGGTGGTAACGCGCTTCTGGCGACGTCTTTCTACGTCGTGCAGCGCACCTCTGCTGCGCGCCTCTGGGGCGGCAACCTCGCATGGTTCGTGTTCTGGGGTTACCAGCTCGTGATCGTGCTGGCGGCAACGGGCTACATCCTCGGCGCGACGCACGGTAAGGAATATGCCGAACCCGAATGGTATGTGGACCTCTGGCTCACCATCGTCTGGGTTGCCTATCTCCTCGTCTTCATGGGCACCATCATGAAGCGCAAAGAGCGCCATATCTACGTGGCGAACTGGTTCTACCTGTCGTTCATCCTGACGGTCGCGATGCTCCACATCGTGAACAACATCGCGATCCCGGTCTCGATCTTCGGTTCGAAGTCGGTGCAGGTGTTCTCGGGTGTTCAGGATGCCATGACCCAGTGGTGGTATGGCCACAACGCTGTGGGCTTCTTCCTCACCGCAGGCTTCCTCGGCATGATGTATTACTTCGTGCCGAAGCAGGCGGAACGCCCCGTGTTCTCCTACAAGCTCTCGATCATCCACTTCTGGGCCCTGATCTTCCTCTACATCTGGGCTGGCCCCCACCACCTCCACTACACCGCTCTGCCGGACTGGGCTTCGACCCTCGGCATGGTGTTCTCGGTCGTGCTCTGGATGCCGTCCTGGGGTGGTATGATCAACGGCCTCATGACCCTCTCGGGCGCATGGGACAAGCTCCGGACCGACCCGATCATCCGTATGATGGTGATCTCGATCGGCTTCTACGGCATGTCCACCTTCGAAGGTCCGATGATGTCGATCCGTGCGGTGAACTCGCTCTCGCACTACACTGACTGGACCATCGGTCACGTGCACTCCGGCGCACTCGGCTGGAACGGGATGATCACCTTCGGTGCTCTCTACTTCCTCGTGCCGAAGCTCTGGAACCGCGAGCGCCTCTACTCGCTCTCGCTCGTGAGCTGGCACTTCTGGCTCGCCACCATCGGCATCATCCTCTACGCCGCCTCCATGTGGGTCACCGGCATCATGGAAGGCCTGATGTGGCGTGAAGTGGATGCCAACGGCTTCCTCGTGAACTCCTTCGCCGACACCGTTGGCGCGAAGTTCCCGATGTATGTCGTGCGCGGTCTGGGTGGTCTGATGTTTCTCTCCGGCGCACTCATCATGTGCTATAACCTCTGGATGACTGTTCGTGCCGCGCCCCGCGTGGAATCCGCGAACCATCTGGTCCCGGCTGAATAAGGAGGGCCGGACAATGGCAATTCTCGACAAACACGCGATCCTCGAAAAGAACGTCACGCTTCTGGCAGTCTTTGCGCTGCTCGTGGTGACCATCGGCGGCATCGTGCAAATCGCACCGCTGTTCTGGCTCGAAAACACCATCGAGGAAGTGGAGGGCATGCGCCCCTACACGCCCCTCGAACTGGCGGGCCGGGATATCTACATCCGCGAAGGCTGCTACGTCTGCCACTCGCAGATGATCCGCCCGATGCGCGACGAGGTGGAGCGTTATGGCCACTACAGCCTCGCGGCTGAAAGCCAGTACGACCACCCGTTCCAGTGGGGCTCGAAGCGGACGGGGCCCGACCTCGCCCGCGTCGGCGGCCGCTACTCGGACGAATGGCACCGTGACCACCTGCGTAGCCCGCAATCGGTCGTGCCGGAATCGGTGATGCCCAAATACGGCTTCCTCGAAAACCGCGCGATTGACGGCAAGTATATCCAGGACGTGATGGCAACGCACCGCTTCGTCGGCGTTCCCTACACCGAGGAAATGCTGGAGAACGCCAAGGCCGACTTCGCCGCGCAAGCCGATCCCGAAGCCGATACCGATGGGCTGATCGAACGCTACGGCGACAAGGTCCAGGTGCGGAACTTCGACGGCAAGCCGGGGATCTCGGAATCCGACGCGCTCATCGCCTATCTCCAGATGCTGGGCACGCTGGTCGACTTCTCCACTTTCACGCCTGATGCAAGCCGCTGAGGAGGGATCATGGAAACCTACTCCCTTCTCCGCGAGTTCGCTGACAGCTGGGTTCTGCTCGCGCTCTTCGCCTTCTTCGTCGGTGTCATCCTCTTCGTGATGCGCCCCGGTTCGACGAAAGTGTATCGCGACGTGGCAGATATCCCGTTCCGGCATGACGAAAAGCCCGCTCTCCGTGAGCGTGACGCACAGGAGGCCTGAGACATGGCTAAGAAACCGATCAAGAAAGAAGACGTCGGCACCACGGGCCACTCCTGGGACGGCATTCAGGAATACGATAACCCGATGCCGCGCTGGTGGCTCTGGACCTTCTATGCCTGCATCGTCTGGGGCATCGGCTATACCATCGCCTATCCGGCATGGCCGGGCATTTCTCAGGCAACCTCCGGCCTTCTCGGCTTCTCCGCTCGTGGGCAAGTCGCCGAGCAGATCGCCGCAGTGGATGCCAAGAACGCGCCCATGAACGACAAGCTCGCTTCGGTAGAGCTGGCTGCCATCGACGGTGATGCAGAGCTGAAAGGCTACGCCATCTCCGCAGGTGCGGCTGTGTTCAAAACCTGGTGTGCCCAGTGCCACGGCGCTGGTGCAGCAGGTGCCAAAGGCTACCCGAACCTTCTCGATGACGACTGGCTCTGGGGTGGTGATATCGACGCGATCCACTACACCATCACCCACGGCATCCGGAACACGGATAGCGATGATGCCCGCGCAACCGAAATGCCCGCCTTCGGTCGGGACGAGTTGCTCGAAAAAGAGCAACTCGATCAGGTTGTGAACTTCGTCATGTCGCTCTCTGGCACCGCTCAGGACGCAGCCAAAGTCGAGGAAGGCGCTGTCGTCTTCGCCGACAACTGCGCCTCCTGCCACGGTGAACAGGGCGAAGGCATGCGCGATCTGGGTGCTCCGGCGCTGAACGACGCGATCTGGCTCTACGGTGGCGATTACGCGACGCTTCTGGAAACCGTGACCAACTCCCGTGGCGGCGTGATGCCGGCATGGAGCACGGATTTCCGTCCGACCCAAGGTCTCTCCGAAGCCGAAATCTGCGCAGTGGCAACCTATGTCCACTCGCTCGGCGGCGGCGAATAATCGCGCCAACATCGAACAAGGAAAGAGCAGGCTCCGGCCTGCTCTTTTCGCTTTCAGGCCCCCGGATAAGGCCTATGCTCGCGCCAGAATAAACGCAGCGGGGCGCGATGCTGGAAATCCTGTCGATCACAGGTGTGATCTTTGTGCTGATCGGCCTTGGTTTCGGTTCCGTGCGCCTCAAGGTGTTTTCCAGCGCCGATATGACCGTCCTTGGCCGCCTCGTCGTCCAATTCGCGCTGCCCGCCCTGATCTTCCGCGCCGTTTCCACCCGCACCCTCGCTGAAATCGCCGTTCCCGGCTATCTGGGCGCGATGCTCCTCGGCTCCGTTGCGGTCTTCTGGGGCGGCTACCTCTGGTCGCGGCGCATCTCCGGGCAAACCGCAGGTGGCAGCACCTTCAGCGCCATGGGCATGTCCTGCGCCAATAGCGGCTTTGTCGGCTATCCCGTACTCCTCATGGCCCTGCCTGAGATCGCCACCACGGCGCTTGCCATGAATATGATCGTCGAGAACCTCGTGATGATCCCGATGGGCCTCGCCATGGCCGAAGCCAGCCGCAGCAACGGCATTGAAGGCACCCGCCTCGTGCGCCAGATCGCCGCCCGCCTCTCGCGGAACCCGATCGTCCTCGCCCTCTGCGCGGGTGTCGTCGTGTCTGTCTTCCACATCCCTTTGCCGCAGATCATCTTCCGCCCGGTGGATATCCTCGCCAATGCCAGCGCCGCCGTTTCTCTGATCGTGATCGGCGGCACCCTCGCGGGCCTCTCCCTCTCCAGCCTCACGCTCTCCGTCGCCCCCGTGGTGATCGGCAAACTCCTGATCCACCCCGCCGCCGTGGCCCTCTCCCTCATACTCATGGCCACCCTCGGCTTCCCGGTCCCAGAACACCTCGCCGCCGCCGCCATCCTCATGGCCGCGATGCCCGTCATGGCCATCTACCCCATCCTCGCCCAACGCTACGGCGAGGATCAGACCGCCGCCCTCGCGATGTTCCTGATGACGCTCCTCTCCTTCCTCACCTTCTCCGCAACGCTCGCCCTCGTGCTGCCCTGATCCGTCAACCCCACGTGGTTGACCCAGATCAAAGCCGCCCCGCGCGAATCACGGCATTAAGCTCTCATCGGACATGCAAAGGGCCACGCCCTAGCCAGTCTACGATCCGCGCGGCCTCCTTCCCTGCCAACCGGATCGGAGAAACCCGGAGGCGGCAGCTTTCCGGACAAGGTGCCGATCTTCCGTCCTGTTCGCGCGTTTCCTGGAAGATCGGCACCCACTTCTCCCTCCCCCCGCATCGCGCTATCCTCCCCGAAAAGAGGCTCCGATGCGCATCTCCATTCTCGATCTCTCCCCCATCCCCGAAGGCGGCACCGCGCGCGACGCGATCCACAATTCCGCCCGCCTTGCCCAAGCTGCCGAAGCCGCCGGATACACCCGCTTCTGGCTGGCCGAACACCACAACATGCCCGGCATCGCCTCTGCCGCCACCTCCCTCGTGATCTCCCACGTCGCCGCCGCCACCTCCACCATCCGCGTCGGCGCAGGTGGCATCATGCTCCCCAACCACTCTCCCCTCGTCATCGCCGAGCAATTCGGCACCCTCGCCACCCTCTACCCCGGCCGGATCGACCTCGGCCTCGGCCGCGCCCCCGGCACCGATATGGCCACCGCCCGCGCGCTCCGCCGCCACATGGTGCAGGAAGACACCTTCCCCAACGATGTCATCGAACTCGCAGGCTACCTCTCTACCACCGCCGCCGATGCCCCCGTCCGCGCCATTCCCGGCACCGGCACCGAAGTCCCCCTCTGGATCCTCGGCTCCTCCCTCTACGGTGCCCAACTCGCCGCCTACCTCGGCCTGCCCTACGCCTTCGCCTCCCACTTCGCCCCCGATGCGCTCGACGATGCGCTCGCCACCTACCGCGCCACCTTCCAGCCCTCGCGCTTCCTCGATGCCCCCTACGCCATGATGGCCGCAGGCGCCTTCCTCGCCGAAACCGACGCCGAGGCCCACTTCCTCCGCTCCTCGCAACTTCTGGCCTTCGCCCGCCTCCGCATGGGCACCCCCGGCCCCCTCCCGCGCCCGACCAGCGATCTCTCGGAAATCCCCCCGCACATCCGCCGTCAGGTCGACCACGCCCTGTCGGTCTCCGTCACCGGAAGCCCTAGGGCGGCGAAAGAGCGGTTGAACGAGCTAGTGAGCCGCTACGCACCCGACGAGATCATCTTCTCGGGAGCGATCCACGACCCCGAGAAGCGGGTACGCTCCTTCGAGTTGCTGGCGGAGGTGGCGGAAAGCGCCTAACTGTTATGGCGATCAGTGAACGCAAGGTTCCATGAACGCATCCAAGAACTCATCTGTGATTCCTTTTGGTTTTCTGCGCTCACAAAGCGAATAGAGTTCCTCAACAGCCGAGTATGGAAAAAATCGCGTGTTCAGTGGCTTGAACTGATCCCGATTTGCTTCCCTAACCACCTTTTCTCGATCCTCGTCAGGAGCGACAATTGTCCATCGGATGTCTCGCAAGGCGGGGCCAAGGTCGTAGAACCCCTTCATTCTAGTGAGGCCGGACGTTACGCCTGTGCTATGTTCTACCTCCAACATGGCAGGCATTAGTCGACCGTTTCTAAACCAGATGCAGTCGATCAGGCGTGCTGCGTCCACTGCATCGGCGTATCCGCTTAGGATGCGCTCGTTTGAAAGGCTGTCTATGACACCGTCCATTTGGGATATTGTTTTGTCACCGTACTTGATCGATCTATCGTTCGCCGCCACCCAAGTGCGGAAGCAAAGTTGGTTCCCAATCAAAACTAAAGCGATTTGAATCTGAGCATGTCTTCTTTGCTGCTCGATATTCATTTCACGGTCAACAGGAAGTGTGTCAGGCGCGAAACCTTGATACGCTACATCAGGAACAGCGAGTTCAGAAATTGCTAGGTCAACATCTTTCCAGAAGATTTTGTTGGGCTCATGGGGCTCGTTTGGTAGGAACAACATATGCTTGTGCCCCGGCTTGAGTCTCGAATTTGAGCCGTTTTGTTCAATCCGTCCAGGCTTGCACATGTAGAATTGGGGCGTGTGCGCAAGTAACGCCTGCAGCACGGATCGAGTGTTGTAACTCGCCCCAAAAACGCGGTCGACGTTCACAGGCTTGCCTTCCAGAATTGCATTTGCAAGCCGAGAAACCATAGCCGAAGAAATGGTTTCAACTTTCTTGTCGCTCAGCCGTTCGCCCCTATTGGGGTCGTAGCGCTTGAACTCTATTGGCCCTTCCGGTTCAAGAATCCTGTGGATTACGATCCGTCCTTTTGTCGCGGCGTTAGGGTAGTTGTACTCACGGTCACGCGGCAGATTGTTGATCGCCCAAACTATGTTGCTTGCTGTAACGCGCATCGACTGATCCTAGGTGGTGCAATATGGAATTAGATAACCCTAAAGCTGCGAGGAATGGAACGCCGTTGCCAACCGTTTTGAACATGTCAGAGAGTGTCATGCTTGCAGGCAATTCAAATTCTTTTGGCAATGATTTTATCGCTAGTGCCTCGGAAACACTTATGCGCCGAGCGAGGTAGGGGTGGAGGTGCACCTCATTATTTCCGTAGGCAGCGGTGGGCGAATAACGCCAACGATGCAGGCGCTTGTACGACTTCTTGCTATCATCGCCCTCTTCGACGCTTAGAAAACGCGAGAGTCCTGCCCTTGGCGTGAAGCAGTGGCGGGCATTAGGGTGGTTTGACACGTCATTTCGTTCAAACCAGTGCTGCACCGTTAGCTCTAGCGGTATGGAGTTAGGTCGCTCGCGCTGGCTATCTTCGACAAATGCCGACTTCGCGGGCCATGGGTAGTCAAACGCCGTTCTGTTAGGGTAGGGTCGTTCGCCCCAATCAAAGGAAGTTGGTAGGCGTCCATTCATGAAACCAACGAGAATGATGCGCTCACGATCCTGAGGCGCACCGTATTCTATAGCGTTGATTAGTCGTTCATGAAGGCTGTATCCGCCGTCCCGCAGGTTTGCTTTCATTTCTTCGAAAAACGCCCTGTGCTTCTTGGTCCGGTATAGTCCTTTGACATTTTCAAAGAGGAAGAAGTCTGGCTTTAGCTCGGCAATCAGATTGGCATATGTCCGTGACAGCCGACCATTTTCACCGTGATGGCCACGGTTCTTTCCGGCGACAGAAAAGTCCGGGCAGGGGGGGGCGCCAATAAAACCAACCTGATGACCGCTCTCGCGCTCTTTTTCGATATGTTTGGCCAGCGCCTTCGGGTCTACATCCTCGATGCTGCCTTGAAAATAGCCATGACGTGGAGGCGGAAGCTTCAATTTGCTGCGAGAGTGTTTGTAGCCTTCTAGAAATGGCTGATGGTACTCATTCAAGTACGCAACGTCAAAGCCGCCTGGCTCGAATCCGAGATCAAGAAAGCCTGCGCCAGCGAAGAACGAAAATATCGAAGGCTTGATTGTTGGTATTCCGGTGGCTTGTCGTTCTCTTAGCTTAGAACAAAAAAGTTAAGGCATGGTTAAAGGCTTTCATGGTTTCACGTCATCCCCAACGTCATGACGCTTGCCATACGCAATCCAGACGCAATCCATACGCTTCGGAAATGGGGTTGGGGCGAATCCGCCCCCTCCGCGCTGAACATGAACCAAAAATGTAGAATTTGATGCAGGTCAATGTTCCGGCTGGCGGGGCAGGGCAAAAGGGCCACAACGAGAAGTCTCATTTTTCCGGAGTGAATCCGTGTCCACGACCCCTGAAGCACCGCCCTCCCTCTATGCCGCTCGGGAGCCGATTTTCCCGCGCCGCGTGTCGGGAAAGTTTCGTAATCTCAAATGGTTGATTATGATCGTCACCCTTGGGATCTACTACATTACCCCGTGGATCCGGTGGGACCGTGGCCCCTCTCTCCCCGATCAGGCGGTGCTCGTCGACATGGCGAATCGTCGGTTCTTCTTCTTCTGGATCGAAATCTGGCCCCATGAGTTCTATTTCATCGCGGGCCTTCTTGTGATGGCGGGGCTTGGCCTCTTCCTCTTCACCTCTGCCGCCGGTCGCGTCTGGTGTGGTTACGCCTGCCCCCAGACCGTCTGGACCGACCTTTTTATCCTTGTAGAACGGTGGGTTGAGGGGGATCGGAACGCCCGCTTGCGGCTCCATCACCAGAAGAAATGGGATGTCCGGAAGGCCCGTTTGCGCCTCACGAAGTGGACCCTGTGGCTCCTCATCGGCCTCGCCACAGGCGGTGCGTGGGTCTTCTATTTCACCGACGCCCCCACCCTCGCGCGCGACCTGTTAACCGGTCAGGCACACCCTGTTGCCTACACCACCATGTTCATCCTCACAGCCACCACTTTCTTCTTCGGCGGCTTCGCCCGAGAACAAATCTGCATCTACGCCTGCCCCTGGCCACGGATTCAGGCGGCTATGATGGATGAGGATACATTGGTTGTCGGGTATCGCGAATGGCGCGGTGAGCCGCGCGGGAAGCTGAAAAAGGGCGAGATATCGGAGGGTCAGGGCGATTGTATCGACTGTATGGCCTGTGTGAACGTCTGCCCCGTGGGCATCGATATCCGCAATGGTCAGCAGTTGGAGTGCATCACCTGTGCGCTCTGTATCGATGCCTGCGATGATGTGATGGCCAAGATCGGCAAGCCCCGCGGGCTCATCGATTACATGGCGTTAACCGATGAGGTGAACGAGCGTGCGGGTAAGCCGCCAAAGCCGATCTGGAAGCACATCTTCCGCCCCCGCACAATTCTCTACACCACCCTTTGGTCTCTGGTGGGTGTGGGTCTGCTCGTTGCGTTGTTCATTCGTCAGGATATCGACATGACCGTGGCTCCGGTCCGGAACCCGATCTTCGTTACTTTGTCGGACGGGTCTGTTCGCAACACCTACGACGTCCGGATCAGAAACAAGCACGGCGAGCCTCGGACCTTCCGCGTGACAGTGAAGGGTGACCTTGCTTTGCGTGTGAGCCTAGAGGGAACGGATTACGGTAACGTAACCGTGCCGGCCGACACGATGCATATCCAGCGCGTCTACATCACGGCCCCCAAAGGCTCTGTTCCGGCGGAAAGCGAACGTCATGACGTTCGTTTGTGGGTTGAAGATATTGGTAACGGAGATCGCGTCTATAAGGACACGATCTTTAACGGGAGAGCGAACTGATGGTCCGCGAGATCAAAGGTAAACACGTTTTGATCGGGTTCGTCGGTGCATTCGGCGTCATTATCGCGGTCAACGTCGTCATGGCCGTCAACGCGGTAAAGACCTTCCCAGGCCTTGAGGTGAAGAACAGCTACATTGCGAGCCAGGAGTTCAATAGCCGCAAGGCCGCTCAAGAGGCCTTGGGGTGGACGCTAGCTGTCGAGCATCAACAAGGTGAAATCCGCCTTGCCTTCAAGGATGCGCAAGGTGCCCCGCTTCTGGTGGGCGGGCTGGAAGCGGTTATCGGCCGTCCCACCACGCAAACTCAGGGCGTAACGCCGCAGTGGCGTTTCGACGGCTCGGCTTACGTTGCGAAAGTTGATCTTGCTCCGGGCAACTGGAATCTGAGATTGACTGCGGTCTCCCAGAACGGAACCGAATTTTCGCAAACGCGGGCACTTCACATCAAGGGGTAAGCGGCCATGACCGCAACGATGCGTCCTTCTATCTCGGCTTGTCCTGCGTGCATTGCAGCTCCTGGCGCGGAAGACATTGCGCAGCGGGATGTTCCGAAGGAGGCAAAGCTCGCGATTTCGGTTCCGGGTGTGCATTGCGGTGCATGTATTTCGACGTTGGAGCGCGCGCTTTCTGCGCACCCGGGCGTCAATTCGGCCCGCGTGAACCTGACGCTGAAGCGAGCGCTCGTCGAGGCGGACCCGTATGTGTCGCCGGAAGAAATCATCGGCTTGATCAATGCGGCCGGATACGAGGCCTACGAGTTGGATGCGGGCACTCTCGCGGCGACGTCACAGGATAAGGCTGGCCGGGATCTGTTGATGCGGCTTGCTGTGGCGGGTTTTGCGTCGATGAATGTCATGCTGCTTTCTGTCTCGGTCTGGTCCGGTGCCGATGGTGCGACGCGGGACATGTTCCACTGGATTTCAGCAGCGATAGCGTTTCCGACTATCGCGTTTTCAGGTCAGCCGTTCATCAAGAGCGCGTGGAGCGCTCTTCAAAACAAGTGCTTGAACATGGATGTGCCAATCGTTCTGGCGATCTCTTTGGCGCTCGTCACGTCGCTTTGGGAGACCATGCTCTCGGGGCATCACGCCTATTTTGACGCGTCACTTACGCTGACGTTCTTCCTATTGACTGGCCGCTATCTGGATTACCGCACACGAGCCATTGCGCGTTCGGCAGCACAGGAGCTGGCCGCTTTGGAAGTTCCTCGCGCTGTGCGGTTGGAGGCGGGCGCTGAGCGAACCGTTCCCGTTTCCGAGTTGAGGGTTGGGGACCTGATTTTGGTTCGGCCCGGTGGGAGGATGCCTGTCGACGGGGAGATCCTTGAAGGGTTTTCGGAGATTGACCGCTCACTCATCACAGGCGAGACCCGCCCGATCTTTGCGGAGCCGGGGATGATCGTGAGTGCCGGTGAGGTGAACCTAACAGGCCCGCTAACATTGAAGGCGACGGCTGTTGGTCAGGATACATCTCTGCATCGGATGGCCGATCTCGTTGCGATCGCTGAGTCCGGGCGGTCGCGCTACACGTCTCTCGCGGATGCTGCGGCCAAACTCTACGCGCCCGGTGTACATATCCTTGCCGCCTTGGCGTTTGTTGGTTGGTATCTCTATTCTTGGGATGTCCGGATATCGCTCAACATCGCGTCTGCGGTGCTCATTATTACCTGCCCCTGTGCCTTGGTGTTGGCGGTTCCAGCCGTGACAACGGCGGCTTCCGGGCATTTGTTCAAGAAGGGGCTCCTGATCAAGGATGCCACGGCGCTGGAGCGGCTTGCACAGGCGGATACCGTGGTTTTCGACAAGACGGGCACGCTCACGGCGGGCACTCCGGAGGTCCGGGAGCTGGATCATCTCGGAACGCGCGATCTGATGATTGCTCTCGGTTTGGCCACGGTTTCTTTGCATCCCTTGAGCCTCGCTTTGCGAGGCGCGCTTGAGGCGCGTGGTGTGAAAGCTGCGGTGCTGGAGGGTGCCCGGGAAGTTCCGGGTTATGGCGCCGAGGGCCTCTGGCAAGGGCGGCAGGTGCGTTTGGGCCGCGCTCAGTGGGTTGGTGCTAAGGCATCCGGAAACACTGCGGCTTGGTTGGCCGTTGACGGTGAACCGCCTTTGGAAATCACCTTCTCGGATCGCCTTCGCCCCGGAGCGCAAGAAGCGGTTACTGCCCTGCAGGCTTCCGACCTTGAGGTCATCATGATGTCTGGTGACAGCGCAGGCGCAGTGGAAGCGCTGGCGCAGCGCTTGGGTATCGCGCAGTGGGTTGCGGAAGCATTGCCGGGCGATAAGGCCGCGCGGATTGCACAGCTCCACGAGGAGGGAAAAAAGGTGCTCATGGTTGGTGATGGCCTGAACGATACGGCGGCGCTTGCTGCGGCGCATGTCTCGGTCTCTCCGGCTTCCGCGCTCGATGCCGCACGCGTTGCCTCGGATATTGTGCTTCTCGGAACCGATCTTTCGCCGTTGGCCGAAGCGATCAAAGTGGCGGGGAAAGCGACGCAGCGTATTCGCGAAAATTTCCAAGTAGCGACGGTTTACAATATCATTGCCGTGCCGCTGGCTATTGCCGGGCTTTGCTCGCCGCTGATTGCCGCATTGGCAATGTCGACATCGTCGATCACTGTGTCCCTGAACGCGCTGCGTTTGAAATAAGGAAGAGCAATGAGCGTCCTCAGCTATCTCATCCCGATCTCGTTGCTGCTCGGCGGGGCGGGGCTCTTGTTCTTCGTCTTCACCGTTCGGACCAATCAATACGATGACCTGGAAGGTGATGCGCGCCGCATCCTCAACAGCGATTACGACGACCGCCCCAAGAGCTGAGCCTTCGTCAGCCTGGCCCCATGGTGAAGCAGGTGATCTTGCGCGCTTGCAGCCTGCGGCAGGCGAGATCGGCCATTTCCTGTGTCATCCCGAGGAATGAGGCCTCGTAGCCGCCTTTGCGCTCCACGACCTTCTTCAACGATCCGTCGAGCGTGCCGGATTCCGCCAAAGCGGTCTTCATCAGTGCCTTTTCGGCATGATAGCGGCTCGGAAATTTCCCCACATTGATCCCCCAATGGCGCCCACCCGAGGTGGAGACCCGGGTCACGACCTCCTGCAAGGCAGGCTGTGGCGCGGCGGGAATACGGGGCGCGGGCGCTGCAACCGCGACGGTTTGAACGACTGCCGGCATGGTGACGGGTTCGTTCACAGCCAAGACTTCTTCCAGTTTGGCAGGTTCCGTTTCCTCGGCGGCGGCCAAGGCGATCTTTTCCGGGCGTGCGATAGTTGGCGGGTTAATCTTGGGAACGGCTGGCGGGGGAGCTACCTGAACGTTTTCCGCGATGCTTTCGGAAACGGCTTCGGCCAGTGCATTCCGGATATCGTCTTTCATTGCCAGCATAACAAGCGCTGGTTCCGCTTCGCCCGGGCGGGCCTGCGGCCGGAGGCTCGACTTCACTGCTGTTACCAGGCGGATTGTTTTGCCGCGCGCATCCGGCGCGGTAGAGGGGCTCGCGTTCGGGCTCGTTTCAATATCGGCTTGAGCGACCAGTTGCGGGCTCGCGGGCTTTTTCAGTGGGGCGTTACTAGGCGCGCGGCGGAAGCCCAGATCGAGAAGTTCAGCGACCTTGGCGTTCCGTGCCGCGGTCGAACGCCCGCCAAACACAGTTGCAATCACCCGCTCGTTGCCGCGTTCAGCGGAGGCCACCAGATTGAAACCGGCGGCGCTGGTGTACCCGGTCTTGATCCCGTCCGCGCCTTTGTAGCTATCGAGGAAGCGGCGGTTCGTGCTTGAAACTGTTCCGATGCCTGCGTCGGTCGAACGACGGGAGAAGATGTTGTAATACTGCGGATAGTCATAAATCACATGACGGCCGAGCGTTGTCATGTCGCGTGCCGAAGAAAGGTGGCCGTCTGCGGTTAGGCCATTGGCGTTCTTGAATGTGGTCTTGGTCATGCCCATCGCGCGGGCGGTTTGGGTCATGCGTTTGGCGAAGGCACTTTCCGTACCCGAGATCGCTTCCCCGATGGCTGTTGCCGCGTCATTGGCGGATTTCACGGCTGCAGCGCGGATCAAATAGCGGAGCTTGATCGTCTGACCTGCTTTTAACCCGAGCTTCGACGGCGGCTGACCCGCCGCGTGGGCTGAAATCCGGACGTTTGTGTCGAGCGAGATTTCGCCACGTTCGATGGCCTGAAACGCGATGTAAAGCGTCATCATCTTGGTCAGGGAGGCGGGATGAAGGCGGGCGTCCGCATTTGTCTGATGCAGGACTTCACCCGTGCGGGCATCAATCACCAGCGCCGCATAGGGAGCGGCCATTGCGCTCATCGGGAGGAGCACGAATACCCACAAGAGACCAACTGCGTAAACAACGCGTCGGACCGTTGAGCGCCAATGTCTCACGTTCACTGCCATCATCTGCCTCAGTGCCGTCGGGTTTCCCGGTCTGGCTTATTTTTATTTTCGAGGAGGCTAGCATATGAGCCGTGATGGATAAAGCATGAATTTTAAATGATTTTTACCCGCGTCGAGCGAGTAGGGCGGCGAAGTGTTGTGGTTCTCTGGTGTGCAACCTCTAGATATAGGGCCGGAGAAGGGCCTTCATTCCAATGACCGCAGCAACTCAGGCAATCCGCCCAAATCGGCCAATTCGAAAAATCGCTCATTCTCGGGGCGTTCTGCATGTTCGAGTGCCCAAGTCAGTTCATGGGGCACATGGACGCCAAAACCGCCCGCAGAAATCATCGGCAGTACGTCTGACTTGAGCGAGTTGCCCACCATCATTCCTGCATTCACGCCCTGCGCACCGAAGATCCTGAGGTAAGTTGACGGCGTTTTGTCCGAAACGATTTCAACGCCATCGAACAGGTCACCCAATCCGGATTGCGCAAGTTTTCGTTCCTGATCCAGAAGGTCACCCTTGGTGATGAGAAGTATCCGGTGGTTAGATGAGACTTCTGCGATCACCTCCTGAACGCAAGGCAGAAGCTCGATCGGGTGGCGGAGCATCTCCTGCCCGGCGCGGATCAACTCGCCTATGACCGGCGCTGGAACCGTTTCTTCTGTGACTTCAAGGGCCGTTTCGATCATCGACAGAACGAAACCCTTAATGCCAAAGCCGTAATGGCCGATGTTCCGCCTCTCGGCGGCGATAAGGCGCGGCATCAGTTCGCCGCCGGAGTAATACGGCTCCAGAAGTTCGGCGAAACGCTCCTGTGTCATCTGGAAGAAGCGTTCGTTGTGCCAAAGTGTGTCGTCTGCATCGAAGCCAACGACCGTAACTCTTGGGGCCATACGCCACTTCCTCTTTTCACTTACGCCGCCTCGACTATATAACAGGCGAAATCCACCAGACCGAGTCCCTACGGTAGAAGCCAAATGACAATCGCTCCCACAATCCAAGCCGGAAAATCCGACGAGGGCACCGATGCGGCGGTAGTCGTTGAAACCCGCGCGAAAACACGCAGGCCGCCGCTTTATAAGGTGATGCTGTTGAATGATGACTACACTCCGATGGAGTTCGTTGTGCACATTCTGGAGCGCTTTTTCGGCATGACCCATGCGCAAGCCGTTGAGATCATGCTGGCGGTCCACAAAAAGGGGCTGGCGGTGGTTGGCGTGTTCAGCCATGAGATTGCGGAAACCAAAGTGACGCAGGTGATGGATTTCGCGCGGCGGCACCAGCACCCTTTGCAGTGCACGATGGAACGAGAGTGAGCCGCCTTCGGGCGTGGGCGACATGACAAATCAACGGTTGGCTATAGCGCGAGACGCGGAGATGCTCCCGCGCGGACTTTTGGTAATGGGAGCCGCTGAACCTGATGCGGCACTCGCAGGGCTTGAGGCGCGTTATGCTGCGGCTTCGGCTCAGGCCTCCAAGTTGCTGGGCGCGTCTGCTTCGCAAGAAGCCACGGGCAGCTACCCCGCCGTTCTGGTCTGCCTGCCGCGATCCAAGGAACTGGCGCAGGGCTGGATATCCGAGGCGCTCCAGCGCACCGAAGGAGAGGTTTTCGTCGACGGAGAAAAGACCTCCGGAATCGAGAGCGTGCTCAAGGCGCTGCGGAGAAATCCGGAACTGACGGTTGGGGAGGCAATTTCGAAAGCCCACGGCAAGTTCTTTTCCGTGACGGGCCCCGCGGGCGCTCTAAAGGAATGGGCACTGCCTGAAGCGCCGAATGAAATTTCGCCGGGTTTCGTTACTGTGCCCGGCATTTTTTCGGCAGACGCGATCGACTCCGGATCTCGCTTCTTGGCGGAGAACTTGCCGGACCTTTCGGGCGAGGGGGCCGACCTCGGCGCTGGGTGGGGATACCTTTCTGCAAAGGTGCTCGAGTCCGGACGGGTGAAGAAGCTCCATCTGGTCGAGGATGATGCGCGCGCGTTAGATTGCGCTCGGCTCAATGTAACGGACGAGCGTGCGGCGTTTGTCTGGGCGGATGCCTTGGCATGGAAAAGCCCTCGGCTTCTCGATTTCGTTGTCATGAACCCGCCCTTCCACTCCGGGCGGGCGTCTGACCCCGATCTCGGGAGGGCCTTCATAAAAGCGGCGGCTGACGCCCTTAGCCCCTCGGGGTGGCTGGTGATGGTGGCCAATAGGCATCTTGCCTATGAACCCAAGCTCAACGAGCTGTTCCGGACGGTGACGGAAATCGCGGTGAACAGCCACTTCAAGATCATTCAGGCAGAGGCGCCAAATCGCTCCAAGCCGCTCGCTATCAAGCGGCAAAGACGCTAGCTTTCCGCCAGCTTCACAGGGAGAATTCCTGCATGTCCTATTCTATCAGCGGCAAAACTGCGATTGTGACAGGTGCAGCCAATGGCATCGGTCTCGCAATTGCCCGCCATTTCGCGGATCGCGGGGCGAATGTCATGTTCGCCGATATGGACGAAGAGCGGCTCTTGCATGAGTTGGGTCCCAACGAAGACGGCCAAGCGACGCGGTATTTCTCGGGCGATCTGCGCGAGAAGCTGACACTTGCCAACCTGCTGTCTGCGACCATCGACGCTTTTGATCGGGTGGATATTCTGGTTAATGCCTGCCGTCAGGTGGTGGTTTCGGAAACGCTGGTGCCGGAAGAAGACGGTGTGGAAGATCTCTTCCGCCGCAATGTGCTGACGGCGCTTCGTTTGAGCCAGATGGTGGCAAAGCGGATGATCAAGCAAGCCGAAGGCACGCGCGCCCCCGCGGGGACGATTATCAATATCTCGTCGATCATGGCGAACCGTGTTGGGCCGGGGATGTTGGCCTATTCGATGGGCGCGGCGGCCATTGACCAGATGACGCGCGCGATGGCGGCAGACCTTGCGCCTTCGGGTGTTCGTGTGAACGGTGTGGCCTTCGGTTCGGTGATGTCGGCAAGCCTGATGGCCAGCCTCAAAGAAAACCCCGAGTGGCGCGACCAGATCGAAGAGAGCACGCCCATGGGCCGGATCGCTTCGGCGAACGAACTAACGGAAACCGTTCAGTATCTGGCGTCCGATGCTTCAGCTTTCGTGACCGGCCACATCGTGGTCGTCGACGGTGGCCGTTCGCTTCTGGATGCGGCTGGTTTGCCCGCGCATTAAGCGCTTTCGTTTTCCAATTTCGCAGCCTTGAGAGCCTCCCGAATGATCGCCTGATCACCGACGTGATTCATCAGGATCAGGATCAGGCGGGCGTTCAGCGCATCGCTCGCGGCTTTGCTCAAACCCTCATGGGCGGCCAGTAAATCGGCATAGGTATCGTCCGCTCTCGGCAGGTTGGGGGTAAGGATAAGGTTCGCCATCAGAGTTCTTTCCCACAAGCGCGCGCCAATGCGGATTTGACGGCGGTTTCATCGTAACGCCCCCAACGCGCAGCGACGTGTTGGTCCGGGCGGATGAGATAGACTGCGGAAGTAGCCTCGCCCAAGTAGCGCTCGGCCAGTTCTTTGGTCGCGGCGATGCTCAGCGTCCGGGCTTCTACCTCGCCAACGGAGACCGCGGCCGGTGCATCGGTGTTCAAAACAAGCAGTGTAAATCCCTTCCCCAGTTGATCCAGAAGGAACCCGCTTCCAACCGGCGCGTCCGGGCAAGGGCTTCCGGGGCGCGCGCGAGCGGGCGCGTCGGGCAGGGCATCTGTCGTATTGAGCGGGGATGTATCATAGGTGCAGGGCATTGAAAGCCGCCCGGAATTCACAAGCGGGCGCGCGAAGGCGTAATGCTCTGATAGGTCGAGCACAGCATCACGGAAGATGCGGCTTTGCTCCGATTTCGGCGTGATGAAATCCGTCGATCTGGAGGAGTTCAGGATGTTTTCGTCCGCACCGTAGACGCGCTCGACATCATAGGTGTCCAGAAGGCTCGCCGGTGCGGAGCCGTCGATGACAAGTTTCAGCTTCCAGACGAGGTTATCCGTGTCCTGCAGGCCAGAGTTGGCGCCGCGCGCGCCAAAGGGTGAAACCTGATGGGCGCTGTCGCCAGCAAACAACACGCGCCCATGGCGGAAGCGCTCCATGCGGCGGCATTGGAAGGTGTAGATCGAAACCCATTCAAGCTCGAAGTTCACCTCTTCGCCCAGCATGGCTTTCAGGCGAGGAATGACGTTTTCGGGCTTCTTTTCCTTTTCTTTGTCGATGTTCCAACCGAGTTGGAGGTCAATCCGCCAGACCCCATCGGGTTGCTTGTGCAAGAGCGCGGACTGCCCTTTATTGAATGGCGGATCGAACCAGAACCACCGTTCGGTCGGGAATTCCGCATCCATCACCACGTCGGCAATCAGGAAGTTGTCCTCGAAGACGCGCCCGACAAAATCGAGACCCAAGATTTGCCGCGCGGGGCTGGCCGCGCCGTCGCAGGCAATCAGCCAGTCGGCTTCCAGCGTGTAGGCGCCTTCCGGGGTTTTGACGACGAGCGACACGTGATCGCCCCGATCCTCGATAGAGGTGACCTTGCTGCCGCCACGGATAGAGACCGGTGCGCCTTCGCTTTCCAGCGCGCGCAGGCGGTTCACCAGATATTCCTCGAAGTAATATTGCTGGAGATTGATGAAGGCAGGCCGCCGATGGCCACCTTCCGGAAGAAGGTTGAAGTCATAGACCTTGCGCTCGTCAAAGAACACTTTGCCGATATTCCACTGCACGCCCTTCTCGACCAACGGGTCGCCGCAACCCAAGCGATCCGAGATCTCAAGCGTGCGCTTGGCAAAGCAGATGGCGCGGGAACCGAAGGAAACGCGATCATTCTCGTCCAAGATGACGGCTTCGATCCCTTGCTGGGCCAGATCGATTGCGGCGGCCAACCCCACGGGGCCAGCACCGACGATCACCACCTTGCGGCGCACGGGTGATGAGGCGTCCTGATCGGGGTGGCGCGTATAGGGATAAAGCGGGATTTCGAAGATCTTGTTCATGTGGCACCCCGAGAAGCGAAGTTGAACGGTGGCCCTTCCGGGCCACCGCGAAGGTTAGCCCTGAAGGGCTTCCCACATTTCCATGTCACGCTGCGCGGTCCAGATGCGCGGCTTGTCGATACCGCGCGCTTCGTCATAGGCCCGGGCGACGTTGAAGGGCAGGCAATGCTCATAGATCGCGTAATCCTTGAACTTCGGATCGCATTCCGCTCGCACTGCATCCCATGCATCCTTGAGACTGCCACCCCGCGCCGCCACGCGCTGTACCGGGCGATAGGTGGAGGCCACGAAATCACGGGTATTCTCGATGGCGGCGTTCACCATCTCCTTTCCAATCAAGGCGTCACCCCGACCCGGAGCAATCGCATCCACGTCATACCACGCAATATTGTCGAGCGTGTCGCCCCAATCACTGAAATGCCCGTCGCCGCAGTAGCAGGCCGAGTGGTATTCAACGATGTCACCGGTGAACATCACGTTCTGGTCCGGCACATGCACCACGGCATCACCTGCCGTATGGGCGCGGCCCAAATGCATGATGTCGACGCGGCGCTTGCCGAGATAGACGGTCGTGCGGTCCGAGAAGGTGGTGGTCGGATAGGTCAGGCCCGGGATCGATTCATGGCCTTGGAAGAGGCGCGGGAAGCGCTGGAATTCGCTGTCCCAATCTTCTTGGCCCCGCTCCACGACCATGGCGCGGGCGGTATCGGACATGATGATTTCCCGCGCGCCATAGGCCGAAGCCCCGAGCACGCGCACGGCGTGGTAATGCGTGAGAACGAGGTGCGAAATCGGCTTGTCCGTAACCTCACGGACCTTCTCGATCACCTTCGCAGCAAGGCGCGGCGTAGCTTGCGCTTCGACGATCATGACGCTCTCGTCGCCGATGATCACACCGGAGTTGGGATCGCCTTCGGCAGTGAAAGCCCAAAGCCCCTCACCGACTTCGGTGAAAGAGATCTTCTTCTCGGCCATATCCCCTTGCGAGGCAAACTTCTTCGACATGGTGCGCGTTCCTTATTGAATATCTTCGTGGGTGATCTGCGGGATCAACGTTTATAGGGGTCTTCGAGGGCTGGCAGGATTTGCCCCACGCACTCTCCGAACCCGATAACATATCCGTCGCCGTGGGCCGTTCCCGTGAGTGTCAGCGTATCGCCATCTTCGAGGAAAGAGCGGGTTTCGCCCGTTTCGAGTTGCAGCGGTTCCTTGCCGCCCCACGAAAGCTCCAAGAGCGATCCGCGTTCCGGCTTGGTCGCCCCTGAGATGGTGCCAGACCCCAAAAGATCGCCCGGGTTCATCGGGCAGCCCGAAGTGGTGTGATGGGCCAGTTGCTGCGGGACGGAGTAATACATCTCGCGGTAATTGGTGCGCGCGATGGTGCTGGCAGCCTTACCCTTCGGGGCCAGACGGACATCCAGATCGATGTTGTAAAGCATTGGCCCGGTGTCTTTCAGATGCGGTAGAAGCTCGAATTCGCGCTCGGGGCAGGCGACGCGGAAGGGTTCAAGCGCAGCATTTGTCACGATCCATGGCGAAATCGATGTTGCCGTCGCCTTGGCTTGGAAGGGCCCAAGCGGCTGATATTCCCACGCTTGGATGTCCCGGGCGGACCAATCGTTCAAAAGCACATAGCCGAAAATCATCGCGTCGGCCTCGTCGACGGTTACCGGCCCGTCAGAGGCCGTGCCGACAATCGCGCCCATCTCCAACTCGAAATCGAACCGCCGCGACGGCAGGAAGGCGGGCAGGGCATGATCGGGGGATTTCAATTGCCCCCAAGGGCGACGCACCGGCGTTCCCGAAACCACGACCGAAGAGGCCCGCCCGTTGTAGCCGATCGGAATATGCAACCAGTTGGGCGGCAAGGCATTGGCCGGGTCGCGGAACATCGAGCCGACGTTGAAGGCATGGTTCCGGCCTGCGTAGAAATCGGTGTATTCCGCAACGAGGAACGGTAGGTGCATCTGGGCATCCGCCTGAGGCACCAACAAGGGCATCACGGCGGCTTTGTGCGCGGGATTGCCCAGAAGGTCCTCCAGCCGCGCGCGCAGGGCGGCCCAAAGCTCCGGCCCTGCCTCCATCACCTCGTTCCAGAACGGGACATCGAAAAGCGGCGTCTCTTCGAACTCCAGAAGCCCGGCCTCTTCGGCCCTTTGGCAATCGAGGATCATGTCCCCGATCGCAACACCACAACGCGGCTCGTCATCGCCAACCGAGAAAACCCCATAGGGCAGATTGTTCAGCGGGAACGGGCAGCCCGGCGCATTCGCGCTCGCAAGCCAAGACGATTTCAAACCCATGGTGTCTCCTTCGGATGCCGGTCGCGCCCGGCCAATTCTCTTGCTTTTCCAAATATCCCGGGGGGAGGCGAAGCCGGGGGGCAGAGCCCCCCTTTGCCCGGGTATCCGGTTTGTAAGCTGTGAAACCTCAGCTTACTTCTTGCCAGGTGTGCCGTCGAACTTCTTCTCCAGCGTCGTCCAGCAGTCGATATACTCGTCTTGCAGCGGAGCCTCTTCCGCTGCGAACTTGGTGAGATGCTGGGGGAAGCGCGTTTCGAACATGAAGGACATCGTATTGTCGAGCTTGTGCGGCTGCAGATCGGCGTTGGAGGCGCCTTCGAAAGCATTCATGTCCGGGCCGTGGGGCATCATCATGTTATGCAGGCTCATACCTCCGGGGACGAAGCCCTGCGGTTTGGCGTCGTATTGGCCGTAAATATTACCCATCAATACGAACATTTCGCCGTAAGCGGGGATCGTCCGCACCCGCTTGGCGATGATCGGCCAGGCGAGGTCGATGCGTTCGTGCACGGCACCCGCAATCTCGTTCTCGCGCGGGTTTCCGGCCATCTCGAACTGGGCGGTCAGCGGGAAAAGCGCCTGTGCCGCCAAATGGGCCAGGCCATTTCCGACTACAACATGATCGAAGCGGGCGACCGTGTGATGGTCTGCATGTCGGGCGGCAAGGACAGCTACGGCATGCTCGACATCCTGATGAAGATGCA
>JALQUU010000220.1 GCA_023260655.1 Paracoccaceae bacterium | reverse complement strand
GTGCGGTGTGTTTGCACATTTGTTAAGAAAAGGAGAGACGATGCGGTATCAGATCAGCGGAAAGCAGATTGATATTGGTGAGGCACTGCAGACCCATGTCAAAACCGAGCTTGGAGAGACCGTCGGAAAATATGCAGGGCGTCCGACCGATGCCAATGTGATCTTTTCCAAGTCAGGGCATGAATTTGTCTGTGAATGTATCGTCCACCTTTCGACCGGCCTGACCTGTCAGGCTCGGGATCATGCCAATGACATCTACGCTGCATTTGATGGTTGCAACGAGAAGATGGACAAACAGTTGCGCCGCTATAAGCGCCGCCTGAAGGACCATCACAAGGAGCGTGCAGAACCGGTTGAACTTTCGCTGGGCTCGGCCTATATCCTCGCCCCGACGGAAGAGTCGGACGATGATGCGGCTGCTGGCGAATTTGACGCCATGATCATCGCCGAGACCGAAACCAAGATTCCCTCGCTATCAGTCGGCGAGGCCGTGATGCAGATGGAATTGGCTCACGGTGCAGTGCAGGTCTTCCGCAATGAGAAACACGGCGGCATCAATGTTGTCTACCGCCGAGACG
>JALQUU010000219.1 GCA_023260655.1 Paracoccaceae bacterium | reverse complement strand
GGGCAAGCTGGCCGCGCACAGCGGCGTGCCCGACTGGGTGGTCCACAGCTGGCAGCATTGTCTGGGTCTGGGCATGCGCCCCAACGATCGGGTGGAGTTCGAAGCCATCGACAGCGCGCAACTCAAGCGCCTCAAAGCCCAACACCTGCGTTTGCGCGAAGCCGCCCAAGACGAACTCGCTCGGTTGAGCCGAACCATCTCAGGCTCGCAATACTTTGCCCTGCTCACCGATGCCCAAGGCGTGGTGGTCGACGTGGCCGGTAACCCCAACCAGCGCGATCGCCGCGTGCACGCCATTGCGCGCTTGGGGGTCGATCTCTCCGAATCGCGCATTGGCACCAGCGCCATTGGCGCTGCCCTGGCCCACCAGCGGCCCGTGTGGCTGCATCGCGGCGAGCATTTTTTCAACGACACCAGCGTCTACAGCTGCGCGGGCGCACCCATTGCGGGCCCCGATGGGCAATGTCTGGGCATGCTCGACCTCACCGGCGTCATGGCCCTGGAGCGGCCCGAGTTGCAACACCTGGTGGCGCAGTCGGCACGCAGCATCGAAACCGCTTTGCTGCGCGCACACCCCC
>JALQUU010000218.1 GCA_023260655.1 Paracoccaceae bacterium | reverse complement strand
CACAACCCAGCCGGTGCCTTGAGCGTTTTGGCACTGATATCAATCACTCTATTGATGGTGATTACCGGACTGTTTGGCAATGACGATATCTTTATTGAAGGCCCGTTAGCCTACTTAATCTCGTATGAGAACCAACTTATCTCAACGGAGTTGCACCACCTACTGTTTAAAGTTCTGATGCTCGTCATCGTCACTCATCTGTTGGCGATTGCTTGGTACCAGAGAGTCAAAGGTGAAGTGCTTATCAGACCCATGATTGATGGTTACAAGGATTCAGAGGAGAGTGCACCTCGATTAGTTACAGGTGCACCTCTCTATTTTGCTTTAGCGACAGCTGCAGCGGTGGTAGTTTGGTTGTTTATTGTAGGCTAACTGAATAGTTTGAACGCAAAGTTTTAACGTTTGCTTTTCACGCCTATTTCTCACGCCTATTTTTCACGATAGTTATCGTGACAACCTTTACACCCTTTTCCAACAGCACCAAAGGCAGCTTTAGCTGCATCAAGGTCACCGCCAGAGGCAGCAGCGAGTTCAGAAGCAGCAAGGGCAAGCTCATCAAAACGCTTATTGAGATCGGTAAGATTCTCCC
>JALQUU010000217.1 GCA_023260655.1 Paracoccaceae bacterium | reverse complement strand
GCAGCAAATTGCGCCTTTTTTTGTCGGTCTGAACTTGATCGCGGGGACGGTCATCCTGGCGGTGATTTTTTATGTGCCGTCTGCAGGCTGGGCCATGGTCAATCCCGAGGTCTTTGCGCAAGCGTCGCTCCTGGATCGTTTCGGTGTGGTGGTCGCTTTGCCCATGCTGGCTTACCGCGACACCTTGTTCGGCGCCCACTTGGATTGGGTGGCCATTGCGGGTTCCACCATTTGGATCAAGCTGATGCTCGGTTGGGCCTTGGCGCGTCACGCGCACCTCAAACACGAGTGGGCGGCCAAAGCCGCCGAGCGCGCGGCCAAGCGCGAAGCGCAGCGATCAGGCCACGATAGCGCCTCCAATCAATGAGCAGCTGCGCGTCAGTAGCCGTGCGGCTGAATCTCTTGCAAGATGGTGGTCGCGATTTCTTCAATGGACTTGTGGGTCGTCGATAACCAGCGAATACCCTCTCGACGCATCATGGCTTCGGCGTCGTGGACTTCTTGGCGGCAATTGGCCAAGCTGGCGTAGCGGGAGTTGGGTCGGCGTTCATTGCGGATTTCGGACAGGCGCTCAGGGTCAATCGTCAGGCCAAAC
>JALQUU010000216.1 GCA_023260655.1 Paracoccaceae bacterium | reverse complement strand
GGTCACGTAGACCGCGACCGCCAGCGCCACGGCCAGGCCGACGAGCAGGCCGAGAACGAAGCCCAGCCCGGTTCCACCCTGTTGCTTTTTCATCTTGATTTACATCTTCTGTGGCGCGCTGACACCGAGCACGGCCAGGCCATTGTGCAGCACCTGCGCCGTCGCCGCCACCAGCGCGAGGCGGGCCAGCTTGACGGCCTCGTCATCGACCAGGATGCGCTCGGCGTCGTAGTAGCTGTGGTAGGCGGAGGCCAGCTCGCGCAGGTAGAAGGTCACGTCGTGCGGCGCGAAGCCCTCGGCAGCGCCGGTCAGCATCTCGGGGTACTTGGAGAGCTGCAGCATCAGCGCCTGGGCCTGGGGGCCTTCGAGCGCCGACAGGTCGACGTCACTGAGGCTGGCGACGTCGCCGCCCCAGGCCGCCAGCACCGAGCAGATGCGCGCATGGGCGTATTGCACGTAGAACACCGGGTTGTCGTTGTTCTGCTGCACCGCCAGGTCGACGTCGAAGGTGTATTCGGTGTCGGGCTTGCGCGACAGCAGGAAGAAGCGGACCGCGTCCTTGCTGGTCCACTCGATCAGGTCGCGCAGCGTGACGT
>JALQUU010000215.1 GCA_023260655.1 Paracoccaceae bacterium | reverse complement strand
GATCATGGGCTTTTTGAAGTCTTCCTTCTCGTAGCCCATCGCGTAATACATCGAACGGTTTGGCGCGCGTGATTTGCCTTCCGTGATGTTGGCAGAGCGGCGGTTAATCTTCAGGGGCTTCGGATCGGTCATGACGGTTGTTCCGGTGGTGAAAATAAAAAATTCAACGCCTATGCAAAGAGGCGACCAACTCGCATTTTATGGGCATTGGTTGAACCCCGCTGTCGCAGCGATTAATTTGGCGAAATGGCGGGCAAAATAGCGGCATGCTTATTCATCCCCAAATTGACCCCATCGCCATTGCCATCGGACCTCTGGCCGTGCATTGGTATGGCCTGACCTATCTGCTTGCCTTCGTCTTGTTCGTATTGCTCGGGCGAGCGCGGTTGGCGCACGCGCCTTATAACCAGCGTGCCGATGGTCGGGATTGGCTGCGTAGCGACATAGAGGACATCTTATTTCTGGGTGTTTTGGGTGTGATTCTGGGCGGCCGACTGGGGTACTGCCTGTTCTACAAGCCCGCGTACTACGCTGCGAACCCCCTTGAGATCTTTGCGGTCTGGCAGGGCGGTATGAGCTTCCACGGTGGCCTGCTGGGGG
>JALQUU010000214.1 GCA_023260655.1 Paracoccaceae bacterium | reverse complement strand
GCCAAACACCAGAGTTAATAGTCACTTCTACATTTGAACTTTCATTCCATCCTTGTGAAATTAACCAAGATCGTAAATCAAGGTTTGTTTGGTTTGAGGTAATACTGATAACAAACTTGTTAGCTTTTCCATAACCAGTAGCTAAACCAATAGCCCCTGAAGGTACAGCAAACAAAGTCCGCAGTTCAGCATCATTCATGCTAATTGTTGCTGTCGCACTGCGTTGTAACTCTACGTTAACATCACCCAGTGAAATAGCACCTGAAACTGGTAAAGTCATTAAACACTCCCGTAAGCAGTTACGTTACCGACAACCGTGAGGTTACCGCTTGAATCCAATTTAGCTTTATTAACACCAGATACTGCGAAATATAAAACACCAGCACTCTCTGTCACCGTCCAAGTGCCTGTTGAAAGGTTTGTTGCCGTTGTAGCTGTCGTTGCCGTTGTAGCTGTTGTCGCTGTTGCTGCGTTTCCTGTGGTGTTCTGGTTCCATGTAGGGACTGTGCCAGTAAGGTTACCATAAGGAACAGCATTGGCAGTACCAGCAGTAGTGGCGTAATCAGCCGTAGCCGCGTTCGCCCGCGCGGGCTCCGCCACC
>JALQUU010000213.1:367-602 GCA_023260655.1 Paracoccaceae bacterium | reverse complement strand
GGCTGCCGCTTTCAAATACACCAGCCGTGGCAACCTGGTGGGCGTGGTGACCAACGGCACCGCCGTGTTGGGCCTGGGCGACATCGGTCCCTTGGCCGGCAAGCCCGTCATGGAAGGCAAGGGCGTGCTGTTCAAGAAGTTCTCGGGTATTGATGTCTTCGACATCGAGATCAACGAGAAAGACCCAGACAAGCTGGTCGAAATCATCGCGGCGCTGGAGCCCACCTTTGGCGGC
>JALQUU010000213.1:0-357 GCA_023260655.1 Paracoccaceae bacterium | reverse complement strand
CTTGAAGACATCAAGGCGCCCGACTGTTTCTACATCGAGCGCAAGCTGCGCGAGCGCATGAAGATTCCGGTCTTCCACGATGACCAGCACGGCACCGCCATCGTGGTGGGCGCGGCCATCCTGAACGGTTTGAAAGTCGTGGGCAAGGACCCCAAGAAAATCAAGCTGGTGACATCGGGTGCGGGCGCTGCGGCACTGGCGTGTCTGGGCCTGCTGGTCAAGCTGGGCATCCCGCGCGAAAACATCTGGGTGACCGATCTGGCCGGTGTGGTCTATGAAGGCCGCACCGAGCTGATGGACGAAGACAAAGCCGTGTTTGCGCAAAAGACCAACCAGCGCAAGCTGGCTGAAGTGATC
>JALQUU010000212.1 GCA_023260655.1 Paracoccaceae bacterium | reverse complement strand
GGATGTGGTCGGTCTTGATCGCGCCGTACTTGGTCGAGACCGTCGTGCCCTCGACCAGCGGCAGCAGGTCGCGCTGCACGCCCTGGCGCGAGACCTCGCCGGCGCTGGCGCCGTCGCTGCGACTGGTGACCTTGTCGATCTCGTCGATGAAGACGATACCGTTCTGCTCGGCGTTGTGCAGCGCCTGCTGCTTGATCTCGTCCTCGTTGACCAGCTTGGCGGCCTCCTCCTCGACCAGCAGCCTGCGCGCCTCGGCAATTTTGAGCTTGCGTGCCTTCTTCTTGCCGGTACCCATCTGGCTGAACATGCCGCGCAGCTGCTCGGCCATCTCCTCCATGCCGGCCGGGGTCATGACTTCCAGCTGCGGGCTGGCAGCCGCGAGTTCGAGCTCGATCTCCTTGTCGTCGAGCTCGCCCTGGCGCAGCTTCTTGCGGAACACCTGGCGCGCCGCGCTGTCGGCCGGCTTTTCCTCTTGCCCGAAGCCGAAGCCCTCCGAGCGCGGCGGCGGGATCAGCGCGTCGAGGATGCGCTCCTCGGCCGCATCCTCGGCGCGCACGCGCAAGCGGGCGACCTCGGCCTCGCGCTGCTGCTTGACGGCGATG
>JALQUU010000211.1 GCA_023260655.1 Paracoccaceae bacterium | reverse complement strand
TGGGTGCAGGCCGCGTCGGCGAGAGCGTCGCCGAGAGCCTGCTGTCTGAGCAGAACGACATCACGGTGATTGACACCAACGTGGCGCCACTGGCAAGCCGCTCCACAAGGCTATCGTCTGGCAGGATCGCCGCACCGCCGACTTTTGCCGCAAGCTGCGCGAGGCGGGGCACGGGGCGATGATCACCGCCCGCACCGGCCTTTTGGCCGATCCCTATTTCTCGGGCACCAAGCTGCGCTGGCTTTTGGAGATGATCCCCGGCGCTCAGGAGCGCGCGGCGAAGGGAGAGCTTGCCTTCGGCACCGTCGATAGCTGGCTGATCTGGAACCTGACGGGCGGCAAGGTGCACGCCACTGACGCCACCAACGCGGCTCGGACGCTTCTCTACGACATTCACGAGGGCCGCTGGAGTGCCGAGATCTGCGATCTCTTCGATATCTCCATGGCAGTCTTGCCCGAGGTGAAAGACTGCGCCGCCGATTTCGGCATGACCGATCCCGTGCTTTTCGGCGCGCCTCTGAGTCCGGAGGCTCCCGCTCCGCTGACGTGGTCCATGAGGTTCCGACCGACCTGATCCGAACGGTTCGCCAGGCCGTTTGGGAAAGCCTCCGAAC
>JALQUU010000020.1 GCA_023260655.1 Paracoccaceae bacterium | reverse complement strand
CCGAGCGAGGCGGAGGGCAGCATGCCGAGCGAGCCGGTGAGCATCGCGGCGAGGTCGGAGAGAAGGTCGCCGAAGAGGTTATCGGTGACGATCACGTCAAACTGCTTGGGCCAGCGGGTGAGCTGCATCGCGCCTGCGTCTGCGTACATGTGCGACAGCTCGACGTCGGGGTATTCGGTGTCGTGGATCTTCTGGACGACTTCGCGCCACAGAACGCCCGATTCCATCACGTTGGCCTTTTCCATCGAGCAGACCTTGTTGCCGCGACGGCGGGCCAGTTCGAAAGCGGAGCGGGCAACGCGCTCGATTTCCGATTCGGTGTAGCGCTGGGTGTTGATACCGACGCGCTCGTTGCCTTCTTTGAAGATGCCGCGCGGCTCGCCGAAGTAGACGCCCGAGGTCAGTTCGCGGACGATCATGATGTCGAGGCCGGCAACCACATCCTTCTTCAGGGAGGAGAAGTCTGCCAGTGCGTCAAAGCACTGGGCGGGGCGCAGGTTGGCGTAGAGGTCCATTTCCTTGCGGAGGCGGAGGAGGCCACGCTCGGGCTTCACGGAGAAGTCGAGGTTGTCATACTTCGGGCCGCCGACGGCACCGAGGAGAACGGCGTCGACTTCTTGAGCTTTGGCCATCGTGTCATCGTGCAGCGGTGTGCCGTGCTTGTCGTAGGCGCAGCCACCGACGAGGTCTTCGGAGACGTCGAAGGTGACGCCGCGCTTTGCACCGAACCAGTCGATGATCTTGCGGACTTCCGCCATGACTTCGGGGCCGATGCCGTCGCCGGGCAGGATGAGGAGCGATGGGTTGGACATGCTTGGATACCTTGCGGGAAATTGCGTCGCCTTGGCCTAACGCTACGGAGAGGAAGGGTCAAGAAACGAAGGGCGCGAGATGGGTGGCGAGATGCTGCCAGACAAGGGAAATGCGGGGGGTATGGCGGAGTGCTTCGGGCGTGGCGAGCCAGATGGGGAGAACGGGGATGGTGATACCGGGCGGAAGGGAGAGCGCTTTCATCGTTGGATCAGCGTTGACCATCGGGCGCTGGCCGAAGCCGATGCCTGCGCCGGCGCGCACAAGCTCCCAATAGGTGGGTTGGTCATCGCAGCGGATGCGGAACCAGTCGCGGGTGGCGGGGAAGCCTGC
This sequence comes from Paracoccaceae bacterium, assembly GCA_023260655.1. Lineage (GTDB taxonomy): Bacteria > Pseudomonadota > Alphaproteobacteria > Rhodobacterales > Rhodobacteraceae > UBA9554. Next base: position 41,992 of record JALQUU010000020.1, on the reverse strand, counting down.
AGCGCGCATGCCTTGGAGGATATCGTCGGAGTGATCGTAGCCGACGAAGGCGTGGTTGGCGAAGTCTTCGGCGGTTTGCGGTGCGCCGTGGGCGGCGAGGTAGCTTTTGGCGGCGCAGAGGGTGAGGTGGATATCGCCCAAGTGTTTCGCGACGATGTCGAGTTGGCGGGGGCGATACATGCGGATGGCGATATCGGCCTCGCGGAAGAGCAGGTTTTCGGTGGTGTCAGAAGGGGCCAGTTCGATCTGGAGTTCGGGGTGCTCTGCGAGGAGACGTGCGAGGATGGGCGGCAGGATATGGAGCGTGACCATTTTTGATGCCGTGAGGCGGACGGTGCCTGCGATGCCTTCCTGATGGCCAGCGGCTGCGAGCGAGAGGCCTTGGGCTGCTTCGGCCATGGCACGGGCGCGGGGGATGAGCGATTGGGCCGCCTCGGTGGGCAGGAGGCCGCGCGCGGCGCGGGTGAAGAGCGTGAGGCCGAGATCAGCTTCGAGCCGTTTGATCTGACGGCCGAGCGTAGGCTGGGTGAGGCCTAGTCGTTCGGCAGCCGCCGAGAGCGAGCCGGTTTCGGCGACGGCGAGAAAACTTTGGAGGAGGGACCAGTCGGGCAGTTTAGTCATGCGAATATGTATATCATATGGTGAAAAATTGGGAATACGCATGCGATGGCGCATGTGAGAGGTTTTATCCATCAGCTTATGGAGGCGATGATGGGTAAGACGGTTCTGGTTCTGGGTAGCAATGGGCGCTTCGCGCGGCATTCGGCGGCGGCTTTTGCGAATGCGGGATGGGTGGTGCGCCATGCCAGCCGTAAGGATGACCTGACGCAGGTGGCGCAGGGTGCGGATGTGATCGTGATGGGGTGGCACCCGCCTTCGTATAACCTCTGGGCCGAGCAGATGCCTGCGCTGCATGCGCGGGTGCAGGAGGGGGCCAAGGCCAGTGGGGCCTTGGCGCTGGTTCCTTCGAATGTTTATGTTTTTGGCGAAGGGTCTGGCACGGTTTGGGCGGCGGAGACGCCACATGGGGCGACGAACCCTTTGGGGCGGCTGCGGGCGGAGGTTGATGCGTCTTATGCACGCTCAGGGGTGCGGGCGATTATCCTGCGGGCGGGGGATTACATTGATCCCGTGCCTTCGGGGAACTGGTTTGACCGTTTCATGGCGGCGCGGGTGGCAAAAGGGGCGTTTCGCTATCCGGGGCGCAGGGATGTGCCGCATGCTTGGGCCTATCTGCCGGATCTGGCGCGGGTGGCGGTGGCGCTTCTGGAGGATCCGGCAAAGTATGATGGTGTGACGGAGGTTCTTTATCCCGGCTACACCCTGACTGGGGAAGAGATGGCCAAGGCGCTTGAGCGCGTGGCAGGGCGGGAGGTTGCGCTGCGGGCGTTTCCGTGGTGGCAGATCCACCTTCTGCGCCCGTTTATGCCGGTGCTGAAAGGCGTGCTGGAGATGCGTTACCTCTGGAACACGCCGCATCAGTTGGATGGGAGCGTGTTCCGGGCTCTGGCGCCGGAGTTTGTGCCGACGCCTCTGGACGAGGCGCTACGGGCGGCCACGGCGCATTTGTTCGAGGGGCGGATCAGAAGCTGATGTCGGCCCAGACGAGTGCATGACGGCTGGCCTCCGGATCTGAAAGGGTGCCGGAGGCTAACGCTTTGAAGGCGGGGCTTGTGGCGATGAACGTGGAGCGGGCGGGGCCGCTTTTGCCCCATGTGACGGTGGGATCAGGCGGGCCTACGTCGCGGAGCGGGCCTGTGAGGAGAGCGCGCAGGGCTTCGGGGCGGTGATCGGGGCGGGCGGGGTCGATCCCGGCTTCTGTGAGGAGGATGGGCTGCGCGATTTCCGCGCCTTTCCAGCCGTTGAGGAGGAGAGACCAGAGGCGGGCTTCGTCGTGGTTGCGCTTGCCGTTGCGGTCTTCGGGGCCGTCATGGATCGGCGGGGTGGGGTGGGCTGCGAGGATCTGGATCGAGCCGAGCGGGGTTTCGACGGGCACGACCCAGTGGCCCACGGAAGAGAGGCGCTGGATGGCCCATGCTTCTGCGGAGGGGAAGGCCTTGCCTCCGGCCTCGGGGCGTAGGGCATCCGGCAGATCGCGCCAGAGGGTTTCGGTAAAGTCTTGCGCGTTTGCCGCTGCGATGGGGAAGCGTGAGAGCAGCGCCATGCCGTTCTGGCCAGCGAAGCGCCCGTAGCCTTGGGCATCCCGCGGGGAACTGCGGGTGCCGTCGCCGTCGAGATCGACGCCTGTTGGCACGCCAGAGTTCGGGGAAAGGCGAAGAGATGGGGAAAGGGCGTATCGAGACCCGCGTTGAAGGCGGTGAGGGCCTCAAGGCGGGCGTCATAGTCGAGGCCTAGAAGCAGGAGGATATCCGGCTGGGCGGTGTTCAGGATGGAGCGGGCGGCGGTGATCTCTGGCGTATCGCGGCGGATGTCGCGCAGGAGGAGACCGGGGGCTTTGCGGGAGAGGCCGGAGGCCCAGACGGCGACGCGGAAGGGATCGGCAGTTGCGGCCCCGGCGAGAAACGCGAAGGCCGCAAGAAAAGCGATTACATCGAGGTAACGGGCACGACGCCTTCTTCGGTTTCGGCGCGGGCATAGGCGCGGCGGCGCTTCGATTCGATCATCTGGGAAATCCGCGTCATGGCGAGGCCGCGGGTGACCAGCATGGCGGGGAAGAAGGCCCATAGCGTTATCGTCCAGATCATGGTCTGCGGGTTTTGCAGCGCGCTGGTGTCGAGGAAACCAACGGCGGCCTTTGCGAAGGCCGGGGTCAGGAATGGCAGCAAGAAGCCTAAGGAATAGTTAAGACGCGCGTCACGATTGAGGCGGGTGATCACTTCGCCGCCGGCTGTGGGGTCGAACAGAGGCAGGTTGAGCCAGACGTTGAAGGCGCCGTTTGAGGCGGGCCAGCCCAGAACGCGGATCAGGATGACGAAGGCGAGGATCATCACCAGCGAGACGCCATAGGCGAGCCCTGCGGTGATGCGGACGCTTTGATAAAAGCTGTCCGGCGCGTCGAAGGGGACGGCGAGGGTCATCAGGCGGACGGGCGAGAAGGGGAAATCCAGAAGCCGCGCGACCATCGCGCCCAAGGAAGAGGAGACGCGGGCGAGGTTGCCGCCGCTGCCGCTGATGATCAGCGAAGCCATGATGACGGCCAGCATCAGGAAGAGGAAGCGCAGGCGGTTGAAGGGCGGCGCGTAGCGGAATTCGATCACGCTGGGGTAGGCAGAGGAATATTCGACGAAAACGAAAGCGGAGCCCAAGAGGGCGAGAAGCATCACGATCTGGGTGGTGTCCGCAGAAGCGTGGGGCACCAAAAGTGCCGGAGTAACCAACAAAATGGCTACGAGTAACGCGCGCACGAAGGCGCTGGCGATGCGTCCGATCACTGCTCTTTCCCTTCAAACTGGCCGAGCACGATACGATGCCGTGCTTCTGTTCCACGTTGATCCCGCCGATTTTGACGGTGTGCCTCATTCTCGCCCAACTTCTGCCTTCTTTCGCTAAAGTCCTCAAGGGGCAGGTTTTGTAGACAGCAACTTTCGGGCGATTTCGTGGAGAGAGTGGTGCGGGATTGCATCATTCGGGGCGCGAAAAATTGGCAGAAAATCTGCCTTATACTAACCCTAGTGGGTATATCCTTTCGGATACAAAATGGGCCACACCAGCAGTTTTGCGCGGAGTGGCCCATAAAATTTTATGTAGAATCCCGGCGTGCGGGATTCGTTTTTTTAGATCAGACCCACGGACGGGCTGCTGCTGCCTTGGCTTCAAAAGCGTCGATCGCGGAGCCTTTTTCCATGGTCAGGCCGATGTCATCGAGACCGTTCAGAAGGCAGTGCTTTTTGAAGGCGTCGATCTCGAAGGAGAAGGTTTCGCCGTCCGAGGAGGTGACGACCTGATTTTCAAGGTCGATCTCGATGCGGGCGTTGGAGCCTTTCTCGGCGTCTTTCATCAGCACATCGACGGCTTCTTGGGGAAGAACGATGGGCAGAATGCCGTTCTTGAAGCAGTTGTTGTAGAAGATGTCCGCGAAGGAGTTGGAGATCACCGAGCGGATGCCGAAATCGAGGAGAGCCCAAGGTGCGTGTTCACGCGAGGAGCCGCAGCCGAAGTTGTCGCCTGCCACGAGGATTTGCGCCTCGCGGTATTGCGGTTTGTTCAGCACGAAATCGGCGATTTCCTTGCCTTCGCGGTCGAAGCGCATCTCGTCGAACAGGTTCTTGCCGAGGCCCGAACGCTGGATCGTTTTCAGGAACTGCTTCGGGATGATCATGTCCGTGTCGATGTTGACGAGGGGCATGGGGGCGGCGATGCCGCTGAGTTTTTCGAACTTATCCATTACATCATCTCCCGAACGTCGGTGAGGTGGCCGGTGATCGCCGCAGCGGCTGCCATGGCGGGGGACACGAGGTGCGTGCGGCCCTTGTAGCCTTGGCGGCCTTCGAAGTTGCGGTTCGAGGTGGAGGCGCAGCGTTCGCCGGGGGCGAGCTGGTCGGGGTTCATGGCGAGGCACATGGAGCAGCCTGCCAGACGCCATTCGAAGCCTGCATCCTTGAAGATCTGGGCGAGGCCCTCTTCTTCGGCTTGCTTACGAACGAGGCCCGAGCCGGGAACGACCATGGCGCGCATGCCGTCCTTGATCTTCTTGCCCTTCACGATGTCTGCAGCGGCACGCAGGTCTTCGATGCGGCCGTTGGTGCAGGAGCCGATGAACACGGTGTCGATCTTGATGTCCGTGAGCTTCTGGCCGGGGGTGAGGCCCATGTATTCGATGGAGCGCTTCGCTGCTTCAACCTTACCGCCCTTGAAGTCTTCGGGGTTCGGAACGGTTGCGGTGATCGGCAGCACGTCTTCGGGCGAGGTGCCCCAAGTGACGACGGGCTGGATCTCTTCGCCCTTGAGGGTGATGACCTTGTCCCAATGGGCGTCATCGTCGGAGAAGAGGGTTTTCCACCATGCGAGGGCGGCCTCGAACTGTTCGCCTTTGGGCGCGTGCGGGCGGCCCTTGACGTATTCGTAGGTTTTCTCGTCGGGCGCGATGAGGCCGGCGCGTGCGCCGCCTTCGATGGCCATGTTGCAGACGGTCATGCGGCCTTCCATCGAGAGATCGCGGATCGCTTCACCGCAATATTCGATGACGTAGCCTGTGCCGCCAGCGGTGCCGGTGGCGCCGATCACAGCGAGGGTGATGTCTTTCGCGGTGACGCCCGGCTTCAGCTTGCCGGTGATCTCCACTTTCATGTTCTTCGACTTCTTCTGGATCAGCGTTTGCGTGGCCAGAACGTGCTCCACTTCGGAGGTGCCGATGCCGTGGGCGAGAGCGCCGAAGGCACCATGTGTTGCCGTGTGGCTATCGCCGCAGACGACGGTCATGCCCGGAAGGGTCCAGCCCTGCTCGGGGCCGACGATGTGCACGATGCCTTGGCGGATGTCGGAGACCGGATAGTAGTGGATGCCGAAATCCTTCGCGTTCTTGTCGAGCGCGGCCACCTGAATGCGGCTGTCTTCGGTCATCTGATCGGGGTTCTCGCGGCCATGGGTGGTGGGCACGTTGTGATCGGGAACCGCGATGGTCTTTTCCGGGGCGCGCACTTTGCGGCCCGTCATGCGGAGGCCTTCGAAGGCCTGCGGCGAGGTCACTTCGTGGACGAGGTGACGGTCGATGTAGAGAAGGCAGGTGCCATCTTCGGATTCATGGGCGACGTGGGTGTCCCAGATTTTATCGTAGAGCGTCTTGGGGGACATGGGTCCTCTCCGGTGGTTGTGAATGGAATGGCAGATGGATGCGCTAAAGCGCGCGCTGTGGGGTCACAGGCGGGCTAGAATCGTGTGAGTAGCGCCAAAAAACCGCCAGGGCAGGCGCGACCGGTCCGAGATGTCGAAAACCATATGCATGTCGCGGAAATATACGGGCGGACCGAGTCTCGCAAGTGTGGCGTTGCCCGTAGGGCGGGTAGGTTGCCAGAAAACGCTTGAGCGGCTAATTTGATCAAAATTGGAGGCGCAGAATGGATGCAGAATTCCAATCGTGGATCCAGAGCTTCACGACCCTTTGGGCGGCCCTGAGCCAATTCCTGACAACACTGACCTACCCTTCACGCCTCACGCAGATCGGGGTGATCGTCCTGGTGATGGCCTTCGCGTGGCTTCTTGGGAAGCGAAGCGCGCGGCGGATGGACGGCTGGATGCGCGAGTTGGAGGGGCGGCCGAAATGGCAGCTGCGCACGCTGGTCGTTGTGCGTCGACGGTTGTCGCTGATCTGGATGGTGGCGCTGCTTTGGATCGCGGTGGCGGTGTTCGCGGCGCTCTACCAGTTCCCGTCGCGGCGGTATCTGATCGTGCTGGCCGCGACGATTGCCACGGCTTGGCTTGGCATCCGCTTGGCGGCGCAACTCGTGCGGAACCGTTTCCTGCGGCAGGTAGTGATCTGGGGGCTCTCGGCTTGGGCGACGCTTTATTACCTCGGATTTCTCGATGAGACTGTGGCTTTCCTCGATGGGCTGGCAATCGAGTTCGGGGAATTCCGGCTGTCGCTTCTGGCAATCCTGAAGGCTTTGATCGTTACGGGATTGCTGCTGACGATGGCGCGGATCGTCTCGACATCTTCTGCAGCGCGGATCCGCAAGAACGAAGATATCAGCCCGACGATGCGCGAGCTTTCCGTGAAGGTGATGCAGGTGGTGCTTTATGGCGCGGCCTTCTTCATCGGGTTGAAGGCGGTTGGCTTTGATCTGACGGGGCTGGCGGTGCTTTCGGGCGCGATCGGCGTGGGCCTTGGTTTTGGCCTGCAGAAGGTGGTTTCGAATCTTGTTTCGGGGGTGATCATCCTTCTCGACAAGTCGATCAAGCCCGGTGACGTGATTTCCTTGGGCGAGACCTTCGGGTGGATCGAAGCGCTGGGCGCGCGGTATGTTTCGGTGGTGACGCGGGATGGCAAGGAATACCTCATTCCGAACGAAGACCTGATCACCGGGCAGGTGGTGAACTGGTCGCATTCGAACGAGTTTGTGCGGGTCGACCTGTTTTTCGGCTGCGCCTACACGGATGATCCGCATCTGGTGCGGAAGGTGGCGGTGGAGGCGGCCTATAAGGTGGATCGCGTGCTGCGCTCGCATCCGGCGGTGTGCCACATCACGGGTTTCGGGGATTCGAGCGTGGATTACATTCTGCGCTTCTGGATCAGGGACCCGGTGGAGGGGCTGACCAATGTGAAGGGGAATGTCTATCTCTCGCTTTGGGATGCGTTCAAGGAAAACGGCATTTCGATCCCGTTCCCGCAGCGCGAAGTGCGTGTTTTGAACGAAAAGCTGGCTATTCAGACCGAATGAGCCCTTGACGATGGCTGTGCGCTGGCGCAGAGGCGGGCTTCATTGAAAAGTTTCGCCTGTGCTGCTACGTTGCAGCCAGACCCGGCGCCGGGGAGAAACGGCGCGCAACCCCTGGAGGACGATGTCCTGTCTCTGCAAACTGCCGCGGCCGGTACTGCCGCAAACACCGGGAGCCTCGTGCACACGATGACCTCTCCCACTGAAAAGGACATTTCGAGCGAAGAGCTCCTGGTCGCTGTCCTGAACTCCCTCGAAGACGACAAGGCTGAGGACATCGTGCAGATCGATCTGCACGGCAAATCCTCTATCGGCGATTACATGGTGATCTGCTCGGGCCGCTCCTCGCGCCAAGTGGGTGCGATCGCGGAAAAGCTGATGGACCGCCTGAAGCAGGCCTATGGCCGCTTGAGCCGCATCGAAGGCAAGGAAACCGGCGACTGGGTGTTGATCGACACCGGGGATGTGGTGGTGCATGTGTTCCGCCCGGAAGTCCGCGAGTTCTACCAGCTTGAAAAGATGTGGATGCCGTCTGCGGCCGACGCGGCAAGCGCGGATCCGGCGAAAGCCTGATGCGGCTGCATTTATGCGTGGTCGGGCGGTTGAACGCCCGCACACCGGAAGCCAGCCTGATCGACGATTACATCACACGTGCCGACCGGACGGGCCGGGCCTTGGGCCTCGGCCCGGTTTCGATTCACGAGGTCGAAACGAAAAAGGGCGGCATGGCGGCGGAGGCCGACCTCTTGCGTCGTGCCATTCCGAGCGGGGCGGTGGTGGTGACGCTCGATGAGCGCGGAGCGCTGCTGACGTCGCCGGAGTTCTCCGACAAGCTGGCGGGCTGGCGCGATAATGGGCGGCAGGACTTGGCGTTTGTCATTGGTGGGGCGGACGGGATCGATCCGGGCCTGCGGGCCGAGGCGGATTTCTCGATTTCTTTCGGGAAGATGGTCTGGCCGCATATGATGGTGCGGGTGATGCTGACCGAGCAGATCTATCGCGCGGCGTCGATCCTTGCAGGCGCGCCGTATCACCGCGCCTGAGGGTGGTTCCTTCTTAGCGCGATACCGCTTAGAAGGGCGCAAACCGTGCCGGAGACTTTGCCATGACTGCCCCCAAACCTGTTGTTCTGTGTATTCTTGATGGTTGGGGACACCGCGAGGAGCGGGCGGCGAATGCGCCGGCTCTGGCCCATACGCCGACCTTCGACAGCATCATGGAAAGCTGCCCGCGTTCGCTTCTGACCACGCATGGCCCGGATGTGGGCCTGCCGACGGGGCAGATGGGCAATTCGGAGGTTGGGCATACGAATATCGGGGCGGGCCGTGTGGTGGCGATGGATCTGGGGCAGATCGATCTTTCCATCGAGGACGGGTCGTTCTTCCACAATGACGCGCTGACGGGGTTCATTGGCAAGCTGAAGGCCTCGGGCGGCACGGCGCATGTGATGGGCGTGATGTCTGACGGCGGGGTGCACGGGCATCTTTCGCATATGATTGCGGCGGTGCGGGCGATTGTGACGGCGGGTGTGCCAGTGGCGTTGCACCTGATCACCGACGGGCGCGATGTGGCACCGAAATCGGCTTACGGGTATCTTGAGGAGTTGAGCGCGGCACTGCCGTCCGAGGGTGTGACGATGGCGACCCTGACGGGGCGCTACTTCGTGATGGACCGCGATAACCGTTGGGAGCGGGTGGCCGAAGCGGTTGCCGTGATCCTGCGCGGGGAAGGCAACCACTCCTCCACGGCGCATGCGGCGATTACGGCGGCGTACGAGAGATCGGAGAGCGACGAGTTCATTACGGCAACGGCTTTGGGCGCTTTTAAGGGCGTAAAGGACGGGGACGGGCTTTTCTGCCTCAACTTCCGTGCGGACCGTGCGCGGGAAGTGCTGAAGGCGCTTCTGGAGCCGGAATTCGCGGCCTACGAGGTTGGTCCGCGCCCGAAATGGGCGGCGACCTTGGGCATGGTGGAATATTCGGAAGCGCATAACGCGTGGCTGGAAACGGTGTTCCCGCCGCGCGACATCCGCAACACGCTGGGCGCTTGGGTGGCAAAGCACGGCAAAACCCAGTTCCGTGTGGCCGAAACCGAGAAATACCCGCATGTGACTTTCTTCCTCAACGGCGGCAAGGAAACGCCGGAAGAGGGTGAAGACCGTTACATGGCTCCCTCGCCCAAGTTGGCGACCTATGATTTGCAGCCCGAAATGTCAGCCGACGAGGTGACGGGGGCTTTGGTGGGCGCGATCGAGAAGCAGTATGACTTGATCGTGGTGAATTACGCGAACCCCGATATGGTGGGGCATACGGGTGATTTGAAAGCGGCGATGCTGGCCTGCGAGGCGGTGGATCGCGGCTTGGCAAAAGTGGTGCCCGCGTTGAAGGCTGTGGGCGGGGCGATGATCATGACAGCGGATCACGGGAACTGCGAATTGATGCTCGATCCCGTGAATGGCGGGCCGCATACGGCGCATACGCTAAACCCTGTGCCGGTGGCGCTGATCGGCGGGCCGGGGGGCGCGCGTTTGCGCGATGGCGGGCGTTTGGCCGATCTTGCGCCGACGATCCTGCATCTGATGGGCCTCGAAAAGCCGCAAGAAATGACAGGGGAATGCCTGATCGCATGACGCTCCGCGCCGCGCTTCTTTGCCTGATGCTGGTTGCGCCGCCTGCGGTTGCTCAGGGCTTGGATGATATTGTGGCAGCGGAAGCGGCGCGCCTTGCCTCGCAGGACATCGAGAAAGCCGCACGCGCGCTTGATGCGGCGGATAGTGCGCGGGATCGTGTCGCGGCGCTGACGCAGACAGTGCAGGCCTTCGAAAACGGTTTGGAAGCTTTGCGCGACGGGATGCGGCGAGCGGCATTGCGCGAGGCGCGTTTAACGCGGGAGTTGCAGGCGCGGGAAGGCGAGGTGGCGGAGCTTCTGGGCGCGCTGCAATCCATGAGCCGTGCGCCAGCGCCGACGACCTTGTTGCACCCCGCCGGGCCGATGGGAACGGCGCGGGCGGGGATGATCCTGAGCGATGTGGCCCCTGCGATGAACGTGCGGGCGCAGGAGTTGCGGGCAAAAATTGAGGAAGTGCACACGCTACGCACCTTGCAGGAAAGCGCGGCAGAGACCTTGGGGAAGGGTTTGCAGGGCGTGCAGGAAGCGCGGTCGGAACTGAGCCAAGCGGTGGCCAATCGCGTGCCTTTGCCGAAGAAATTCACCGAAGACCCTGTGCGTACCGCGATCCTGATTGCCTCCACCGAAACGCTCGAAGGCTTTGCCAGCGGTTTGAGCGAGATGGCTGTCGACGAGGCTGAAGTGATCCTGCCCGATGTGAGAAGCCAGCGCGGGAAACTGCCCTTGCCAGTGGCGGGCACGCTTTTGCGACGCGCGGGCGAGGCGGATGCGGCGGGGGTAAAGCGCCCTGGTATCCTCTTGGCAGCGCGCCCGCGTGCCTTGGTGACGAGCCCGGCGGCGGGAACGATCCGCTATCGCGGGCCGCTTCTCGACTACGGAAACGTGATCATTCTGGAGCCGGGGCCGGGCATTCTTCTCGTGCTTGTGGGGCTCGACGTGGTTTATGGTGAGACCGGAGACGTCTTGCCGGAGGGAAGCCCTCTTGGTTTGATGGGCGGAGCGGAGACAGCCGAGGGCAGTGTTGTGCCGCAAAATGCGGAAGGCACTGGAAGCGGGCGGCCGGAAACGCTCTATATGGAATTGCGAGTAGACAACGTGCCGGAAGATCCGGCGCCATGGTTCCGCGAATTGAAGGATGGATAACGGATGAAGAAATTCCTCATGGCCGCCGCCAGCGGCACGATTGCCGGGGTGATTGCGACCACGCAGGTTGCGGGGCCTCTCTTGGCGGAAGAGACCCAGAAGGTCTCGGTTTATGAGCGTCTTGATCTCTTCGGTGACATCTTCGACCGCATTCGCGCGCAATATGTGGAAGAGGTGGACGAGAAGAAGCTGATCGAAGCTGCGATCAACGGCATGTTGAGCTCGCTCGATCCGCATTCGAGCTATATGCCGCCCGATGCGGCAGCGGATATGCGGAGCCAGACACGCGGTGAATTCGGTGGCCTTGGCATCGAGGTGACGCAGGAAGACGGTTTCGTGAAGGTGGTTTCGCCGATGGATGGCACGCCAGCGGACGAGGCGGGCATTCTGGCGGGCGACTTCATTACCCATGTGGACGGCGAATCGCTGTTGGGCCTGACGCTCGATCAGGCCGTGGACATGATGCGCGGGCCTGTAGGCAGCGAGATCGTGATCACCATTGCGCGGGAAGGCACGCCGGAGCCTTTCGACGTTTCCATCGTGCGCGACACCATCAAGCTGACCGCCGTGCGGGCGCGGACCGAAGGAAAATCGGTGGTGCTGCGGATCACGACCTTCAGCGACCAGACCTATCCGAACCTCGAAGCGGGCTTGAAGAAGTCCACCGAGGAAGCAGGCGGGATGGATAACGTGAACGGGATCATCCTCGATCTGCGCAACAACCCCGGTGGTTTGCTGACGCAGGCGATCAAGGTGTCTGACGCCTTCCTCGAAAGCGGCGAGATCGTTTCGACGCGCGGACGGAACGCTAGCGAAGGCGAGCGCTTCAACGCGACGGCAGGCGACCTTTCGGGCGGCAAGCCGATTGTGGTGCTCATCAATGGCGGTTCGGCCTCGGCTTCGGAAATCGTGGCGGGGGCGTTGCAGGACCATCGCCGCGCGATCGTGATCGGCACGAAGAGCTTCGGCAAAGGCTCGGTGCAGACGGTGATGCCGCTGAAGGGCGATGGCGCGATGCGCCTGACCACGGCGCGCTATTACACGCCGTCCGGCCGCTCGATCCAGAACCTCGGGGTGACGCCGGATATCCTCGTGCAGCAGCCGCAGCGCGCTGCCACCGAGGCCACGACGGAGGAGCAGCCGAAAGGGCGCTCGGAAGCCGATCTGCGCGGCACGCTGAAGAACGACAGCCTGACGGAAGACGAGATCCGCCAGATCGAGGAAGATCGCGCCCGCGCCGAAGAGGCCGCGAAGCTGCGCGACGAGGATTACCAGCTGGCTTACGCGATCGACATCCTCAAGGGCATGGCGGCGCTGAAGCCGAAGGAGTGATCCTTCTAGGAGATTGGCGAGGGCCGCGCGGGATTGCACCGGCGCGGCCCTTTTCGTATCCGGAAGCGAAGCCAGAGGAGCCTTTGCCATGACCCCCGAAGAAATCGCGCGCCTGCCATACCGCCAGAATGTAGGCGTGATGCTGATGAACCATGCGGGCGAGGTGTTCGTGGGACAACGTCTCGATAGCGAGGTGGCCGCGTGGCAGATGCCGCAGGGCGGGATCGACAAGGGCGAGGACCCGCGCACGGCGGCGCTGCGCGAGTTGGAAGAAGAGACGGGAGTTTCGCGGGGTCTGGTGGAGATCGTGGCGGAGACGGAAGGCTGGGTGGCCTATGACCTGCCGCATGACCTGGTGCCGAAAATCTGGAAGGGTCGCTATCGTGGGCAGGAGCAGAAGTGGTTCCTGATGCGCTTCAAGGGGACGGATGCTGACGTGAAGATCGATCAGGAGCATCCCGAGTTCAGCGCGTGGCGCTGGATCGCGCCAGCCGATCTGCCGGGTCAGATCGTGCCGTTCAAACGCGCGGTTTACGAGGCGGTTCTGGCGGAATTCGCGGCGTTTCTGAAGTAAAAGAGGGGGGCGCTGCCCCCCTCGGCCTTCGGCCTCACCCCCGGGATATTTCCGAAAGCGAAATGGTATCAGCGCAGGCGCTGGCCGTTGGCGAGGATCGCGCCTTCGGGGGTGATTTCGATTTTCGAGGTGAGGGTGTCTTCGCCTTCCATCTTGCCAAAAAGGCCCATCATCATCCGTGCACCCATGGCCTGATCTTCGGGCACGAGGCCCATGGCGACGAGTTTGTCGAGGAGCGTGTTGGCACCGGCGAGGCGGAGGTCGAGGGCGCCTTCGGGGCGGGGCATGCCGTCGAAGCTTTCGAGATCCTCGTTGTCGAAGGTGAAGGCGCCTGTGCCTGAAAGGTCGGCTCCGGCGAGGCGGAGTTTGAGGGCGTTGACGCTGAGCGCGTGCAATTCACCGGGGGCCCCTTCGGAGGCCATGGCTTCGGGATTGGCGAAATCAGCGGTGATCTTGGCTTTGCCTGTGACGTCGAGCGCGAGCGTTGCGGGATCATGGGGGAGTTGGCCTGTGGGATCGAGCATGGCCCAGAGCAATTCGGGAACCGCGAAATTCGTGAGGTCGAAGCCTAGGGCGAAATCGCCGGGTTCCTCAGATTTCGCGATGGGCACCATGAGGTTGAAGCCCGAATGTTCCATGGTGAGCGAGATCGGGAGCGGGATGTCGCCGCCTGCAAGGTCGATGGTCGCGTTCTTGGCCGAGCCCGAGTAGGCGAGGGCTTTGCTTTCGACCCGCATTTTCAGATCACCGCCTTGCGAGGAGGTGGCGAATTTGACCGGGCGTTCCTGCTCGTCAGTGAAGGCCATCGCATTCGAGCCAGCTTGGTAGGAGATCGTGGTGTCGAAGGCGAAGCCCGAGGGCATAGTAGCGGAGGGATCCTGCCAGTTCAGGCCTTCGGGGATCGCGGCCGTGGCAGTGAAGGTGGCGCCTTCGAACATGCCTTTGGCGGTGACGGGTTTCTGGGTTTTGGGATCGTCGAAATCGACGTTCCAATCGGTTTTCGCCGCATCGAAGGTTTGGGCCGAGTGGCGCGTACCGTTCTCGTTGATCAGGCGGGCTTGGCCTGCGAGACCGGAGAAGGCGACATGGGCGTCGCGGTAAGGCACAGGTTGGCCCGCGCTTTCGAGTTTGGTGAGGGCGAGGCCGAGAGTGTCGGCGGTGTAGGTATAGGTCATGTCGGCGGGGGAGCCGGAGACGATCATGCTGAGGCCGGAATGGGTGTAATCGACGGTCATCGACATGGGATCGCCCGCTTCGGTTTTCATCGAAAGCGCCATCGGCATGGTTTGCGGCAGAGTGACGGCGACGGTACCATCGCCTTTCTCGGTGAAGGTAATCTCCGACATGGTGATGTTGAAATCGCCAGCTTCAGGAAGGGTCATACCCATGGTCAGATCGCGCACGGTGAGCGTGGAGCCGGACTGGTTTTCGGTGCCAGACACGGAATAGCCGAAGCTTGAGAGGTAGTCTTTCCAGTCTGCCCAGACATCGGCGGCGGTGACGTCGGCGGCGGCGGGGAGGGCGGAGCCGAGGAGAAGAGCGGTCAGGGAAAGCTGTTTAAAATTCACAAACGTCATGGAAAGACCTTTCTATTTCGAAACTTACGCGGCGCGCTTGCGGCTGGACCGGGCTTGCGGAGCAGTTTATCCCCTTGTCGAGTGGCCGAACAGTGGGGAGAACCGGAATGGACGGCAAAGTTATTGTTATCACCGGGGCGAGCCGCGGGATCGGGGAGGCGGCGGCGCGACGGTTCGTGGCGGCGGGGGCCAAGGTGGCGCTTCTGGCGCGGTCCTTCGGGGCGATTGCGGAGCTGGCGGAGGAGCTTGGCGATGCGGCCACGGCCGAGGCTGTGGATGTGGCCGATTGGAAGGGCATGGAGCGGGCCATCGAGCGGGTGGAAGAGGTGTTCGGGCCTGTCGATGTGCTGATCAACAACGCGGGTGTGATCAAGCCTGTGGACCTTCTGGCGGAGAGCGATCCGGCAGAGTGGGTGAAGGCTATCGAGATCAATTTGTCCGGTGTTTACAACGGGATGCGGGCGGTTTTGCCGGGGATGCTGGAGCGCGGGCAGGGCACTATTGTGACCGTTTCCTCGGGGGCTGCACATAACCCTCTGGAGGGGTGGAGCCACTATTGCAGCTCGAAAGCGGGGGCGGCGATGCTGACGCGCTGCGCGCATTTGGAGAACGCGGAAAAAGGCATCCGGATCATGGGGTTATCGCCGGGGACGGTGGCGACGCAGATGCAACGCGAGATCAAGGCGTCGGGTGTGGGGCCTGTGGCGAAGCTGAATTGGGAAGACCATATTCCGCCGGAATGGCCAGCGGAGGCGCTGTTCTGGATGTGCGGGCCGGAGGCGGATGTATACCTCGGGCAGGAAATTTCACTGCGTGATCCGGTGATCCGCGAGAAGGTAGGGTTGAAATGATTACGCTCGAGAAAGACGGCGGGCTCTGGACGGTTACAATTGATCGGCAGGATAAGGCGAATTCGTTAACGCCGAAGATGTTGGCGGAGTTGGCGGATATCGCGGAGGGTGCCGAGGAGGCTCAAGTTTTCATCCTGACCGGTAAAGGAAAGGTTTTCTCGGCGGGTGCGGATCTTGAGGCGGCTAAGGCGGGGATGGCCACATCGCCGGATTGGGAGCGGCTTTCCGGGGCGATTGCGCGGTTGCCGGGACTGACGATTGCGGCGTTGAATGGCACTTTGGCGGGTGGTGCGAACGGGATGGCCTTGGCTTGCGATATCCGGATTGCGGTGCCGAGTGCCAAATTCTTCTATCCGGTGATGAAGCTTGGCTACCTGCCGCAGCCGTCCGATCCGGGACGGATGGCGGCGCTCATTGGGCCGTCGCGGGCGAAGATGATCCTGATGGGCGGGCAGAAGATCGAGGCGGCGGAAGCCTTGGCTTGGGGCTTGATTGACCGGATTGTCGAACCAGAACATTTGATGGATGTGGCGCGGGCATTAGCTGCGGATACTTTGGCCGCACGGCCGGAGATTACGCGTGGAATCAAGGCGTTGTGCCGCTGAATAGAGGGGGTGGGCCATGGGGCTGATCGAGATCGAAGCACGGGTTCAGGCGGCTTGCGAGCGGGTTGGGCGGGCGCGGGAAAGCGTGACGCTGATCGCCGTTTCCAAGGTGCAGCCGCTGGAGCGAGTGGAAGAAGTGCTGCAGGCAGGGCACCGCGTGTTCGGGGAGAACCGCGTGCAGGAGGCGGAAGGCAAATGGCCTGCGTTTCAGGAGAAGTTCGGGAAGGTCGACTTGCACCTGATCGGGCCGCTGCAAACCAACAAGGCGCGGGCGGCGATGGAATTGTTCGATACGATTCAAACGCTTGACCGTGAGAAACTGGCCACCACAATTGCCCGCTTGGCGCAGGAGATGGGGAAGTGCCCGGGCCTGTTTATTCAGGTGAATACGGGCGAAGAGGATCAGAAGGCGGGGGTGTTGCCGCGGGAGTCGGATGGGTTCATCGAGATGGTGCGGAAGCTCGATCTGCCCGTGAAGGGGCTGATGTGCATCCCGCCTGTGGAGGAGGAGCCTTCGTTGCATTTCGCGCTCTTGCGGAAGATCGCGGAGCGGAACGGAATTGACGGGCTTTCGATGGGGATGAGCAGCGATTTCGAGACGGCCATCGGCCTCGGGGCGACGCATATTCGCGTGGGTTCGGCGATCTTTGGTGAACGGACCGCGCCGCACGCTTAACGGCGAAAAACCCCGTTCCCGAAGCGTATGGATTGCGTATGGCAAGCGTATGGCTTGCGTCATGACGTTGGGTAGGCGGTGGTTCGGTTAAGCGAATGGGAGTTGTCGGTCTGAGCCGGACAGCAACGCCTGCTTAGGCCAGCCCCACGCCAACTTCAGCCATCAGCTTTTCGGCTCGGTCGCTCGGGGTAGAAGACAGGGTTGCGTCTTTCACGACTACGGTTTCGTAGCCACGGTTGCGCGCGGCCATGGCCGTTTTCAACACGCAGTAGTTCAGGTCCAGCCCCATGATGCGCAGCTTTCCAACCCCGAGCTTGGTTAGCAGCGCATCCAGTTCACCTGTTTCAAAGGCATCCTGCACGCGCTTGGTAAGAACCTGATCGGCCACGCCCGCGAAAGGCTGGGCAATCTCGGTGCCAGCGCTGCCTGCAAGCGCTTGCCCTTTCATCGCCAGCCGTGCGACGGCCTTGGTTGAAGGGATCGACCATTCCTGACGGACCGCGATAACGGGGTGGCCTTGCGCCTTTGCCGTGTCGACTTCGCGCAGGATTGCGACCTTGGCGGATTGCTTGGCTGGCTCGGAATAGGGGCCATGATCCCAGAAGATGGTCTGAAGGTCGATGAGCAGGAGCGCTTCGTTCTGCTGTTCCTTGCCAATCGTATTCCCACGGCTGACCGCGCCGATTTTCCGCACTCCAGTGACCAGCCAGAGAAGCCCGAGAAGGCCTGCAATGGCCGCTGTGTACCCCAAGATCATCATTAATCTCCCGCGAGGTTTTTCAGTTTTCCGGTGACGGCGCGCACCACTTTCAGCGCGGTCTCGATGTCTTCGGCATCGAGGTCAGCCCCGATCGTTTTCATCACAGCTAGTTCCTTGGAGACGATGCCCTCAATCAGCTCCCGGCCCCGATCCGTGAGGGATATGAGCGGTGAGCGGCTGTGGCGCGGGTTGGGGCGTTGTTCGACGAAACCGCCCGAGAGGGTCTCGTTCACCATCAACTGGACGTATTGGCGTTTGATTTCGAGCCGGGCTGCGATTTCCGGGACGGTCTGCTCACCGTGCCGCTGGAGAATTTCCAGCACGGCGCGCATGCGAACGGTGAGTTCGGTTCCTTGCAAACCCGCTTCTACACAGGCCTCTGCGGCCTGCATCAGGGGGCGTGACATCCAGACTAGGCTGTGAAGGTGTTCTGCTTTCATATCGACATTATACATGTCAAAATGACAATGGAAATGTCAATTTGGCGAGGACCCGCAGATGCACTGGGTGGACATTTGGGCACTCACGAGGAGCGGAAGCATCGGGCAAGAAAAAAAGCGCGGGGGTGGCCGCGCCTTTTTGTGATTGTGGAGCTTCAGTTCGCCGGAAGGCCTGCCGGTTTGCCGACAACGATGAAGGTGAGGTTCTCGGGGCTCATCAGGCTGGTGGCGACGCGTTTGACGTCGTCCAGGGTGACGGCGTTCACCTTGGAATTGCGCTCGGTGATGTAGCTGGTGGGGAGGCCTTGCATCTGCATGCCGACGAGGATGGAGGCGATGGGGCCGTTGCCGTCGAAGCGGAGGGGATAGGCGCCGGTGAGGTAGGTTCTGGCGTCGTTGAGTTCGGCCTCGGTGACGCCTTCATCGCGCATCTTCTGCCATTCGGTGCGGATGACTTCGATGGCTTCGGCGGCGCGTTCGTTCTGGGAGTTGAGCGAGCCGCCCCACCAGAAGGCCAGATCGCGGTCCGCGAGGTAGGAGTAGACGCCATAGGTGAGGCCGCGTTTCTCGCGGACTTCCTGCATGAGGCGGCTTTCGAACCCGCCGCCGCCCAAGATGTGATCGAGGACGAAGGCGGCGAAGAAGTCGGGGTCGTCGCGATCAATGCCGGGTTGGCCGAAGAGGATCACGGATTGGGGCGTGTCGAATTCGGTGAGGTGGATGCCACCCGGGAAGGCGGGGGTGATCGGTTCGGGCAGGGCCGCGCCTGTAGCGGGGAGGCCTGCGAAAAGCTCATCAAGGAGAGCGCAGAGATCGGCGGGGGTAATGTCGCCGACCGCGCCGACATAGAGCCTATCGCGGGCCAAAGCGCCTTGATGGGCGGTGAGGAGATCGTCGCGCGTGAGGGCGGACACGCTTTCGATGGTGCCTTCATGGGTGGAGGCATAGGGGTGGCCTGCGAAGGCCATTGCATCGAAGGCGCGGGCGGCGAGAGAGCGGGGGTCTTTCTCGTCTTGGCGGAGGCCCGTGAGGACTTGGGCGCGGACGCGTTCGATGGCTTCGGCATCGAAGCGCGGGGCGACGAGGGATTGGCGGAGGAGCGCGATGGCCTCGGAACGGTTTTCGGTGAGGAAGCGGGCGGAGACGGCGACAGTATCGTCGGTGATCGCGTAGGAGAGATCGGCGGCGAGGCTTTCCTTGGCCTTGGTGAAGGCGCGGGCATCGAGATCGCCTGCGCCCTCTTCCAAGAGACCGACCATCAGGTTCGTGGCCCCGCGTTTGCCGGGAAGATCGAGGGAGCCACCGCCTTGGAAGCGGATTTCAAGGGCGGTGAAGGGGATCGAGTGCTCTTCCACAAGCCAAGCGTTGATGCCGCCCGGTGTGGTGATTTCCTGAATGGCAACTTCAGCGCGGAGGGGCGTGGCCAGCGTGAGGGCGGTGGCGAGGGCGAACAGGGCGCGGATCATTGGGTGGCCTCCTCGGACATGAGCCAGCCGGTGACGGATTGGCGGCGGTTGAGCACCTCGCGGGCGGCGGCCATGACATCCGCGGCGGTGACGGCTTGGAGCACCTCGGGCCAAGCCTGCACATCGGCGATGGTGAGGCTGGAGGTGAGGGCGCGGCCATAGCGGTTGGCGGCGGCTTCGACATCGTCGCGGGCGTAAATCTCGGCGGCGCGGAGCTGCATCTTGATGCGGTCGAGTTGCTCGGGGTTCACGCCTTCGGTGAGGAAATCGGCCAAGACCTTGTCCATCGCGGCTTCGGCAGCTTCGAGCGTGATGCCTTCGGCGGGCACCACGACCACATCGAAGGTGGTGCGGTCAAGCGAGGTGCCGGAGTAGAACGCACCTGTGTAGACGGCTGTTTGGGTGTCGAACTGGAGCTTCTCGGAGAATACCGAGGTTTGCCCGCCACCGAGGATTTCCGCGAGAACGGTGAGGGCGGCGGCTTTTTCTTGTGCGCCTGCGTCGCGTTCGGGGGCGAGGTAGCTGCGGTTGACATAGGGCTGGGCGACGCGGGGGTCGCGGTAGATCACGCGGCGCTCGGCGTTCTGGACGGGTTCCTCGGCGCGGAAGCGGGGCGGGAGCGTGGGCTCGGCCGGGATCGGGGCGTAGTGCTTTTCGGCCAGAGCGCGGACTTCATCTGGGGTGACATCGCCCGCGACGACGAGGATCGCATTGTTCGGAGCGTAGTGGGATTTGTAGAAGGAAAGCGCATCCTCGCGGTCGAGGGTTTCCATCTCGTTGCGCCAGCCGATGATCGGCACGCCGTAGCGGTGGTTGAGATATTGCGCGGCGTTCATCTGCTCGCCGAAGAGCGAGCGGGGGTTGTTGTCGGTGCGCTGGGCGCGCTCTTCGAGGATCACTTGGCGTTCGGTGGTGATATCTTCCTCGGTGAGGTGGATGTTGCGCATCCGGTCGGCTTCCATCTGCACTATGAGGTCGAGACGGTCGGCGGCGATGCGTTGGTAGTAGGCGGTGTAGTCGTAGCTGGTGAAGGCGTTATCCTCGCCGCCGTTGCGGGCGACGGTGGCGGAGAATTCACCTGCCTCCAGCGTATCCGTGGCCTTGAAGAGCAGGTGTTCGAGGAAATGCGCGACGCCGGACTGGCCCAAGGGCTCGTCGGCGGAGCCGGAGCGATACCAGAGCATGTGAACGGCGACGGGGGCGCGGTGATCTTCGATCACCACCACGTCCAGACCGTTATCGAGGGTGAAATCGGTGACGCGCTCGTCAGCGGTGGCGGCGACGGGCAGGATGGTGGCCAGAAGGAAGGCAAACAAACGCATGGATAGGTCTCCTCTGACGCGAAGATACGATCATCCGGCTCTGGTTCAACCGGAGTGCGGAGAAATGACGGTGTTGTGAGGCCTTAAAGCGTTTCGCTTTAGTGTTGAAACGGCAGAAACGCTTTAAGCTTATGGTTTGGCGCATTTCTTAACCAAAAAACCTATCAACTTTTTCTCGAAATGCTTTAGCGCGTCAAAGGCGGCGCCGAAGGCGTGGGGAGGCCCGCGTTGCGCCAGCGCTCAAGCTCCGGATAGGGCGAAAGCGCTTGGCGGCGGTAGGCTTCGTTGTAGCGATCGACGCGGACAAGGCGGATTTTGGTGAAGCGCGACTTGGCGCGACGGAAGTCTTCGTCCTCGGACGCCAGCGTGGTGCGGATATCGGCGGGCACGCCGTTGCGCGACGCGTATTTCACAAGCGCCGCATCAGCGGAGGAGACGCCGTTCGGTTCCAGCGCGGAGGCGCGGCCGCCGAGAGCGGCGACGGCATCACCACGGGGGTTCACATCGGTGAGGTTGGTGCCACCGGGTGTGGGCGCGGGCAATTCGACGAAGTTTTTAGGCTGTTCGAGCGGCTTCGAGGGCAGGACGAGGAATTCATCGGGGCCGCCCGAGAAGGTGCGGATGTCCTTCAGGGTAATGTCACGGTCTTTGCCGCAAGCCGCGAGGGCCAGAAGACTCAACAGGATCACAGCACGCCGCATTCGGTGCTCCCTCATTCCACCACTGCCCGCTTTCTAGACCATCCTGATGGCGAGGTCACGCAGGCTTTTTACCACCCGTAAAGAGCACAAGCCCGAAAGCGCCGATGAAGATGGCGATATCGGCGACGTTGAAAGCATAGGGGTTGTCGATGCCGCAGCAGGACATGTTCAGGAAATCGGCCACGGCACCGTAGAGGAGGCGGTCGATCACGTTGCCGAGGGCACCGCCGATGAGGAAGCCTGCGGCGATCTTGCCGATGGTTCCGGGTGGATCGTTGATGACCCACCAGACCACGGCGGCGGAAATCGCGAGGGCGACAACGACGAGCACCCAGCGGGTGAGGTCACCGTTCTGGGCGAAGAGGCCGAAGTTGATGCCGTAGTTCCACGCCATGCGGAGATTGAGGAGGGGCGGGAGAACGTCGATCTCGCCCAGTTGGCGTAGATTGAGGATGTGCACGACCAGATATTTGGATGCCTGATCCAGCAGGAAGATCCAGAAGCCTGTCCAGAATACCAATCGCATGCCTGCCGTCTCCACGCAGCCCCGTCTTGAGGCAGGGTCTACCCAAACGTATTAGGCGCGCAGATGCATCTTTTCCAGCCAAACCGCGCGCGAGTTGCAACTAGTTTCACCACTATAAATAGAAACTAGTTTCACCACTATAAATAGAAATAGGGGAGAAAACGGCGTTTCCTCCCCATTCCCTCGCGTCAATCAGTGACGGAAATGGCGCATTCCGGTGAAGACCATCGCGAGGCCAGCGGCGTCTGCGGCGGCGATCACTTCGTCGTCACGCATGGAGCCGCCGGGCTGGATGATGGCGGTTGCACCTGCTTCGGCGGCAGTCATGAGGCCGTCGGCGAAGGGGAAGAACGCGTCGGAGGCCACGACAGAGCCTTGGGTGAGCGGAGCGGCGAGGCCGAGGGCTTCGGCCATGTCTTGCGCCTTGCGGGCAGCGATGCGGCAGCTATCGACGCGGCTCATCTGGCCAGCGCCGACGCCAACGGTTGCGCCATCCTTGACGTAGACGATGGCGTTCGACTTGACGTGCTTGGCGACTTTCCATGCGAAGAGGAGATCGTCGAGCTCGCGGTCCGAGGGCGCGCGCTTGGTGACGACCTTGAGATCGGAGCGGGCGATGTGGCCTGCATCCTTGTCCTGAACGAGGAGGCCGCCGGAAACCTGACGGATCGTGAGGGCGGCGGTTTTGGGATCGGCCATTGCGCCGGTGACGAGAAGGCGGAGGTTCTTCTTGGCAGCGAAAACGGCGCGGGCGGCGTCATCGGCTGCAGGGGCGATGACGACTTCGGTGAAGATCTGCGAGATTTCTTCGGCGGTCGCGCCATCGAGCGGACGGTTCAGTGCGATGATGCCACCGAAGGCGGAGGTGCGGTCGCAATCGAAGGCGCGGCGGTAGGCGTCGACGATGTTTTCGCCCGTGGCGACACCGCAGGGGTTGGCGTGCTTGATGATCGCGCAGGCCGGGCCGTGGGTGAATTCGCTGACGAGCTCGAAAGCGGCGTCGGTGTCGTTGATGTTGTTGAAGCTCAGTTCCTTGCCCTGAAGCTGTTCAGCCGTGGCAACACCTGCGCGGGCGGTGCCATCGCTGTAGAAGGCAGCGGACTGGTGCGGGTTCTCACCGTAGCGGAGGCCTTGGGCCAGCGTGCCTGCGAAAACGCGGTGGCGCGGGGTCTCTTCGCCGATGGCGCTGGCCATCCATGTAGAGACGGCGGCGTCATAGGCACCGGTGCGGGCATAAGCGATCTGCGCCATCTTGCGGCGGAAGGCGAGCGAGGTCTGGCCGTTGTTGGCGTCAAGCTCGGCGAGGAGGGCGGAGTAATCTTCCACATCAACGACCGTGGTGACGAAGCCGTGGTTCTTCGCGGCGGCACGGATCATGGCGGGGCCGCCGATGTCGATGTTCTCGATGCATTCATCGTATTCCGCGCCTTTGGCGACGGTGGCCTCGAAGGGGTAGAGGTTGACCACGAGGAGGTCGATCCCGCCGATGCCGTGCTCGTCCATCGCGGCGACGTGTTCGGCGTTGTCGCGGAGCGCGAGGAGGCCGCCGTGCACTTTCGGGTGCAGGGTTTTGACGCGGCCATCCATCATCTCGGGGAAGCCCGTGACATCTGCCACATCCTTCACCGGAACGCCCGCATCGCGCAGGGATTTGGCGGAACCGCCAGTGGAGAGGATTTCCACGCCACGCGCGGCGAGTGCTTTTCCAAGATCGATCAGGCCGGTCTTGTCGGACACGGAAATGAGCGCGCGTTTGAGCGGGTAAAGGTTGGTCATCGAGGTCCCCCGGGCAGGTGCCGTTGTCAGATGGTCAGGTCGCGGTCGTCCGGGGTCACGTCACGGATGGACAAAGGAGTGTCCCGTGCCTTGGAGAGCGACCACCGGATGCGGGTCGCATAGTCCATTGCGCGGCCAGATAGAACCACCTGTTTGGTGGCACGCGGTCGCAGGCGGCCTTTTTCTAGATAAACGGAGGGTTCGAGGCTCAATTTGGCATGGCCATCGTGGTGGAAGACCCAGAGTTCGCCTGATTTTAAGGCAAGTCCGATGGCAGCGCCGCGCATGTCGAGGTTGGCATCAACCTCGGGGTGGAGGTGGAAGCGGATGTCGAAACCGATGCCTTGCAGGTTGACGGCGGTCATGGCGCGGTCGAAGCGTTCTTTGTCGGGGTCTTCGAGCGCGAGGAGGAGGTCTTCGCCCGCGAGGCCGCGACCATCGAAGGTGAGATCGAGCGTGCGGGCGTGGGTGAGGCCGTGCGAGGCGAGCCAGCCATCATGCCCGCCTTCGAAGCGCAACCCATCGGGGGCTTGGCTGATGTGTATCGGTACGTTGCGGGGTGCATCGGTGAGCCAGTCGGATTTGCCGCCGCTGCCCAAGCGCGCCGAGGAGAGGCCTGCGAGGCAAAGCGTGGAATGCGAGGGCGTGGCGCGGCCTGCTTGCCGCCATTCGGGGCCGAAAGAGGCACCCGAGCCGCAGTTGACGACGAGCGGGCGGCGGCCAGAGGTGAGTTCGAACGCCAGTGTGGAGGCGTGGGCCGAAATCGAAGCGCGGCCCGACGGGGGCGGTGACGCATCAACGATGATCGAGGTGCGGCCAGACGACAGGCGTGCGTAACCCATCGAGAGGCCATCGGAGTGGCGGGTTTTGACATTGGCGGCGGCGAGGGCTGCGTCGAGCCGGCCTTCAACGCCGCGCCCGCCGCCATGGAAGCGCGCGAGGCCGCCATCCGAGTGGCGAAGCGTGCGGAGGGTTGGGGTGATCCGGTCAATCGCGGCGACGAGGGAATCGGGCGGCGTGTGGCCTGTTTCGGTGAGGATGGCGACGGCCCAAGTGAGGAGCGTGAAAACCTCAAGCAGCTCTTCGGGATTGCGGGTGGGAATGCCGCCATCCTTGTCGATGAGGGTATTGCATTCGCGGGCCAAGGCATCAGCGGCGGGCCATGCGAGGCTTTCCATGCCTTGTAGCAAGAGGCCTGCGTAAAGGAGGCCTGTGAGCGCTTCGAAACGCGGCAGGCCCGGTGAAGCGGCAGGCCAGCGTTTGGCGAGGAAATGCGCTTGGGTCGAGAGGCAGCGGTAGAATTGTTCGGCGGCGGGTTTTTCCTGACCGCGCAGGAGCATCAGGGCGTGGGTGATCCACCGCAAGACGCGGCGGCCTGTGAGGTCGGGTGTCCAGCCGGGGCCGGAGCCGCGGCAGTGTTTGGCGATCCATTCCCAGGCCCAGGCCTGCGCCTTGGCGCGGGTGCCTGCGTCGTTGACGGCGGCCAGATCGTCGAGCCATGCGAAACCGTGTATTTCGGCGGCGTAATTGGCGTCGGTCGGGGTGATTTCCCAGAGCGAGTGATCGGGCGCTTCGATGAGGTGGCCTGCGAAGAGATAGTTTCCGGCCATCAACTGACGCCCACGGGCGAAGAGGCCGACGCCGCGCGGTTCGGGTTGGCTGACGAAACCGGAGGCGGCTGGTTTGCGCGCAGCCGAACGGGCAGCGAAGCGATCGCGCCATTTTGGGCCCGGAGCCATAAGAGCCAAGGGTTCGGTCATCTGCCGGCCTTCTGCACCCTCTAACGGGTGTTCTTCGGGCCATGATAGCGAGCGGGGGTGAAGCTGTCACCGCCAGATTGACCTTGGATGCGTGGTTCGCCTCAGGGGCGTGTGACGCGGATCATGTAGAAGCCATCGAGGCCGCCCTGATCGGGCCAATAGTCGGGGCGGGTACGAAGGCCGCCTTCTTGGGTGATCCACTCGGCGGGCACGCCTTCGAGCGCGGGACGGTCCACTTTGAGCGAAGGGTGGCGGGTGAGCATGGCGCGGGCTTGGGCTTCGCCTTCCTTGGGCATGAGCGAGCAGGTGCAGAAGACGAGGCGCCCGCCGGGGGCAAGGAGGGTGAGCGCGTGGTCGATCAGTTGCGACTGGAGCGCGGCGAGATCGGCGATGGCTTCGGGCGCGCGGACATGGGGCAGATCGGGGTGGCGGCGCAGCGTGCCTGTGGCGGAGCAGGGCGCGTCGAGGAGGATCGCGTTATACTGGCCTTGATGATCAAGCGCGTCGCCCGTGAAGAGTCGGGCAGTGAGGTCGGTGCGCGCGAGGTTTTCGCGGACGCGTTCCATGCGGCGGGGGGAGATATCGAGCGCGGTGACATCGGCACCCATCGTGGCGAGTTGCATGGTTTTCCCACCGGGGGCGGCGCAGATGTCCAGCACGCGTTCGCCTTTTTGTGGGGCGAGGAGGCGGGCGGGGAGGGCGGCGGCGGCGTCCTGCACCCAGAAGGCACCCGTCTCGAATCCGGGCAGAGTAGAGACTTGTTGGCCTGCGGGGAGGCGGACGGAGCCTGTGGGCAGAAGCTGGCCGCCGAGTGAGGTTGCGAGGGCGGCGGGATCGGTTTTGGCAGTGAGATCGAGAGGCGGTGTGGCGCTGAAGGTGGTTTCCATGGCGCGGACGGCTTCCTTGCCCCATGCGGCGAGCAAGGGTTTGCGGATCCAGTCGGCCAGATAGGCATGGGGCCCTTCGGCCCAGAGTACAGTGCCTTCGGTGGCAACCTTGCGCAGCACCGCGTTGGCCAGCCCCTTGAGCGCCTGCCCGTTCTTCATCCGCGCGATCCGGTTGACGGCATCGTTGACGACGCCATGGGCATCACCGCCCGAACAAAGCTCGACCGTGGCGATGCGGAGCACGTTTTGCACCGCAAGGGGCGGGGGTTTGCGCAAGAAAGCGGCGAGCACGTGATCGGCGCGGGAGAGGTTGCGGAGGGTTTCAGAGGCGAGCCGTTGCGCGCGGGCGCGGTCGGGGGCGGCGAGGCTGCCGAGTGGTTCTTCTGAGAGCATCCGCCCGTCGCCCAGAACTGCGCCCAAGAGGCGCGCGGCGGCCATGCGGGGTGTTTCGGAGGCGGATTTGGGGGCGGGCATGGCTTGCTCCTTATGACGAGGGGCGTATATCAGGACCAAAGCCGGGAAGGAATGCCATGACAGACGACGTCACAGCCGATACCGCAGACGAGCCGAAGCGCGACTTGCCGCCTGCGGCTTTGCGCGCCCTTGCCGAAGCCGAGGAGCGCCGTCGCCAAGCGAAAGCGATGGAGATGCCCACCGAGCTTGGGGGCCGCGACGGGCCGGAGCCTGTGCGCTATGGCGACTGGGAAAAGAAGGGCATTGCCGTCGACTTTTGAGAACGCCTTCGGCGTGCCTCCGGCGGGGATATTTTCAAAATCGAGAGCGGTTCGGCGGTGCCTTTGACGCGCGTGCCGCGAGCCGGGAGAGTGTGGGCCGGATCACTAGGAAGCCGCGGTAAAGCCGTTCGAGAAGCGGCTCTATTCTGGGGAGTTTGGCTGCGTGGGCGAGCCAGCGCCAGCCGGGCAGGTGTGCCCAGAGGGCCGTGAAGCCAGCGGCTCCGGAGACGAGTGTTCCATCGGAGAGGCGGACGTGGAAGCGGCGGAGGGCGTCGGGGCGGGTGAGGTTGTGGCCTAAAGCTTGGGTTGCGTCCGAGACATCGACGAAGTGGATTGCTTCAGCGCCATTACACCTGGAATAGAGACCGATTTCGGAGCGGCAGAGCGGGCAGGCTCCGTCAAAATAAACGGTGAGTTGTGTTGGTTCGGGAGCGGTCATGGGCGTGCTGTTCCGGGCGGATTTTTGGCGGTGTTTCTTCATACGGGTGGAGCGCGGGTTTGGATGATCGGCTCATGAAAATTTTATTTGATTTTTCATGAGTCGCGTGAGAGTGTGAAATTCGAGACGGATTTTTCACGCGAGTCGCTATGCGCCACGAACCCCCCGCTTCTTTAGGAGCCGACCTGCGCGCCTTGCGCCGGGCGCGCGGGCTGACGTTGCAAGCATTGGCGGAAGCGCTGGGCCGCTCGGTGGGCTGGGTCAGTCAAGTGGAGCGCGACCTTTCCCAGCCGTCGATTGCCGATCTGCGGGCGATGGCCAAGGCGCTGGGCGTGCCGATCTCGATGCTTTTCGGCAAGGCGCGGGCCCCTGTGGAAGAAGAGGGGCGTGTGGTGCGGGCGGGTATGCGGCGGCCTTTGGGGAGCCGTGTGGCGGGGCTCGTCGAGGAGTTGCTTTCGCCCGATCTGACCGATCATTTTGAAGTGGTGCATTCCACTTTCGCCCCGGGTTCGCGGCTCAACGGCCCGCAGCAGAGGCCGACGCAGGAAGTGGGCTATGTGGTGTCTGGGCGGCTTGATGTGGCCATCAATGGCACGTGGTTTTCCGTGGGCGAGGGCGACAGTTTCCGCATCAAGGGCGAGCCTTATGACTGGGCCAATCCGCATGACGTTCCTGCTGTGGTGATCTGGGTGATCGCCCCGCCTGTTTACTGAGAGTTCCGCTATGTTAGAGACGCTTTTTGCCATGGACCCCGCGACGATCCTTGCCTTCATGGCGGCGGGGATTGTGCTCAACCTGACACCCGGCGCGGATGTGATGTTTGCCACGGCCTGCGGGCTTTCGGGCGGATGGCGTGCGGGTGTGGCGGCTTCGGGCGGGGTGGCTTTGGGCTCTGTTCTGCATGTGGGGCTGGCGACAGTTGGGTTATCTGCCGCGCTTATGGCGGTGCCCCATGCGATGGACGCGATCCGCTATGCGGGGGCGGCTTACCTTCTGTGGTTGGCGGTGCAAGCCTGGAACGCGCCGCCGCCGGAGGCGGGCAAGGGCACCGGATCGGCGCTGCGCGCGATCCGTAAAGGGTTTGTCACCAACGCGCTCAATCCGAAGGTGGCGATCTTTATCATGGCGTTCCTGCCGCAGTTCCTGACCCCCGGTGCGGGGCCGGTTTGGCAGCAAACGCTGGTGCTTGGCGCGATCTTCATCGTGACGGGCTTTTTTATCACGGGCGCTTACGGCGCTCTGGCGGGGATTTTCGGCGGCGTTCTAGCCGCGAAAGCCCGGCTTCTGAACCGCATTTCTGCGGTGATTTTCGGCGGGCTTGCGGCCCGTATCGTTTTCGACTGAGGGAGAGAAGTCATGGCCGAGTTTCCGACAACGGCGCGGGTGGTGATTATTGGGGGCGGGGCGGTTGGTGTTTCATCGCTCTATCATCTGGCCAAGGCTGGCTGGACCGATTGCGTGCTTCTGGAGAAGAACGAGCTGACTGCCGGCTCGACGTGGCATGCGGCGGGTAACGTGCCGACGTTCTCGACCTCGTGGTCGATCATGAACATGCAGCGCTATTCGACGGAGCTTTATCGCGGATTGGCGGCGGAAGTCGATTATCCGATGAATTACCACGTAACAGGGTCGATCCGGCTCGCGCATTCCAAGGAGCGGATGCAGGAATTCCAGCGCGCCAAGGGGATGGGGCGCTATCAGGGGATGGATATCGACATTCTGGGCGTGGACGAGATCAAGGGGCGGTATCCCTTCCTCGAAACGCATGATCTGGCGGGCGCGCTTTATGACCCGAACGATGGCGATATTGACCCCGCGCAGCTGACGCAGGCCTTGGCCAAAGGTGCGCGGCAGATGGGGGCGACGATCCTGCGCTTCTGCCCCGCCACGGGGGTAAGCCGCGAGAATGGCGAGTGGATCGTGCACACCGATCAGGGCGATATCCGCTGCGAATACGTGGTGAACGCGGGCGGCTATTACGCCCAGCGCGTGGGCGAGTGGTTCAAGCCCTATGGTGGGCGGACCGTGCCGATGATGGTGATGAGCCACCAGTATCTTCTGTTCGAAGAAGTGGACGAGGTGCGCGACTGGTCGGCATCATTGGGACATAAGCTGCCGCTTCTGCGCGACGTCGATAGTTCCTATTACCTCCGTCAGGAGAAGAACGGCTTTAACCTCGGCCCCTATGAGCGGAACTGTAAGGCGCATTGGGTGCAGCCTAACGATCCGATGCCGGAGGACTTCTCGTTCCAGCTCTATCCCGACGATCTGGAGCGGCTTGAGTGGTATATCGAGGATGCGCTGGCGCGCGTGCCGCTTCTGGGCAAGGCGGGCGTTTCGAAGGTGATCAACGGCCCGATCCCCTATGCGCCCGATGGTTTGCCGCTGATCGGCCCGATGCCGGGTGTGCCGAACGCTTTCGAGGCGTGCGTGTTCACCTTCGGCATCGCGCAGGCGGGCGGTGCGGGCAAGGTGCTGGCGGAGTGGATCACCGAAGGCCAGACCGAATGGGATATGTGGGCCTGTGACCCGCGCCGCTACACCGGATACACCGACCGCGATTACTGCATCGAGACCGGTATGGAAGTCTACGGCCATGAATACGCGATGCACTTCCCGCATGCGCGCTGGCCCGCGGGCAAGGATCGCCGCCTCTCGGCGCTGCATTCCCGCTTCCAAGACGCAGGCGCGCAATTCGGGGCCTATAACGGTTGGGAACGCCCCAACTGGTATGCGGCCAAAGGCGACGACACCTCGTGGGAAGCAACCCAGACGTGGGAGCGCCAAGGCCCGTGGGCACCCCGCGTGGCCGAGGAATGCGCCGCCGTCCGCGATACCTGCGGGATGATCGCTATTCCGGGCTTCACGCGGCTCAAAGTGTCGGGGCAAGGGGCGAAGGCCTATGTCGATAGCCTCACCGCGTCGCGCCTGCCGAAGCCGGGGCGGATCGGGCTGTGCTATTTCCCCGATAGCCGTGGCCGTGTGCTGACCGAGATGACCGTGATGGTGCATTCGGATGAAGAAGTGGGCCTCATCACCGCTGGTGTGGCGCAGTGGCATGATGGCGAGGTGCTTTCTCGCAAGGCGCCCGAGGGGATCACCGTGTCGGACCACTCCGATCAGGTGGAATGCTTGATCGTAACCGGCCCGAAAGCGCGCGAGATCCTCGCGCCGCTCACGGATGCCGAATTGTCCCGCTCGTGGCTGTCGGTGCTGGAGGGCGTCACGCTCTTGGGCCGTGCGGTAACGCTGGTGCGCGTGTCTTTCGCAGGCGAGTTGGGCTGGGAAATCCATATGTCCCCGGCAGATGCGCCCGCGATCTGGGATGCGCTGCGTGAAGCGGGTGTGAAACTCGTGGGAATGTGGGCGCTCAACAGCCTCCGGATCGAGAAGGCCTATCGGGCGTGGAAAGGCGATCTTTCGACGGATTACACGCTCCTTGAATCGGGCCTTGAGCGCTTCATCGACTGGTCGAAGGAATTCCCCGGTAAAGCCGCGCTCGAAGCCGAAAAGGCGCGCGGCCCGAAGAAGCGCTTCACGGTGCTCAAGGTGGAGGCGCGCGATTGCGATGCGCCTTACATGTCGACGATCTGGCACGAAGGCCAGATCGTTGGTGAAACCACCTCGGGCTATTGGGGGCACCGCGTGAACGCCTCGCTCTCGCTCGCGATGATCCGTAGCGATCTGGCTCAGGTAGGCCAGACGCTCGAAGTCGAGATTTATGGTGAACGTGTGAAGGCAAGCGTGATGGGCGATGGCCCTGTCTGGGACGCGGCCAATGAAAGGATCCGCGCATGACCGAGATCACCCTCCTCGACGGTTCTGTGGGCCAGGAAATCGTCACCCGCTACGGCAAGCCGCCAACCAATCTCTGGTCCACCTCGGTGATGATGGAAGCGCCCGAAGTGGTGCGCACGGTGCACCTTGATCACTTCAAGGCGGGTGCCACTATCGCCACCGCCAACACCTATGCGTTGCACCGCGACAGGTTGGTGCGGAACGGAATCGAAGACCGCATTGAGAGCCTGATCGCCACCGCGCTCGACGAGGCCGATGCCGCGCGCAAAGCGCATGGTTCGGGCCGTGTAGCAGGTGCCTTAGGCCCGCTCGGCGCCTCCTACCGCCCCGATCTCGCCACCGACCCGGCCGAAGCAGTGCCGCTCTTTGCCGAGGTGATCGCTGAGATGAAGGGGAAGGTCGATCTTCTCCTTATCGAAACCGTCGCAGGTCTTGCCCAAGCCGAAGGCGCGCTCATCGCGGCGCTCGCCTCTGGCCTCCCCACATGGCTGTCGGTCACGGTCGATGACGAGGATGGCACGCGCCTTCGTTCGGGCGAAGCGCTCTCCGGTCTGGCACCTCTCCTGAAACTCCTCGCACCGGAAGCCGTGCTCCTCAACTGCTCGCGCCCCGAAGCCATCGCCGCTGGCCTGCCAATCCTCGCCTCTTTCGGCCTGCCCTTCGGTGCCTATGCAAATGGCTTCACCAAGATCAGCGCGGAATTCCTGAAAGCTGCGCCCACAGTTGACGCCCTCGAAGCCCGCAAGGATCTCGGCCCCGAAGACTATGCCGATTTCGCCATGGGCTGGATCGGTCAGGGCGCCACCATCGTGGGCGGCTGCTGTGAAGTCAGCCCCGCCCATATCGAAGCCCTCGCCCGCCGCATCCGTGCGGCAGGTCATACCATCGTCTGAATTTCATATTGGCCCAAATATCCCGGGGGTCCGGGGGCAGAGCCCCCGGCCCACGCCAACCCAAGAGACCGCCGCCATGTCAAAGATCCCCAGCACTGCCCGCGTCGTCATCATCGGAGGCGGCGTTGTCGGCTGCTCCGTGGCCTACCACCTCACCAAGCTCGGCTGGAAAGACGTGGTGCTGCTCGAACGCAAGCAACTCACCTCCGGCACCACGTGGCACGCGGCAGGCCTGATCGGCCAGCTGCGCGCCTCGGCCAATATGACCAAGCTCGCGCATTACTCGGCCGAGCTTTACACGGGCCTCGAAGCCGAAACGGGTGTGGCCACAGGTTTCCGCCAAGTCGGCTCTATTTCGGCGGCTTTGACCGCTGAACGCCTCGAAGAGCTGCGCCGCAACGCGGCTATGGCGCGGGCTTTCGGGGTGCCGGTGGAAGAGCTTTCGCCCACCGAGATCAAGTCGCGCTACCCGCATCTCAACATCGATGGCGTCACGGGCGGTGTCTGGCTTCCCACGGATGGTCAGGGCGATCCCGGCAACATCGCCCGCGCCATGGCGAAAGGCGCCACGATGCGCGGTGCCGTGGTGGCCGAACGCACGAAGGTTACGGGAGTTACCCGGCAGGGAGACCGTATCACGGGCGTCAAATGGCAGGCCGAAGACGGCTCCCACGGCGAGATCGCCTGCGAGAACGTCGTCAATTGCGGCGGTATGTGGGGGCGTGATCTGGGCGTCATGCTGGGCACCACCGTGCCGCTCCATGCCTGCGAGCACTTCTACATCGTTTCCGAACCGATCGCGGGCCTGAGCCAGCTTCCGGTGCTCCGCGTGCCGGATGAATGCGCCTATTACAAGGAAGATGCGGGCAAGATGATGCTTGGGGCTTTCGAGCCGAAATCGAAGCCTTGGGGGATGAAGGGCATCTCCGAGGATTTCGAGTTCGACCAGATCCCCGAAGATTTCGACCATTTCGAACCGATTCTCGAAAAGGCCATCCACCGCATGCCGATGCTCGGCGAGGCGGGGATCCACACCTTCTTCAACGGCCCTGAAAGCTTCACACCGGATAACGCCTATCTTCTGGGTCAGGCGCCGGGCATGGAAAATGTCTGGGTGGCAGCTGGTTTCAACTCTATCGGCATCCAATCGGCGGGAGGCGCCGGCATGGCGCTGGCGCAATGGATGGAAGACGGCGAGAAGCCCTTCGATTTGGGCGATGTCGATATCGCGCGCGCCCAATCCTTCCAGAAGAACCGCCGCTACTTGCAAGAACGCGTGTCGGAAACGCTGGGGCTTCTTTACGCCGATCACTTCCCCTACCGCCAGAAGGCCACGGCCCGTGGCGTACGGCGCACGCCTTTCCATGATCGCCTCGCGGCCAATGGCGCAGTTTTCGGTGAACTTTCCGGCTGGGAACGCGCCAACTGGTACGCCAAACCGGGGCAGGACACCTCCTACCAATCAAGCTGGTTCAAACAGTCGTGGTTCGAGAATACCCGCGAAGAAGTGCATGCGCTACGCACGGGCGTGGTGATGTACGACATGTCCTCCTTCGGTAAACTCCGCGTCGAAGGCCGCGATGCCTGCGCTTTCCTGAACCATGTCTGCGGTGCCGAGATGGATGTGGAACCGGGGCGGATCGTCTACACCCAGTTCCTGAATAAACGCGGCGGCATTGAGGCGGATGTGACGGTTACACGGATGTCCGAAACCGCCTATCTGGTGGTCACACCGGCGGCCACGCGGCTTGCGGATCAGACCTACCTACAGCGCCATATCGGCGAGCGCCATGTGGTGGTGACAGATATCACTTCCGCAGAAGGCACGCTGGCCGTCATGGGCCCGAAAGCGCGCCACTTGATGGCGCTTGTCAGCCCCGACGATTTCTCGACGGCCACCCACCCCTTTGGCCAAGCGCGTGACATCGAACTCGGCCTCGGCCTCGCCCGGGCTCACCGCGTTTCTTACGTGGGCGAGCTTGGCTGGGAGCTTTATGTGGGCTCCGACATGGCGCTGCATGCCTTCGACACGCTGTGGGAAGCGGGCCAGAGCATGGGCCTCAAGCTTGGCGGTATGCATATGATGGACTGCGCCCGCTCCGAGAAAGCCTACCGCCACTTCGGCCATGATATCACCTGCGAAGACCATGTGCTGGAAGCGGGCCTCGGCTTTGCTGTGGGCTTGAAAAAGCCCGACTTCATCGGCCGCGACGCGGTGCTTCGCAAGAAGGAACAAGGCCTCGAAAAGCGCCTCCTGCAATTCCTGGCCAAGGATCCGGAGGCGATGTTCTACCATAACGAGCCGATCCTGCGGAACGGCAAAATCGTGGGCCACCTTTCCTCAGGCGCCTACGGGCATTGGTTGGGGGGCGCTGTCGGCTTGGGATATGTGCCGTGCAAGGGCGAAACCCTTGACGCGCTCCTCGCATCCGACTGGTCGGTCGATGTCGCGGGCCGCCGGGTTGCGGTGACGGCGTCATCGAAACCGCTCTATGATCCGGAGAGCGCCAAGACGCGGAGCTAAGACTGGGGGCTCTGCCCCCAGACCTCCGGGATATTTCCGCCAATATGAAAGCGGAAAAGTATCATCTCGATTTCAAAAATATCCCCGCCGGAGGCATCCAACGGCGGGGAAAGCGCGGCGCTTGGGAAAGGTGTTACTTGCCCGCTGCGCGCTTGAACGCGTCGCGGTTGCGCATGGATTTTGCGTAGGCGAGGAGCTTTTCGTCTTCGATCGGGAATTTCGCCGCATAGGCCCAGTTGAGGCAATGGGTGGCGATGATGTCGGCGATGGTGAAGGTTTCGCCCATCAGGTAGGGGCCTTGCAGGCACTCGGACAGGCGCTTGATGTTGCGCTGGAATTCCCAGTTGAGGCTCTCCTTGACACCCGAGACGCGTTTGTCTTCGGGGAGGATGAAGGAGTGGCGGGCGGCGGTCCAGAGGACGGCGTCCAACTCGTCGAGCACCATATAGGTGAGGCTGTCTTGCTTGGCGCGCTCGATGGTGCCTGCGGGGAAGGTGAGTTGGCCGTGTTTGTCGGCGAGATAGGTGAGGATGGCAGAACTGTCGGTCAGCGTTTCACCATCGACGCGCAGCGCGGGGATCTTGCCCGAGGGATTGGCGGCGCGCGCTTCTTCCGAATGCGGTTTGACGTTCAGATGCGTATAGGCTTCGCCGATTTCTTCCAGCATCCACAATACGCGGAAGGCGCGGCTTTGGACGTTTCCGATCACTTCATACATGGTCCCACTCCCTGTTCAGCCAATTTTCTGGCGTTCGGGGTAGGTAGAGCAAAAAGCGCGCGGCCTTGCACGAAGAACCTGACGGAACATCGGGATCATCCGGTTAGTCCGAGGCTTTGCCGGGTTCGAGGCGGGCGAGGTTTTCGATCCATTGCATCTGCGCGGGCAGGCAGTGGCGTTTGAGGTCGTAGGTTTTGACCACATGTTCGCGCGCGGCGCGGCCCATTTCCTTGCGGAGTTCGGCATCTTCCAGCGTGGCGCAGATTTTTTCGACCAGCGCGTCGCGGTTGAAGAAATCGACGAGGAGGCCGGTTTTGCCATCGGTGATGGCTTCGCGCACCGGGGCGGTGTCGGAGGCGACGATGGCGGCCTCGGAGGCCATGGCTTCGAGGAAGGACCACGAGAGCACGAAGGGATAAGTAAGATAGACGTGCACCCGCGAGATTTGCAGGAGTGCGAGGAAGCGGTCGTAGGGGATGCGACCGAGGAAATGGACGCGGGCCCAGTCGGCGTCGGAGATCTGGCCGCGGACTTCGTCGATGAAGATCTGTTTCCAGCTTTTGTCGCCCGGCGGTTTGGCACCGTAGCTCACCTCGTCGCCGCCGACGATCAGCACTTCGGCCTTGGGGCGTTCCTTGAGGAGGCGCGGCAGGGCGCGCATGAAGACGTGGTAGCCGCGGTAGGGTTCGAGGTTGCGGTTGACGAAGGTGATGACCTCGTCTTGGCGCGTGAGTTCGCGGGTTTCGGTGGCGAAGCGAACATCGAGGTTGGCTTTCACCATATCGGTGTCGATACCGTCATGGATGACGCTGATTTTCTCGCGGAAGGGGGCGGGGAAGGTATCGGCCTGGAAATGGGTGGGGCTGATGCCCGCGTCGAGGAGGGGCAGGTGCATCAGGTTGTTGAGGTTCTTCATCCGGATGCGGAGGAACTGGTCGGGGGTGACGACGGGCTGGAATTCGGGGTCGAAGCCCATGTGGCCGTCATCGGTGCGGTGATAAAGTTCGCAGTAAAGACCGATGCGGGCATTGGGCCAGACATCGCGCAGGAACATCGGCTCGCCCCAGCCGTGATGGCCGACGATGAGATCGGGGGTGAAGCCTTTGGCTTTCAGATCGAGGGCGGCGCGCCAGCAGGCTTCGGCGTGGATCACCTTGGTTTCGGTATCGACGAGCCAAGGGTGTACGCCTTTGCCTTGGGGGCGTTTGATCGCATAGGGAATCAGCTGAACACCGTTCCAAATCTGCGGTTCTTTCACGCGGAGCGTGAGCGAGACACAGCGGTGGCCGGCTTGCACCAGAGCGGGGGCGAGGTGTTTGAACTGCCCCGGAAAGTTCTGATGGATAAAAAGAATGTTCATGAAACGCCTGTACCCACTGTTTTTCACCTTATACAGCGCGAAAACCTGCTGCCCATAGGCCGATTTCGCCTGTGGACTGTCTGGACCCGAGCGCGGGAAGGCAATATCACACCGCGCAAACCAAAGGGGATCACTGCCCATGTCGCGCTATTCCGCCGCCGAAATCGAAGCAAAATGGCAAACAGCCTGGGATGAGGTCGGATTGTTCCGCGCCACCCGTTCTGCCGACAAGCCGAAGTATTACGTGCTGGAGATGTTCCCCTATCCGTCGGGCCGCATCCACATGGGCCACGTGCGGAACTACACGATGGGTGACGTGATCGCGCGTTACAAGATCGCCAACGGTTTCAACGTGCTGCACCCGATGGGGTGGGATGCGTTCGGGATGCCTGCGGAAAACGCGGCGATGGCCTCGGGCGGGCATCCGAAGGACTGGACCTACGGCAATATCGCGGACATGCGCGGGCAGATGAAGCCTTTGGGCCTGTCGATTGACTGGTCGCGCGAGTTTGCAACTTGCGACCCCGAGTATTACGGCCAGCAGCAGGCGCTTTTCCTCGACATGCTGGATAAGGGCCTCGTTTACCGCAAGAACGCCGTGGTGAACTGGGATCCGGTGGATATGACCGTGCTTGCCAACGAGCAGGTGATTGACGGCAAGGGCTGGCGCTCGGGTGCGGATGTGGAACGCCGCGAGCTGACGCAGTGGTTCTTCAAGATTTCCGATATGTCGGACGATCTTTTGTCGGCGCTTGACGGGCTCGACAACTGGCCTGCGAAAGTGAAGCTAATGCAGGCGAACTGGATCGGCAAATCGCGCGGGTTGCAGTTCGCCTTCGGCATGACCGAAGAGGCGCATGGGTTTGACCGGATCGAGGTGTATACCACGCGGCCCGACACGCTGATGGGCGCGTCTTTCGTGGGGATTTCGCCGGATCACCCCTTGGCGAAGGCGCTGGAGCGGCAGGACCCGAAGGTGGCCGAGTTCTGTGCGGAAGCGCGTAAGGGCGGCACGACGGAAGAAGCGATTGAAACCGCCGAGAAGCTTGGCTTCGACACGGGCCTCAAGGTGCGCCATCCGTTCAATCCGGATTGGGAACTTCCGGTCTGGATCGCGAACTTCATTCTGATGGATTACGGCACGGGCGCGATTTTCGGCTGCCCTGCGCATGACCAGCGCGATATCGATTTCGCCCGCAAATACGGCCTGCCGGTGCAGGATGTGTTCGTGCCTGCGGTTGGCGAAGAGGGCCATACCCGAGCCGAGAACGGCAAGACCGCTTTCGTGCCGCCGAAAACCGATGCGGTGCGCTATATTCGTGGGTTTGCCGGTGCCGAAGTGCAGAACGGAAACGAAGCCGTGGATGCGGCTATTGATTTCTGTGAGGCGCGCGGTGTGGGCCAAGGCGTGACCAAGTTCCGCCTGCGTGACTGGGGCCTTTCGCGCCAGCGCTATTGGGGCTGCCCGATTCCGGTGGTGCATTGCGAGACTTGCGGCGTGGTGCCGGAGAAGAAAGAGAACCTTCCGGTTCGCTTGCCCGATGACGTGACCTTCGATGTGCCCGGGAACCCGCTTGACCGCCACCCGACGTGGCGTGATTGCGCTTGCCCGAATTGCGGTGCGGCCTCGAAGCGGGAAACCGATACGATGGATACCTTCGTGGATTCCTCGTGGTATTTCGCGCGCTTCACCTCGCCCCATGCCGATACGCCAACCGTGGCAGCGGATGCGGAATACTGGATGAACGTCGACCAGTATATCGGCGGCATCGAGCACGCGATTTTGCACCTTCTCTATTCGCGTTTCTTTGCCCGCGCGATGCACCTTACGGGGCACCTGCCCGAGAAAGCGCGCGAGCCGTTCAATGCGCTCTTCACGCAAGGGATGGTGACGCACGAGATTTACCAGACGCGCGATGCGAATGGCCGCCCTGTGTATCACCTGCCGGAAGACATTGATCGTGAAACCCAGACGGTGAAGGCGACGGGCGAGAAGCTCGAGATCATTCCTTCGGCGAAGATGTCGAAGTCCAAGAAGAACGTGGTGGACCCGGTGTCGATCGTGACGGGCTATGGCGCGGATACCGCGCGGTGGTTTGTGCTTTCCGACAGCCCGCCCGAGCGTGATGTGGAATGGACGGCCGCTGGTGCGGATGCCACCGCGAAGCACCTCGCGCGCGTGTTCCGTATTTGTGCGGAAATCGCCGAGATGGCGGACGGCACGGCGGCGGGCGATGACGAGTTGCTCCGCGCGATGCACAAGACCATCGACGATGTGACGAAAGGGCTTGAGAGCTTCGGTTTCAACGCGTCTATCGCGAAGCTCTATGCGTTAACCAATACGCTGCAGAAAACGCAGGCCGGTGGCACGGCACGTAAGGTGGCGGCGCGCACTTTGGCGCAGTTGATGGCACCGATGACGCCGCATATCGCGGAAGAGCTTTGGGCGCTTCTGGGCGGTGAAGGGCTTTGTGCGGCGGCATCGTGGCCGAAGGCCGATCCGGCAATGCTGAAGGATGAAAGCCTGACGCTGCCCATTCAGATCAACGGCAAACGGAAAGCGGAAATCGTGGTTCCTGCCGATATGCCCCCGGCCGAGGTTGAAAAGCTCGCGCTCTCGAACGATGCTGTGGTGAAAGCACTGGAAGGTGCGACGCCAAAGAAAGTTATCGTTGTGCCGGGGCGGATCGTCAATGTGGTCGTCTAACAGACGCACGTTTCTACTTAGTGCCGTAGCCCTCGCGGGCTGCGGTTTCACGCCCGCCTACGGGCCGAATGGCGGCGGGCAAAAGCTGTTGGTTGCGATTGTGGTGGATACGCCCGATACGCGCGACAGCTATTTGCTCACCCGCCGGATCGAAGAGCGGTTAGGCCAGGGCGATGCGGCGCGGTTTGGCCTGTCTTACAGCCTCGATTTTACCGAAGAGCGGCTGGCGCTGACCTCGGCCAACGTGACCGAACGCTATAATGTGGTGGGTGAAGCCACTTGGGCACTGCGTGATCTGGCGACGGGGGCGGTTCTGGGCAGCGATACGGCCAGTAATTTCGCAGGCTATTCGACGACGGGATCGACGGTTGCGACGCTCGCGGCAACGCGTGATGCGCGCGAACGGCTGGCCACGATGCTGGCAGACCAGATCATCGTGCAACTTCTGGCGCTTTCCCCGCGCGTTCCGGCATGAAACTGAACGGACCCGCCGCCGCGAAGCTTTTCGCGCGCCCTGATCCTTCGGTTCCGGCGGTGTTGATCTTCGGGGCCGATCCGATGCGCGTGGCAATGAAGCGGCAGGAAATCCTCGCCAATATCCTCGGGCCGAAAGGCGAAGAGGAAATGCGCCTGACGCGGCTTCCGGCTTCGGATTTGCGGAAAGATGGCGCGGCGCTTCTGGATGCGGTCAAGGCGATCTCGTTTTTTCCCGGCCCGCGCGCTGTTTTCGTGGAAGATGCGACGGATGGTTTGACCGATGTGATGGCGATTGCCCTTTCGGAATGGCGCGAGGGCGATGCTCAGATCATCGCAACGGCAGGGGAGTTGAAGGCCTCTTCCAAGCTGAGAAAGCTTTTCGAGGGGCATCGGGTGGCTGCGGCGGCGGCGCTTTACGATGACCCGCCGACGCGCGAGTCGATTGCGGCGGAATTGGCGCGGGCCGGACTGAAAGAGGCTCCGCCGGATGTGATGAACGATTTGCTGGCTTTGGGGCGCGAGCTTTCGCCGGGGGATTTCCGACAGACGATTGAAAAACTCGCCCTCTATAAGCTGAACGATCCCGCGCCGATTTTGGCGGCGGATATTGAAGCGGTGGCTCCGGCCACGGTGGATACCGAGATTGACGAAGCGCTTCATGCGGTTGCCGAGCGCAATTCGCGGGCTTTGGGACCGCTGTTGCAGCGTTTGAGTGCGCAGGGCGTGGCACCTGTGACGCTTCTTATCATGGTGGCGCGGCATTTTCGGGCGTTGCATGCCGGGGCTGCCGATCCGGAAGGGCCGATGGCGGGGTTCCAGCGGATGCGACCGCCGGTTTTCGGGCCGCGGCGCGACCGGATGATCCGGCAGGCCAAGGAATGGGGGGCGGGGGCGCTGGAAAATGCGCTGACCCAGATCCTCGAAACCGATCTTGCTTTGCGTTCGGCTGGCCAGACCGCTCCGGCAATGGCTTTGGTGGAGCGGTTGCTCATCCGCCTCGCGATGACACGCAAATAAAAAAGCCCCGCTTGGCGGGGCTTTTTGCGGTTCAGACCAGATCAGAGTTTCTTGTCTGCGATCCGAAGCTGGCGGGCGCGGCTCAGAATGGCGTCTTCGATGGCGCGCTGGGTGCCTGCAGCGACCGAACCACCGCCGCGCGTTTGCATTGCAACCACGAGCGAGCGGGCATCAAGCGCGGGATCTTTCACGTAAATCGTTGCGCGATAGGCGCGGTTACCGTCGGGCGGGGTGCCGTAGCCCGTGACGATAACGCCGGAGAAGGGATCAACCAACTGGATCGGCAGGAAGTTCAGGACTTCGAGTGACGCGCTCCAGAGGTATTTGTTGACCGCAACTTCGGTATCGCTGCTCGTTTTCTTGAAAACGTCCCAGATCGAATTGTTCCGATCTGTTTTTTCAATTGGATTGCCAACGTCTGAGCGCTCCATATAGGCCTTTGCATCGCCCGGAATAAACCGATCGTTGGAGCCTTCCGAGCGACCACCGCAAGCGGCAAGAGCGGCAAAGGCAGTCAGGGTGACACATATCTTTGGTACGCGCGTAAAGGTCATGGTTCGTCCCAGCAGCTGCTCGTTTACCGTCCTACCGGAGGGCACGACTATGGGCAAGAAACTTATGCAGAAGGTTAAGAAGGCGTAATGTACAACGATTGGCACGGGCACGGCGGCGAAGATAGACTGTGGCAAACCTGCACCATATCCAGCCACATTCCGACTGCTGTCCGCGGTGCGCTTGCCAAGATCCGTTTGAGAGGCGAGAAAACATCATACCCAATGCGGATTCCCCGTTTTGGGGCGCATGAATAGAAACTCCGAGGGAAACAAGATGAAAAAAGTTCTTCTCGCTACGTCTGCTCTGGTAGCATTTGCAGGCGCCGCTTCCGCTGAAATCGCAATGAAGGGCTACGCCCGCTTTGGCGTGCAGTACACTGAGGGTGCTGCAGACGAAATGACCGTTGATCAGCGCA
>JALQUU010000210.1 GCA_023260655.1 Paracoccaceae bacterium | reverse complement strand
GTCATCACCTTCCGCGGCTTCCTCAACGCCTATGAAGAAAGCACTGACGAAGAGCGCAACGCTCAGGACGCTCAAGCAGAAGCCAAGCTCCCAGTGATGACCGAAGGTCAGAAACTCGTACTTGCTGATGTTGAGGCCAAGGGCCACGACACCACACCACCTCCTCGTTACACCGAAGCAACTCTGGTGAAGAAGTTGGAAGAGCTCGGCATTGGCCGCCCCTCCACCTACGCATCGATTCTGGGTCTGATCGTGGACCGCGGCTATGTCACTCCCAAGGGCTCGGCATTCGTTCCAGCTTGGGTTGCGTTCTCCATCGTTCGCCTCATGCAGGAGCACTACACCGACCTTGTTGACTACGCCTTCACTGCCGAGATGGAAGAAGATCTCGACAAGATTGCTGGCGGCGAAGGAACCGGTTCACAGTGGCTGAAGAAGTTCTACTTCGGAGAGCCTGGCCACCACGGACTGCGTGAAATCCTCGACAACATCGGCGATATCGATCCCCGTGAGCTCAATACCTTCCGCATTGGCGAGAATGGTGCAGCTATCCGTGTGGGTAAGTATGGCC
The DNA here is from genome assembly GCA_023260655.1 of Paracoccaceae bacterium. Lineage (GTDB taxonomy): Bacteria > Pseudomonadota > Alphaproteobacteria > Rhodobacterales > Rhodobacteraceae > UBA9554. The sequence goes on along the minus strand of JALQUU010000210.1, from coordinate 48 downwards.
CCTACATCGAGGTGACCAACCCCGATGCTGCAGAGGATGAGAAGCCTC
>JALQUU010000209.1 GCA_023260655.1 Paracoccaceae bacterium | reverse complement strand
GGAATGATGCCATCCGGTATCCACGACGGCGGCAGGATTGCATACAAAGCTGGCATGCCGCTTGCTGCTGGTCAGGCATGAGCCAGATTCCGCGCACCACTTCTTCCTCCCTCGAGCTCGTGGCGCTGAGCAAGCGCTACGGCGGCACGCTGGCCGCCGTGGACGCGATCAACCTGCGGGTCGAGGCCGGCAGCTACTGCTGCCTGCTCGGGCCTTCGGGTTGCGGCAAGAGCTCGACCCTGCGCATGATCGCGGGCCACGAGTCGGTCAGCGAGGGCGACATCCTGCTCGGGGGGCGCAACATCACCGAGCTCGCGGCGGCCGAGCGCGGCACCGCGATGATGTTCCAGAGCTACGCGCTGTTCCCGCACCTCGATTCGCTCGACAACGTGGCCTTCGGCCTGCAGATGCGGGGCGTCGACGCGGCGCAGCGGCGCCGGCGCGCCCACGAGCTGCTCGAGCGGGTCTCGATGGCGCACCTGGCGCATCGCTTCCCGGCCGAGCTCTCGGGCGGCCAGCAGCAGCGCGTCGCGCTGGCGCGCAGCCTGGCCAAGAAGCCCAAGCTGCTGCTGCTCGACGAGCCGCTCGGCGCGCTCGACAAGAAGCTGCGCGAGCAGAC
>JALQUU010000208.1 GCA_023260655.1 Paracoccaceae bacterium | reverse complement strand
AGAACAAAGGAACGAGGTTTAAAGCTGGCAAGGACAGAGGAAATATCCACTGGCTGCACTCTCTCTGTCGTCCTACTCCAGGATCCCTCCAGTACATCACCCAGAGTTTTGCATAAGCTTCTGCTTCTTCAGGGCATTTGGACAGAGCTTGTCTGATGAACAAACCATAGGCCTTGACTGCGTGTTTTGGCACACGGCGATTATAGTAATAGGTGCCTGAACGACAAATTGTGTACGGAATGTGTGACACGACGATCTCCCTCGATAAATAAACTCGAAGGAATTTCAGTAAGTTAGACTGAAAATTGTGGTGCCCAAGGAGAGATTCGAACTCTCACGCCCGTGAAGGCGGGGGATTTTGAATCCCCTGCGTCTACCATTCCGCCACTTGGGCCCATATCTGTTGCGATGTTCAAAGATGCTCACCACAACACAGCCTTTTCCCAGCTACCGAAGTTTATGTCAAAGGTAAAGCGGGATATTCGTATTTTCTCGCCAAATTTCAATTTTTCAACGTACTTGCGATGCAACCTGATTGAAGCGGCCCGAAGCAATATGCTGCGCGCGGCTCACATCCCACGTGTAGGCATAAGTCGCGGCACGCAAAACCGAATTATCCTGTTCCATTC
>JALQUU010000207.1:368-635 GCA_023260655.1 Paracoccaceae bacterium | reverse complement strand
GACGACACGGTCGAAGTGCCGGGTCTTGTATCCGGTCGAGGACTCATGGGTGTTGCCGTGCATCGGATCGCACTGCCAGATCACCTGATGACCCGAAGCCTGGACCTTCTCGATGATCGGCGGCAGCAGATCGCGCACCTTGTGGTTGCCCATCCGGCTGACCAGGGGTAGCCGACCCGGTTTGTTGTGCGCATCGAGGCGCTCGACGTACTCGACGGCCTGCTCCGGAGTGGTCGTCGGGCCGAGCTTGACGCCGATCGGGTTGGC
>JALQUU010000207.1:0-358 GCA_023260655.1 Paracoccaceae bacterium | reverse complement strand
CCTCGGCGAACGCGATGTGCGCGCCGTCGAGCTGGCGGGTACGCTCCCCGATCCAGATGTAATGCGCCGACAGGTCGTAGAGCCGAGGTTCGCCGAATTCGTCGGACAGCCGCAGCATGGCCCGCTCGTAATCGAGCACCAGCGCCTCATGGCTGGCGTAGATGTCGGCGGTGTCGAGGTTTCGGTCGGCCACCCCGCAGGCACTCATGAAGCGCAGACCGCGGTCGATCTCGGCGGCCAGCGCCTCATAACGCGCGCCGGCCGGCGAGGTGCGAACGAACTCGCGGTTCCAGTCGTGCACCAGGTGCAGTGAGGCCAGCCCCGACGAGGTCAGCGCGCGCACCAGATTCATCGCCGC
>JALQUU010000206.1 GCA_023260655.1 Paracoccaceae bacterium | reverse complement strand
GGCCAGGGCCAGGATCACGGGCTTGTCGGCCATCGACTTGACCATCTCGGCGTTGACGACGCCGGCGGCCGAGCAGCCCATGAAGACGTCGGCGCCGACCATGGCGTCGGCCAGGGTGCGCTTGTCGGTGTCGCGGCAGAAGCGCTGCTTGGACGCGTCGAGCTTGCCGGCGAGCGCGTCGGCGCGCTGGCTCTGGATCACGCCCCTGGAGTCGCAGACCAGGATGTTCTCGACCTTGACGCCGAGGCCGATCATGACGTCGAGGCAGGCGATGGCGGCGGCGCCGGCGCCCGAGACCGCCATCTTGACCTCGCCGATGTCCTTGCCGACGAGTTCGAGCGCGTTGAGCAGCGCGGCGCTCGAGATGATCGCGGTGCCGTGCTGGTCATCGTGGAACACCGGGATGTTCATGCGCTCCTTGAGCTTCTTCTCGATGTAGAAGCACTCGGGCGCCTTGATGTCCTCGAGGTTGATGCCGCCCAGCGTGGGCTCCATCGAGGCGATGATCTCGACCAGCTTGTCGGGGTCGTTCTCGGCCAGTTCGATGTCGAACACGTCGATGCCGGCGAACTTCTTGAACAGGCAGCCCTTGCCTTCCATCACCGGCTTGGACGCCAGCGGGCCGATGTCGCCCAG
>JALQUU010000205.1 GCA_023260655.1 Paracoccaceae bacterium | reverse complement strand
CAGCCAGTCGTCATCCAAGAGGTTCGGATAACCCTTGCCCTCGACCCCAGCCGCGCCCGAGCCGTGGCACTGCGCGCAATTGGTCTTGAACACGGCCTCACCCGCACGCTCGGCAAAACCCATCAGTTCGGGATTGGCCGAAACGGTGGTCAGGTCGGCATCGATCAGTTGCTGCTTGACCGCCGCATTGGCATCGTCAAACCGCTTGATCTCGGCCGCGACATCCGCCCGGGTTGATGCGCCCAAGAGCCCGGGCGTAGCCGCCGAAATCAGCGGCCAAGCCGGATAGGCGACCGAATAGCCGATGCCCCAGACGATCGTGATATAGAACACCCAAACCCACCAGCGCGGCATCGGGTTATCGTATTCGCGGATGCCATCCCACTCATGGCCCGTGGTGGGCACTTCGCCCTTCTGGGCCGGCGTTACTTTTTTGGCGCACATGGTTTTACGCCTCCTTCACTCGGCCAGATACCTGGTCGGCATCGGCGGGTTTCAAATCATGACGGAAGATGGACGCGGCCGCATCGTCGTGCAGGCGGTGGCTGCCCGGGCGCCAGACCCAGGCAATCGTGGCCACAAACACGAGGAACAGGAACAGAAGCGCCCAGCTGTCGGCGAATTGACGCAGCAAGCTGTA
>JALQUU010000204.1 GCA_023260655.1 Paracoccaceae bacterium | reverse complement strand
TGAACGGGATCATCCTCGATCTGCGCAACAACCCCGGTGGTTTGCTGACGCAGGCGATCAAGGTGTCTCTCCACTCCAACGCGCCCAGAAGCGGGACCAGCGAGTCACTTTAGGTTTCACACCTAGGCGCTCGCACTTCAATTCAAGATCTACACGCTGCACGATTGCAATCATTGCGGCACAGATAACAAGTGAGGAGCCACCGTAACTCATCAGCGGTAGTGTCAGACCCTTGGTTGGCAAGGCGCCTACGTTTACGCCGATATTGATCATTGCCTGACCCGCCAAAATAAATGCAAAACCGTATGAGATATAGCCCATGAAAAAGCGCTGTTGCTTCTCTGCCTGACGGCCAATCAAGAACATCCGTGCGATAAGAACCACGTAGAGTAGTACAACAATCATTGCACCAAACAGACCCAACTCCTCTGCCAATACTGAGTAGACGAAGTCAGTGTGTGCTTCAGGAAGATAGAAGAGTTTTTGGATACTGTTACCTAAGCCAGCGCCGAACCACTCTCCACGACCGAAAGCGATTTGAGCTTGAGAGAGCTGATATCCTGCCCCATAAGGGTCGGCCCAAGGGTCTAGGAAGTTTTGTAGACGCTTTAATCGATACTCTTGTGTAACCGCGAGCGCGCCTACTA
>JALQUU010000203.1 GCA_023260655.1 Paracoccaceae bacterium | reverse complement strand
GCCCAAACTACTTACTAGTCGCAGAAAATAAAGATTCTTATGAATACCCAATCGACGGATGGATTTGGGCAATCTCTCTAGATGCTGCTGTAGCATATTTTGCTAGTTTAAATAATCAAACCGTTGAGCCTTTTAATGTTCAGCCAGAGAATTATAAATTAGCTGTTTCGAAAGAAGACGAGAATGAGTTTAGTAAACTTATCACTCTTTTAAATCTAGCAGTGCAACAAAATAAAATCCTTCCATCTTCGGAAATCACTATTTGGGACAATTTAAAACAGCCACAATCAATAACTGTAGAAAGATTTTTGCAAGTAATGGTTGATTATGGAATGTATCTTTACTCTAAAAGAGTTTAAGAATCGCTCCAAGGTCCAGACGCAGACAGTAAACCAAATCCTGTACCAGTTGTTAGTTGAGTGATTTGCATGTTGAATTGAGTGCCAGTAACCGCTTCTGCGGTGACGTTGTCAACGAATCTGAAATATGGGCGCACTTTAGTTAAACCTGTGATTGTAACCACGCAGTCAAACACGAAATTATTCAATAATCTTGCTTCTCCCCCATCTAAGCTAATTGTTAAAGACTCCGCCACATTAACTCCACTTCCGAATCCGGCAGACACAGGATTTGAGCCTGTAATATTCAAAC
>JALQUU010000202.1:284-651 GCA_023260655.1 Paracoccaceae bacterium | reverse complement strand
GCCTCGGCCTTGATGCGCGCACGGCGGTTGTTACCCTGACCCACGATCCCAAGATCGACGATCCGGCGATCCGAGCGGCTCTGGCATCGGAGGCTTTCTATCTCGGCTGCCTCGGCTCAAAGCGCACCCATGCCAAGCGGCTCGAGCGGCTCGAGGCGGCGGGCTATTCCAATGAGGCGATCGCCCGCATCCACGCACCCGTCGGCCTTGCCATCGGTGCCCGCTCGCCCGCCGAGATTGCGATCAGCATTATGGCCGAGATCACCCGCGTTCTGCGGCAAGGCGCCTGAAACAAAAAGGCCGCCCGAAGGCGGCCTCTCGTTCAGCGATCACACCCGCCTATTTCGCCGGGCCGATCATCATGACC
>JALQUU010000202.1:0-274 GCA_023260655.1 Paracoccaceae bacterium | reverse complement strand
GCGGCCTTCGAGCTTGGGCATATTCTCGATCTTGCCGTATTCCTTAACGTCCTCGGCGATCCGCTCGAGAAGATCGCGGCCCAGCTCCTGGTGCGCCATCTCGCGGCCACGGAAGCGCAGGGTGATCTTCACCTTGTCGCCGTTCTCGAGGAACTTCTGAACCGAGCGCATTTTCACGTCGTAGTCATGGGTGTCGGTTCCGGGGCGGAACTTCACTTCCTTGATCTCGATGATCTTCTGCTTCTTGCGAGCCTCGGCTTCTTTTTTCTGGGTC
>JALQUU010000201.1 GCA_023260655.1 Paracoccaceae bacterium | reverse complement strand
GTTTTTTGGGAGCCCTTGGGGAGCATCACCTCATCGTCCGGGCCTTGAATACAGCTGATGGCTTTGGTGAACAGGATGTCGGGCGCTAGCTGAGGCAGAGAACCGAAGGATGCACAGTGTCAAATCAGGCTGTCACAGGGCAAAATGCGATTGATCTAGGGGGCGTGAAGCTCGCCCCGCCCGTCGCGCTTGCGCCGCTTGCCGGAATCACCGACCTGCCATTCCGCCAGCTTGTCTCGCGCTGGGGCGCGGGCTGGGTCGTCTCGGAAATGGTCGCAAGCCAGGAGATGGTGCAGGCCAAGCCCGGTGTGCGCGAGAAGGCCGAGCTCGGGTTCGATCAGGCCAATACCGCCGTGCAAATCGCCGGCCGCGAGGCCTATTGGATGGCCGAGGCGGCGCGGATGGTCGAGGCCAGCGGCGCGGCCTTTATCGACATCAACATGGGCTGCCCCGCCAAGAAGGTCACCAACGGCTATTCGGGCTCGGCGCTCTTGAAAGATCTCGACCATGCGCTGACCCTGATCGAAGCGGTGGTGGCGGCGGTGAAGGTGCCGGTGACGCTCAAGACGCGGCTCGGCTGGGACGATGCGCTCCTGAATGCCGCCGAATTGGCGCAGCGGGCGGAAGGCGCGGGCATCCGGATGATCACGATCC
>JALQUU010000001.1:257-115192 GCA_023260655.1 Paracoccaceae bacterium | reverse complement strand
GCCCCTTCGGTGCCATCGGGGAGGCGGCCGCGTTTATAGGCCTTGGCGATGTTGAAGGCGACGTTGGTGGCGAGCGAGGTTTTGCCCATGGAGGGGCGGCCTGCGAGGATGAGAAGGTCGGATTTGTGGAGGCCGCCGAGTTTCTTGTCGAGGTCGATGAGGCCGGTGGAGACGCCGGCGAGGCCACCTTCGCGCTGGTAGGCGGCGTTGGCGACGTTGACTGCATCGGTGACGGCGCGCAGGAAGCTCTGGAAGCCCGTTTCGGAGGCTCCGGCTTCGGAGAGCTTGTAGAGCTTCTGTTCGGCCTCGACGATCTGTTCGCGGGGTTCGAGCGCCACATCCATGCGTTTGGCTTTGGCGGAGATTTCCTGCCCCAAGCCGATGAGTTCGCGGCGGATGGCGAGATCGTGGATCAGTTGGGCGTAGTCGCGCACGGCATAGGCGGAGATCGCGGCACCGGCGAGGCGGGCGAGGTAGGCGGGGCCGCCGAGTTCCTTGAGGCCTTCGTCATCCTCGAAGAAGGCTTTCAGGGTGACGGGGGAGGCCAGCGTATTGCGGGCGATGCGGGCGGCGGCGACATCCCAGATGCGGGCGTGCACGGGGTCGTAGAAATGCTTCGTCGAGATGATCGAGGCGACGCGGTCGAAGACGTCGTTATTGGTGAGAAGGGCCCCCAGAAGCTGCTGCTCAGCTTCGATGGAATGGGGCATCGTATCGGCGGCTTGCACCTCGGCGGTGGTGCCTTGGATATTGGCAATCTCGTTCATCGGTCGTCGTCCTCGGGTATCGGGAGTGCATAGCGGAGGAGCGTTGAGGGGGGCAACTTGTATGTTTCTGTGGATAAGTCGCCTTCACGCTGCACACTACCGCATTTGGGGGCGGTGGGAAAGCCATCCCCCAGATATGGAAAGGCCTAGGCGGGGTGCCTCGGCCTAAAGATGCTCAATTTTCGGCCTGGAAACGATCAGGCGCGGGCAGCGCGCCAGCCGTCGGGGTCTTTAAGGAAGGATTCGACTTCGCCGAGAATCTCCGGTGCGAAGCGGCCTTGGACTTTGGCTTCGGCCAGAACATCCCACCAGGTGCAGAGGTAGGAAAGCTCAACGCCGTGTTCGCGGAGCGTCGGGATCGTTTTGTCGAAGATGCCGTAATAGAAGATCACGGCGGTGTGGCCGCAGGTGGCACCGGTTTCGCGGATCGCGTCGACGAAGGAGAGTTTCGAGCCGCCATCGGTGGTGAGGTCTTCGACGAGGAGGACGCGTTCGCCTTCGGTCATGGCGCCTTCAATGCGGGCGTTGCGGCCGTAGCCTTTGGGCTTCTTGCGAACATAGGTCATGGGCAGGGCCATACGCTGGGCCACGAGGGCGGCGAAGGGGATGCCTGCGGTTTCGCCGCCTGCGATATTGTCGAAGGCTTCAAACCCTGCGTCGCGCATGATTGTGCAGGTGAGGAAGTCCATCAGGGTGGAGCGGATGCGGGGGAAGGAAATGAGCTTCCGGCAATCGATATAGACGGGCGAAGGCAGGCCCGAGGCGAAGATGAAGGGCTTGTCCTCCATGAAATGCACCGCGCCGATTTCCCAGAGCATCCGCGCGGTCAGGCGGGCGATTTCCTCTTTGGGCGGGTAAGCGGCGGGGATCATGGGCGGTCCTTTCTTGGGCTGGCGGTATGGGGCGAGTGGCTTAGGCCACGACGCTCCAGAAGAGGGGGAAGCCGGGGTCGAAGACGGTGACAGGGCCTTCGCCGGAGATGATTTTCTTCGGGTATTCGATGGCGTTTTCGCGCTTACGAAGGGTGATTTTCGATCCGTTCGCCGGAAGGCGGTAGAACGTGGGGCCATTCAGCGAAGTGAAGGCTTCGAGACGACCGAGCGCGTTCTCTTCCTCGAAGACATGAGCGAGGATGGACATCGTGTTGGTGGCGGTGAAGCAGCCCGCGCAACCACAGGCGCTTTCCTTGTTTTCATCCGTATGCGGAGCCGAATCGGTGCCGAGGAAGAAGCGGACATCGCCGGAGGCGGCGGCGGCACGCAGCGCGAGGCGGTGCGCTTCGCGCTTGGCAACGGGCAGGCAGTAATAATGTGGTTTGATCCCGCCCACGAGGATGTGGTTTCGGTTGATGATCAGGTGGTGGGTGGTGATAGTCGCGCCGAGATCGGTGGCGTTCGATTTCACATAGTCCACACCGTTGGCGGTGGTGATGTGTTCCATCACGACGCGGAGGCCGGGGGTGGCGCGGCGGACGGGATCGAGGACGCGGTCGATGAAGACGGCTTCACGGTCGAAGATGTCGACGGCGGGATCGGTGACTTCGCCGTGCACGCAGAGGGGCAGGCCGATCTCGGCCATTTTTTCCAGAACAGGGCGGACTTTATCGAAGTCGCGCACGCCCGAGTGGGAATTGGTGGTGGCACCTGCCGGGTAGAGTTTGACGGCCTTGACGAGGCCCGAAGCGTGGGCGGCAGCGACATCGGCGGCGTCGGTATCCTCGGTGAGGTAGAGCGTCATGAGGGGGTCGAAATCCATACCCTCGGGGATCGCTTTGAGGATGCGCTCGCGGTAGGCGGCGGCATCGGCGCCCTTCACCACGGGGGGCACGAGGTTCGGCATGATGATCGCGCGGGCGAAATGGCGCGCGGTTTCAGGCAGGACGGCCTGAAGCATAGCGCGGTCGCGCAGGTGGAGGTGCCAATCGTCGGGACGGGTGAGGGTGATTTCGGTGCTCATGATCCCCGCGATTACACCATGCGCGGCGCGGGGGCCAGTGGGGGATTTGGCTTAGTCGGCTGCGCGGGGCGGGGCGCGGAACTTGCCTTCTTCGGCGGCCTTTTCGAGCATTTCGAGGCGGCGTTGGATGCGCGGGGCATTCAGGCGCGCGACCGTGTTGCGGCAAAGGAGCGTGGCCAGATAGGGGCGCGACTGGGCGTCGAGCTCGGTGAGGAGGTTGCGCAGATAGGCCGGGTGGTTGCGGCGGGCGCGGAAATGGGTGGCGAAGCGCTGGACATCGAGGGTGCCTGCGGCTGCCTCTTCGATGAGGGTGTAGAGGAGGCCCAGATCCAGCAGCTCGGTTTGCAGCGCATCGCCCATTTGGCGGAGGCGGAATTTGGTGACGTTCGAGCGGGTGAAGAGGGCGGCGTGCATCGCGTCCATCCGCTCGGCGGGGTCGCAAAGCACGAAGGCTTTCGCGGCGGCGTCGAGCATGTCGGGGGCGTAGCCGTAGCGCGAGGTGAAATCGAGGCGGCGGAAATCGCGGAAGCGGTTATCCCATTCGGTGACGCGGGGATCGAGGGGCTTGGGGCTGGACGGCCAGCACGGTGGCACCGGGGGCAACCACGGAATAGGCTGCAGCGGCGTAGCCACAGGGGCCAGCGCCGTAGAAGATGACCTGATCGAAGTCTTCGAAGAAGCCGTCGTCGATGAGGCGGTCGAAATAGCCCCAGATCTTGCGATCGCGGAACCATGTGTCGCCATCGGAAATGAGGCAGAGATGTGACCAGCCGTGACGGCGAACGAATTCCCAGCCGATGGTGTGATCGCCGATATGGATGTTGAGAAACTCGTCCACATCCGCGACCCAGACCCAATCGGCCTCTGTTACCACGGGCTGCTTAGCGGCGTCTTTCAGCGCCTCCATCTGGTAATTACGCCCCTCGGCGGGGTTCGGCAGATGCACAACGAGGCCCTTGGCGGCCAAGGCATCGAGCAAGCGATCTGTCGCGTCGGTGCAATCGTTTGAATAGAAGAGGAAATCCGTAACGCCTAGAACGCGGTTGAAGGCGATCCACTCCAAGAGGAACGGGCCTTCGTTCTTCACACAGGTGACAGCCGTTATCCGCATGGGCGCACCTCTGACCGATCAATTCTTTGCATATACATCTCTGCCCAACCAACGCCCGGGTTCCCCGGGTCTTTTAATGCAAAAGCATGTCAGAAGGTTGAATCGCCGTCAATCACTCGCCCGAATGTGGAAAAGCGGCGTGACCAATCCGCGACATTGGTCTGCCTTGACGCGGGCGCGCGGGAATGCAGTTCTACAGGGGCCATGGGAGGGCCAGCATGACCGCACTTACTTCGATTGACGATGTCCAGACTTTGCTCGGTAAGGAAGACTACATCTGCGGACGGTCGCTGGCGACGGTGGTGTTCCTTGCGCTGAAACTTGGTAAGCCGCTCTTTTTGGAAGGCGAGCCTGGCACCGGGAAAACCGAGATCGCCAAGGCGATTGCCAGTGCGCTGGGCCGCAAACTCATCCGCCTGCAATGCTATGAAGGCCTCGATGCGGCCTCGGCGGTGTGTGAATGGAACTTCGCAGGCCAGATGATCGCCATCCGCACGGCGGAAGCTTCGGGCGGGGCCGAGCGCGGCGATCTGCAATCGGAGCTTTTTTCTGAGGATTACCTGATCGAGCGCCCGCTCCTGCAGGCGATGCGCCCGCAAGAGGAGGGCGCGCCGGTGCTTCTGATCGACGAATTGGACCGCACGGACGAACCTTTCGAGGCCTTCCTGCTCGAAGCACTCTCGGATTTCCAGGTGACGATCCCGGAACTGGGCACGATCAAGGCCCCCGAGCCGCCGATCGTGATCCTCACCTCGAACCGCACCCGCGAAGTGCATGACGCGCTGAAGCGCCGATGCCTTTACCACTGGGTCGACTACCCGAGCTTCGAGCGCGAGATCGAGATCCTCTACGCCCGCGCCCCGGAAGCCGCCGAAACGCTCAGCCGCGAGATCGTGGCTTTCGTGCAGAAACTCCGCACCGAAGACCTCTTCAAGAAGCCGGGTGTGGCTGAAACCATCGACTGGGCGAAGTGCCTCTTAGCTCTCGATGTGATCTCGCTCTCGCCCGAGGTTATCGCCGACACTTTGGGTGCGATCCTCAAATATCAGGACGACATCGCCAAACTCCAAGGCTCGGAAGCCAAGCGCATTCTCGACGAGGCCAAGAAGGCGATGGAACCTGCATGATCTTTCATATTGGCGGAAATATCCTGGGGGTGCGGGGGCAGAGCCCCCGCGTGAAACGGTATGGCTGAGTATATCCCGCTCGAATTGCCGGATAATCCGCGTCTTGTGGAGAATATCACCCATTTCGCCCGCGCTTTGCGGCGCGCGGGTTTGCCCATCGGGCCGGGGCGGGTGATCGAGGCTATTCGGGCGGTCGAGGCGGCGGGGTTTACTTCGAAGCATGACTTCTACTGGACGCTTCACGCCTGTTTCGTGAACCGCCCCGAGCAGCGGACGGTGTTTTCGCAGATCTTCCGGCTCTATTGGCGCGATCCGCGCTACATGGAGCATATGATGGCGATGATGCTGCCGGCGATCCGTGGCGTGCAGGAAGAACGGCCCGCGAAGGCGGCCGAGAAGCGGGCGGCGGAGGCGCTTTTGGGGGATGCCAACAAGGACATGCCCCAAGAGCAGCAGGGCGAGGACAAGGAAGAGGAAGACGTCAAGCTCGAGATCGACGCCTCCTTCACCATCTCGGCCGAGGAGCGGTTGAAGACGCTCGATTTCGAGTTGATGTCGACGGCGGAAGTGGCCGAAGCCAAGCGGATGATTGCGCGGTTGAAACTGCCTGTGGATCCGCTGAAATCGCGGCGCACCCAAGCCACGTTATCGGGGAGCAAGATTGATTGGCGGCGCACCATGGCGGCGGCGATGCGGAAGGGGGGCGAGGTTCAGAACCTTGCTTTGAAAGCCCCGCGCGAGCGCTGGCCCAATCTGGTGGTGCTTTGCGATATTTCTGGCTCCATGAGCCAGTATAGTCGGATGGTTTTGCATTTTCTCCATGCTGTGGCAAATGAGAAGGGCGCGGGCTGGGCGAAGGTGCATGCGTTCACCTTTGGCACGCGGCTCACGAATATCACCCGCCATTTGCGCCAGCGCGATGTGGATGCTGCTTTGGCTGCGGCAGGGGCCGAGGCGCAGGACTGGCAGGGGGGCACGCGGATCGGCACTTGTCTGCATATGTTCAACCGTGATTGGTCGCGTCGGGTGATGGCGCAGGGGGCTGTCGTGCTGTTGATCACTGACGGGCTTGATCGCGACTCGGGCCATGATCTGGAGCGTGAGATCGAGCGGTTGCACCTTTCGGCGCGGCGGCTTGTGTGGATCAATCCGCTGTTGCGCTGGGACGGGTTCGCGCCGAAGGCCAAGGGCATCAAGGCGATGTTGCCGCATGTGGACAGCTTCCGGGCAGGGCATTCGATCCAGAGCCTCGAAGACCTCGGGAAAGCGATCAGCAAGGCCGACGACATGGGGGAAAAGGCCCGGTTGATGGCGCTTCTCTGAGCGGTTTTGCGCTGCATTTCAGAGGATCACGAAGAGGTGCGTTGAACCAAATCGGGGGTCTGAGCGTTGTGCTCTCAAAGGCGCGGTTTTGGGCCGCGCTCTGTGAAAGGACGACAGATGACCCGTAGGTTTTTGAAGAACTCGACCATTCTGGCGATGAGCCTCAGCTTGGCCATGCCGCAATTCGGCTATGCGCAGACGACAGCTGAAGCAGGCGCGGAAGCATCGGCGGAGACCGAGGAAGACGCGATCAAGAAATTGCAGCAGCAGTTGGAAGGTGCCGCTAGCACGGAAGCGCCTGCGGAAGCGGGCCAGCCTGCGGTGGAAGCGGCCCCTGAGACTGCGCCCGAAGCGGCTCCTGAGGCAGCGGCTGAAGAGGTGAAGCCGGAGGCCGCTGCTCCTGAGGCGCAGCCAGTGGAAGAGGTGAAGCCGGAAGCGCAGGCCGAAGAGCCGAAGCCCGAGGTTCAGACCGAGGAAGTGAAGCCTGCTGAAGCGCCTGCCGCTCAGGAGGAGCCGAAGCCCGAGGTGGCGACCGAAACGACGAATGAGACGAAGGCCGAGACGACGACTGAGGCCCCCGCAGCTGAAGCTCCTGCTGTGGCGGATGCACCCAAGGCCGAGACGCCTGCGGAAGAGGTGAAGCCTGTGGCTGAAGTGACGCCCGAAGCCACGGCGACCACGACCGAAGAGCAGGCCGAGGTGCAGCGCGCCAAGGACGAGGCGGAAGCGGAGCGGTTGAGCACCGAGCAGGCGGCAACGGCTTCGGTCGCGGCAACGGCAGAGGCCGAGACCGGATCGGCGGAAGTGGTTGAAGAGACCGTGACCGAAGAGACCGCGCGTTCGTCTTCGGAGGAGTTCACGACCAAGGTGGCTCCGGCGACGCGGGCGGCGGATGATGTTGTGATCCCCGATGCGGCGGCGCCTCAGCCGAAGAATGACGAAGGCCTCAGCACGGCGGCGAAAATTGCCATCGTGGGGCTTGGCGCTTTGGCGGTGGGCCAGCTTTTGAAAAACGGCGACAAGGTTGTGGCCAATTCCGGTGACCGCGTGGTGGTGGAGAAAGACGGCACCTATCGCGTGTTGAAGGACGACAACGTTCTGTTGCGCCAACCTGGATCGAATGTGCGGACCGAGCGGTTCGGCGATGGTTCGACCCGCACCACGGTGACCTATCAGGACGGCACGCAGGTTGTGACGGTGGCTGTCCCAGACGGGCGGATTTTGCGCCGGACGCGCTATTTGGCGGATGGGCGGGAGTTCCTCCTCATTGACGACACGCGCGAGGTGGCGCCTGTGCGGGTGAGCGAGTTGCCGAAGGTGACAGCGCCGAAAGCGTCGAATTCGGATGACCCGCTGCGCTTGGCGCTTTTGGCGACGGCATAGGCTCCGACGGACCGGGTGTTCTCGCTCGCACAAATCCGCCAGATCGATGCGGTGCGGAAACTGGTGCCGGAAATCTCGGTGGAGGCGGTGAAGTTTGCCACGGGGTCTGCGGTGATCCAGCCGGAAGAGGCGCGTTCCTTGTCGGCTTTGGGGCAGGCGATCCGCGAGGCGATCGACGCCAATCCGGCGGAGATTTTCTTGGTGGAAGGGCATACGGATGCGGTGGGGAATGCGGGCTATAACCTCGCGCTTTCGGACCGCCGTGCGGAATCGCTGGCGCTGGCCCTGACCAAGTATTTCGACGTGCCGCCGGAAAATCTGGTGTTGCAGGGCTATGGCGAGAGTGATCTGAAAATCGCCACGCCGGAGGCCGAGAAGTTGAACCGGCGGGCGGCGGTGCGGCGGATCACGTCGCTCTTGAACGGCGGCTAAGGATGGCGGGCCCCTTCTGGAAACAGGAGGGGCCTTGCTCTGCGACTTTCAGGGGGGCAGACTTTGCGAAACGGCGTGCTAGGTTGCGCCATGGGGGGACTGCCGGATGGACAAAGTCGAGAATTTTCCGCGCATTGCGCTGGAGTGGCATCGTGCGGGGCGCGGTGCGGCGCTGGCCACGGTGATTGACACGTGGGGCAGTGCGCCCCGGAGGGCGGGAAGCCAGTTGGTGGTGTCGGGCGATGCGGCGATTGAGGGGTCGGTTTCCGGGGGCTGCGTGGAAGGGGCGGTGATCGTCGAGGCGTTGGATGCGCTGGAAGACGGGAAACCGCGGGTGCTGACATTTGGCGTTTCCGACGGCGATGCGTTTGCGGTGGGCTTGGCTTGCGGCGGCACGATCCGTGTGTTGGTGGAGCCTGTTGGGACGGCCTTGCCGGAGGCTCTTCTGGCGGAATTGGTTGAGGCGCGGGAGAGCCGCAAGGCGGTGGCCTATGTGACCGATCTGGAAAGCGGCGGGCCCCGGCTTTCGACCGAATATCCCGAACGGATGCGGATGGATCGGACGGGCGTTGAAGAAGACGGGCGGACCTTTGTGGCGGTGCATAACCCGCCTCTGCGTTTGCTGGTTGTAGGTGCAGTGCATATCGCGCAGGGGCTGATCGGCATGGCGCAGGCCTGCGGCTATGATCCGGTGGTGATCGATCCGCGTGAGACTTTCGCGACACCCGAGCGGTTTCCGGGGTGCGAGGTGTTGCACGATTGGCCCGATGATGCGGTGCGCGATCTGGGGCTCGACGGGCGCACGGCGCTGGTGCTTTTGACGCATGATCCGAAAATCGACGATCCGGTGATTGAAGCGGCGTTGCGGAGCGGGGTGTTCTACATCGGGGCGCTGGGTTCGACGCGGACCCATGCGAAGCGCGTGGAGCGGTTGCAGGCGAAGGGATTTAACGCCGAGGAGATCGGGCGCATTCACGGGCCTGTGGGGCTTGATATCGGTGCGGCCAATCCGGCGGAGATCGCGGTGTCGATCATGGCCGAGATGACGTCTGTGTTGAGGAAGGGATGAAGTTCGGTGCGGTTCCTCTGGAGGAGGCGGAAGGCGCGATCGTGGCGCATTCGGTGGATTTGCCGGACGGGCGGCTCCGGAAGGGGCAGTTCCTTGAGGCGGGCCACATCGAGGCGCTGCGGGCGGCGGGGCATGCACATGTGATCGTGGCGCGGCTGGAGCCAACGGATGTGCACGAGAACAAGGCGGCAGGGCGGATTGCCGAGGCCTTGGTGCCTGCGCCGGAGGCGGCGGGGCTTAGGCTGACTGATCCCTTTACGGGGCGGGTTAATCTGGTGGCCGTGCATCCGGGCGTTGTTGTGCTCGACGCCGAGAAGATCACGGCGCTGAATGACATTGATCCGATGATCACCTTCGCGACGGTGCCTGCGTTCCAGCAGATGTCACCGGGGCAGATGGTGGGGACGGTGAAGATCATCGCCTATGCTGTGCCGGAAGAGGCGGTGGCGCGGGCGGTTTCGGTGGCGCGGGATGCGATCCGGTTGGCGCCTGTGGTGCTGCAAACGGCGGCGCTGGTGATTACGGATATTGCAGGCGGACCGGGGGAAAAGGGGCGCGATGCGATTGAAGGGCGGTTGGAGGCCTTGGGGATCGCTTTAAGTTCCGTGGAGATGGTGCCGCATGAGGAAGTGGCCTTGGCGGCGGCTGTGGAACGAGCGGAGGCGGAGCTTGTGCTCATTCTCACCGGATCGGCGACGTCGGACCCTTATGACGTGGCCCCGGAGGCCGTGCGGCGGGCTGGCGGGCATGTGGCGCGGTTCGGGATGCCGGTTGATCCGGGGAATTTGCTTTTCATCGGTGCGCAAGGCGGGCGGCCTGTGATCGGCTTGCCGGGATGTGCGCGTTCGCCTGCGCTGAATGGCGCGGATTGGGTGCTGTCGCGCGTGGCGGCGGGGCTTGAGGTGACGGGCGCGGATATTGCCGGAATGGGGGTGGGCGGGCTTTTGAAAGAGATCCCGACAAGGCCGATGCCGAGGGCAGGGCGGAAGAAGCGCTAGGTCGTTTTCCGACACGGGAATGTCTGCAATCCGCTTGCTCGAATCTGCGGTGTGAGGCAGGTTCCGCGACAGGGCAGGCGATGGCGTCGCCAGCGTGAAATACGCGCCCAGTTCACCATCCTGAACGCCGGGGTCTTGCTTTTCCGTTTGCGCGGGGAGGGGAGATTGCCTCTCTCGTCGCGGAACGGCCTCGAGAGGATAACGTTTCCATGGAACGTCCTGAATTCTACCGTTTCCACCAAGGCGACCGCGTGTTGCCGTTTTCAGCAACCGAGTATGATACGCGTCTGGCGGGGTTGCGTGCCCGCATGGCCGAGGCGGGTGTCGAGGCCTGTGTTTTCACGTCGATGCATAACATCGCGTATTACTCGGGATTCCTTTATTGCAGCTTCGGCCGCCCCTACGGGCTTGTGGTGACTGAGACCGAAAGTGTGACGATCAGTGCCGGGATCGACGCGGGCCAGCCGTGGCGGCGCTGCCATGGCGATAACATCACCTATACCGACTGGCAGCGGAACAATTACTGGCGCGCGATCCTGTCGGTGACGGGCACGGGCAAGGCGATTGGCTATGAGGGCGATCACATGACCCTCGCACAGAAGGGGATGATGGACGAGTTCCTGAAACCGTCCGTTGCGAAGGACATCGCGCCTGCGACCATGCGGCAGCGAATGCACAAATCCGAGGCGGAGCTTGTGATGATCCGCAACGGGGCCAATGTGGCTGACGTAGGCGGCTATGCGATCCGCGATGCGGTGAAAGTGGGCGCGCGCGAGATTGATGTGGCGATGGCGGGTCGCGATGCGATGGAGTTGGAGATCGCTAAGCGCTTCCCCGATGCGGAGTATCGCGATACATGGGTTTGGTTCCAGTCGGGGATCAACACGGATGGCGCGCATAACCCTGTAACGGCGCGGCAGATGCAGCGCGGGGATATTCTGTCGCTGAACACCTTCCCGATGATCTCGGGCTATTACACGGCGCTGGAGCGGACGATGTTCGCACAGGACGTGGATGCGGCTTCCTTGAAGATCTGGGAAGCGAATGTGGCGGCGCATGAATACGGGATGAGCCTGTTGAAGCCCGGTGCCTCTTGCTCGGAAGTGACCCACAAGATCAACGAGTTCTTCGCCGAGCGGCAGCTTCTGCAGTACCGGACCTTCGGCTATGGCCACTCCTTCGGGGTGCTCTCGCATTATTACGGGCGCGAGGCGGGGTTGGAGCTGCGCGAGGATATCGACACGGTGCTGGAACCGGGCATGGTGATATCGATGGAGCCGATGCTGACGATCCCCGAGGGCCAGCCGGGCGCGGGGGGCTACCGCGAGCACGATATCCTGATCATCACCGAAGACGGCAACGAGAATATCACGGGTTATCCTTACGGGCCCGAGTTCAACGTGGTGGGCTGAACCCATCCTTATCGTGACCTAAGCGCGGCCCTTCGGGGCCGCGTTTTTTATTCGCTGACCTTTTATTCGCTGACCATGAGTTTGGTGAGGCCGTGGAAGTGGTAGGCGTCAAGGAATTCAACGGGTTCGGCGAGGCGGAGGTTCGGTTTCGCGGCGAAGAGGATCGGGAGGGCGATCTGGAGTTCGAGCCGTGCGAGGGGTGCGCCGATGCAGAAGTGCAGCCCGCCGCCGAAGGCAGAATGGGTGCGGATCGGGCGGGTGGGATCAAAACGGTGGGGATCGGGCCAGATTGCGGGGTCGCGGTTGGCGGCACCGAGGAGGAGTTGCACGCGGTCGCCCTTGGCGAAGCGGTGGCCGTAGACCTCGACCTCTTCGAGCGCGATGCGGGAGAAGATGTGTAGGGGCGGATCGTGGCGGAGGATTTCCTCGACCACGCCTTCGGCGGTTTCGGGGGTCGGGATCACGCCATGTTGGAGGAGGAGGGCGGTGCCATTGCCGATGGTGTGGACGGTAGCTTCGTGGCCTGCGTTGAGGAGGAGGATGCAGGTGGAGATCAGCTCGTCGCTGGAGAGTTTCTCGCCGTGTTCTTCGGCGGCGATGAGATGGGTGATGAGGTCATCTGCGGGTTTGCGACGGCGGGCGGTGATGTAATCCTTGAGGAAGGCGACGAAATCTTCCGTGGCTTTGACGGCGGCGGCTTCGATTTCGGGGGAGCGGCGGGCCTGATACATGGCGACCATGGCGTTCGACCATGCAAGAAGGTTCGGGCCTTCGCTTTCCGGCACGCCCAGAAGGCGGGCGATGATGGTGACGGGGAGGGGGCGCGCGAAACTGTCCAACAGATCGTGCGGGCCGTCGGGCATGGCGGTGACGAGTTCGTGGGAGAGTGCCGCGATTTCGGGGCTAAGCGCGTTGATGCGGCGCGAGGTGAAGGCGCGGAGCACGAGGCCACGGAGGCGGGTATGGCGGGGCGGTTCAAGCTCAAGCATCGAATGGGCTTCGACCGCGTAGAAGGGGGCGAGATGGGCGGGCGTTTCGGGGGCCATGCCTTCGGGCCATTCGCGGCCGAAGCGGCGATCGCGGAAGAGGGCTTGCACGACTTCGTGGCTGGCGGCGGAGGGCAGGCTGTAGTCTTCCCAGAGAAACAGCGGGCCGGACGCGCGGGCGCGGTCGTAGAAGGCGTAGGGATTGGCGATGAACGCGGGGTCGTGCGGGGATTGGCGGAAGCTTTGCATGAGGTGAGAGAAGCCGCTCCCACTGGCCAAGGCAAGCGGCTTGGCGCTAGGTAAGGGTATGGACAGATTTTTTGCACGTCGGATGGGCTTGATCCTCGGCTTCCTCGCCGTTGTGGCGGTGTTTGCCGGAGGGGTGTGGCGCTATGGCTATGTGCAGGCCTTGCACCAGTTGGCGGATCGGGGCGAGGCGGATTTGCTCTTGGCGACGGACCGTTTGACGGGGCAGTTGCAACTTTATCAGACCTTGGCGGTGGTGACGGCGGATCATCCGACGGTGGGGGCGCTTCTGGAAAGTGGCACGGACCTCGGGGCATCCGAGGTGATGCGGCGGCTCGCGGATAAGACCGGGGTTCTCGATATCGCTGTGGTGAGCCCGGGCGGGTTTGTGCTTTCATCTGCAAGCGGGCGGTTGCCGCCACGGGTGGAGGATGCGGAGTATCTGAAGCTCGGGTTTCAGGGGGCTTTGGGGGAAGGGCACGGGCCTGCGCCGGGATTTGCGGGCGAGACGAGTTCAGAGCGCGCGCCACGGGCCTATTTCTTTGCCGCGCCAGTGTTCAAGTCCGGTGGCGGTGTGGCCGGGGCGCTTCTGGTTGTAGTCGATGTGGAGCGGTTGGAGGCGGAATGGCGCGGGGCGCGGCCTGCGATCTGGTTCACGGATGAGGCGGGGGAGGTTTTCATCTCGAACCGGAGCGAGTTGCTGGGATGGCGGCGCGCGGGCCTTGGGATTGCGCCGCCAGACATGACGCCGGAAGCGGCGCGGGCGGGGCTTTCGCAAGAGGTGTTGGCGGGGCATGTGATCTGGGAAGAGGACTGGTCGCCCTATGTGCCGTCGAAGGGGCTCTATCTGGTGCAGGAACTGCCGGTGATCGGGATGCAGGCCGAGACGCTTCTGGATGTCGAGCCTGCGCGGCGGATCGCGGGGTTGCAGGCGGCGGCGGTGGCGGCGATCTGCTTGGCCTTCGGGGCGGTGATCTTCGTGTTCCACGCGCGGCGGCGGACGCTGATGGAGGCCAACGAGCAACTCGAAGCGCGGGTGGCGGATCGTACGTTGGAACTCAGCGCGGCGAACGAGAAGCTTTCCGAGGAAGTAGCGGAGCGTCGCGCGGCGGAGACGGCGCTGAAGCGGGCGCAGGCGGAATTGGTGCAGGCCGGAAAGCTTTCGGCGCTGGGGCAGATGTCGGCGGGGATCAGCCATGAATTGAACCAGCCGCTGATGGCGATCCAGCAATATGCGGAGAACGGATCGGCCTTTCTGGAGCGCGGGCGCGAGGATGTGGCTGGGGACAATCTGCGACGGATCGGCGAGATGGCGCACCGGATGGGGCGGATCATCAAGAACCTCAGGGCCTTCGCGCGGCAAGAAAGCGAGCCGGTGAAACGGGTGGATCTGGTGGGGATTGTCGACGCGGCGCTGGAACTCGCAGAGGCGCGATTGAAGACGGCGGAAGTGGCCGTGCAATGGGAGCGGCCCAAGGAGCCTGTTTGGGTGATGGGTGGCGAGGTGCGCTTGGGGCAGGTGGTGGTGAACCTCCTGAGCAATGCGGCGGATGCGATGGCTGGCATGGAGCCGCGCGAGGTGCGGCTGACGCTCTTGGCCGATCCTGAGCGGGTGCGGCTCGATGTGGCGGATACGGGGCCGGGGATCCGTGAGCCGGAGCGGATTTTCGACCCGTTCTATTCCACGAAGGAAGTGGGCGCGGGGGAAGGTATGGGGCTGGGCCTGTCGATCAGCTACGGGCTTGTGCAGAGTTTCGGGGGCGCGATCCGTGGGCGGAACCGCCCCGAGGGTGGCGCGGTGTTTACGGTTGAGCTACAGGCGGCGCCGGAAACCCTGAAAGGACCGGCATGACTACGGTGACTGTGCTTCTGGTGGATGACGATGCGGCGGTGCGGGAAGCGCTTTCGCAAACCTTGGAGCTGGGCGGGCTTTCGGTGCGCGCGGCGGGGAGTTTCGTCGAGGCGAAAGACCTGATCCAGCGCGAGTTTGCGGGGGTGATCCTATCTGACATCCGGATGCCGGGGCGGGACGGGTTCCATTTGCTGGATTACGCGCAAGGGATTGATCCAGACCTTCCGGTGATCCTTTTGACAGGCGAGGGCGATATTCCGATGGCGGTAAAGGCCATGGGGAAGGGCGCGTTCGGGTTTCTGGAGAAGCCCTGCGCGGGCACGGATCTGATGGCGGAATTGGAGCGGGCGTTGAAAACCCGTTCGCTGGTGATGGAAAACCGCCGACTGAAGGCGCAGCTTACCACGGGCGACGCGGCGGCGCGGATGCTGCACGGGGTTTCGGCTTTGGCGGAAAGCTTGCGCGCGCGGGTGCGGGCGGTGTCGGCGGCGCGGGGCGAGGTTTTGGTTACGGGTGCGCCGGGGGTCGGGATTTCGAAGGTTGCCGAGGTGGTTCATCTTTTGGGGCCGGACAGTAAAGGGCCCTTCGTCAAACGCGCAGCGGCGGGGATGGATGCGCAGGCCGTGGTGGCGGCGTTGGAGGCGGCGCAGGGCGGATCGCTGTTCCTCGACGAGGTGACCAATATGGGCCCCGAGGCGCAGTTTGCGCTGTTGGAAGCCGTTGAAGGTGGCGCGGGGGCGCGGGTGATCGCGGGTTCGAACCATGATCTTGCGGAGGTCATGGCGGCGGGGCGGTTCAATGCCGAGCTCTATTACCGCTTCGATGTGTTGCAGGTGCGGATTCCGGCACTTTCCGAGCGGCCAGAGGATATTCCGGTGCTGTTCCGGCAATATGTGGCGCAGGCCTGCGAGCAGGCGGGGCTGACGGCACCGGAAATCTCGCCCGATGTGGTGGCGGGGTTGATGGCGCGGGACTGGCCGGGGAATGCGCGGGCCTTGATGTCGGCGGCGATGCGGTTTGCGCTCGGGATGGGCGGGCCGGAGGATGCGGCGGCGGGCGAGGAGCCGGGGCTGGCGGAGCAGATGGCACAGGTGGAACGCTCACTTCTGGTGGCGGCGCTGCGGCGCGCTGGAGGGCGGGCGGCGGAAGCGGCAGAGCGGTTGAAACTGCCGCGCAAGACCTTTTACGACAAGCTGGCGCGTTACGGGTTGAAACCCGAAGAGTTTCGCTGACGCTCAGCCATCCCACGCGACGCGGAAGCCTTGGTGGCTGGTGCTGGTGTCGGGGGTGTTGGAGGAGCGGGCAGCGATCCGGTAACGGTAGCAATAGCTGCGGTGGCAGAGATAGGAGCCACCTTTCAGAACGCGGAAATCTTTGAGGGCACGGGCGCGGGCCTGAACCTCTTTCTTAATCGAGGCGACGGTGAAGCGATCCGCGATCCATTCCCAAGTGTTGCCGCACATGTTGTAGAGGCCGTAGCCGTTGGGCGCGAAGCTGCGCGCGGGGGCGGTGGCGGCGTAGCCATCGGCGCAGGTGTTGCGGATGGGGAAGGTGCCTTGCCAGATGTTGCAGGGCTGGAAGGCAGTGTCGTCGGGCTCGGCTTCGCCCCATGGGTAGCGGGCTTTGGCGAGGCCGCCGCGCGCGGCGTGTTCCCATTCGGCTTCAGAGGGCAGGCGGCCTCCGGCCCATGCGGCATAGGCGGCGGCGTCGTTCCACGAGACATGTACGACGGGGTGATCGGGGTGCCATGCGGTGCTTTCGGTGCCGGGGCCGTTGATGGCGCGCCAGTTGGCACCTTCGACTTGCCGCCACCATTCGGCGTCATGGACGGCGCGGGTTTCGGGAGTGCTGTCGGGGAGGGTGCCCCAGAAGACGAAGGAGGTGCCGAGGCGCTCGGCATCGGTGACATGGCCCGTGTCTGCGACGAATTCGGCAAACTCGGCGTTGGTGATTGCGGTTTCGGAGAGGAGGAAGGGTTTGAGGCGCGTGGGGCGCTCGGGGCCTTCTCCGTCCAAGGGGATTTCAGGGCGCGCGGTGCCGATGGTGCCGCGACCGCCGGGAATGGGGCGGGCGCTGGGCGGCGCGGGGCGCGCGGATCTGGTAAGGCGCAGAGGCGCGGCGGAAGGCGCACCAGTTGGGGTGCACCCGCATTTTGGCGCACTAGTCATCGTCTTCATCGTCGCCCGAGACATCCCAGTGCCTCGCAGGATCAACGCCCCAATCCGGGAGCATGGCCATGAGACGTTCGAGCATGGGGGCGTGTTCGGGGTGGTCGGGGCCGAGGTTTTTCAGGCACCACCAGTCGTCACGGATGTTGAAAAGCTCGGTGGAGCCGTCTTCGTAGCGGATGAAGCGGTAATCGCCGTAGCGGATGCCGGTGGAGCCGTTGAAGAAGGTTGGGATGGCGCGGTCCGGCGGCGGGGCGCCCTCCATGCAGAGCAGGAGCGAGACGCCGGGGGAGTTTTCGAGCGGCGGGAGGCCCATCCAGTCGAGCACGGTGGGGCCGACGTCGATCACAGCGACGGGATCATTGACCACACGGGCTTCGGGGCGGGCGGGGTCATGCAGGATGAAAGGGACACCCGCGACCTGTTCCCAGAGCGAGGTTTTGCGAAAGCGGTGCTTTTCGCCCAAGTGGAAACCGTGATCGGAGAGGATCACGACGAGGGTGTTCTCGGCATGCGAAGATGCCTTGAGGGCGTCCCAGACGCGGCCCAAGTGGTGGTCGACATGGCTGAGGGCGGAGAAATAGTTCCTCACGCTTTTCTGCCAGTGGAGGTTGCGCTTCAGATCGAGGTTCTCGCGCATGAAAGTGTCGGCGAAGGCGTTGTGATCCCAGCCGTTTGCCCAAGCTTCCGGTTGGCGCATCTTGCCGTAGCGGTAGAGCTTTTTGTAGCGCAGCGGCGTGATAAAGGGGGTGTGGGGGCCGAAGAAGCCGATCTCGCGGTAGAAGGGCGCGCCGGGCTTCTGGCCGTTCAGGAATTCGATCGCGCTATCGGCGGAATTGGCATCGTAATAGCGGTGGTCGTCGGCGGGATCGAGGGTGGCGAGGCCGTTGCCGTGGCCGCCGAGCGCGGTTTGCTCGCGGTTCGGGGGCAGCTTGATGTCGATGCGGAAGTGTTTGCGTTCGTCGTTGTAAAGGACGTTGTGCGGCTCTTCGGCGCGGGGGCGAAAGCCGTGGTGCACCTTGCCGCCGGAGGAGCAGAACCAGCCCTGTTCCTTGAGGCGGTAGGCCCACATGTCTTTCGGGGAGAAACGGTCGAACACGCTGACTTTGTTCAAGAAAATCCCCAACGTGTGTGGCGACTGGCCGGACATGAAGCTGGCGCGCGAGGGGCCGCAGAGGGGCACTTGGCTATAGGCCGCGTGGAAAGCGGTGGACTGGGCGCAGATGCGGTCGAGGTTTGGGGTTTGAAGTGTTTGCCCGAAGAGATCGCGGTAGCGCCAGAAGGCCACGCAATCATCAAGGCTGATGAGCAGCAGGTTCTTGCGGCTGGGCGTTGGCACTGCGGGTTCCTCGTACGGTGCCAACGGTTCTTGTTTGTATAGCGGGGCCGCGGCCCGACGAGCATGGCATCGGGGCGGGAAAATCGCAAGCGGCGGTGGCTTACGCGGCGGGGCCGCGCAGGTCTGTGCGGAGTTCTTCGAGAAGGGTGAGGAATTTCTTCCGCGTGACAGGCCCCATACCGACGACATAGGCAACTTCGCGGCGGAGTTGCTTTGGCGACATATCCAGAACTTCTTTAACCTTCAGGTTGAAGAACTGGTCTTCAAGAGTCGACTGGCGCGGAAAAGGAAAAACCGGCAGTCCGCTGATGTAGTGGCGGAGAGAATAGGTTTCGATGTCTTTGGAGAGCATTTGGAGCACGCGTTTCTTTCTACTCAAAATTCCCTGAGGCGCATTTTTTTCCCAGACCGAAGAAGAGCACATGAAAACCAATTACCGCGATCGCGCAGTCTATAAAGAAATATCATTTTGCTTGATACAAATTTAGTGGAGCCGAAGTGATAAATCACCGGCAATAATGGCTAGTTTTGGCGCGTTCGAATAGTCCGGATTGTTGTGGCTACAAAGCACGCATGCATTTCCATTTTTCGTAACAAATGGATGAATGGCGACGCGTTTAAATGCGCATATTCATACATTTTACGATGAAAGAGCGATTTTATTGCTTACCCGGTTACAGCGGGGCGTTCTGCTTCCGAATGTCTTCCAGAATTGAAAGAAACTTTTTGCGCGAAACTTCACCCATGCCCACAACGTAGCCGAGTTGTTTTCTCAGCTCGCTATCTGACATGGCGAGGACGTCCTTGATCTTGAAGTCGAAGAACTGGTCCTGCAGGGTACTTTGACGCGGGAAGGGATTGCTCGACAGGCTGTTGATGTGCTGGCGGAGCGATGCGGTTGCCGGGGTGGTGGAAATTTTACTCATGGTGCTCGATAGTTATCTGTGAAGGTTTCGTGCACGATTCTTCTGGGCCGCATGGGCGGCCGCGTGCAGCTTTTCAGGGGTTGTGGGCAGCGCGACGACGGCATCGCAGAACGCCGGGCGTGAGGGGCCGGTTTCATCCCACATGAACTTTTCCGAACAAAGAATGATGACGACATTCGGATGCGTCTTGCGGAATGCTTTGTAAGTTTCTGTTTGCTTCACGATGTCTGCGGATTTTTCCATTTCGAATAAAACGAAATGCGGGTGCGCCGCATCGATCGACAAACGTGCGTTGGTTTTGCCTAGATCGGGGGCCCAGACGATATTCGCTCCCTGGCCTGCCGCCAAAGCTTCAAGCGCTTCCGGGGATTTGGAAACGATAAGGACATTCGCACCGGCCAAGCCGAACCCCGACTTGTAGCGCTGGAATTTTTCGAACAGACGATCGGAAATATCGGTTTGTGGAGATGTCGAGCCATCCGACGCTTTTACGGTGTTTTCCATCGATTTGAAGCGCCCTGCCAAGACCTGAAACATAATCTGTACCTAAGAGTTTTTGGTTACCGTCCAAGGCACCGGACGGGATGGTTAGCAGTTTAGTGCAAAATGGAATTGTTTCTGAATTTTTTCAGGGAAAAAATGGTGATATCTTAGACAAAAAGTTGTAATAACGAACGTCGTATTTTGATAAACAGAACGAAAGAATAGGCTAAAAATCCATAGGAATTAATAACATTGGACCGATCCTATCCGATGTAGGGCTGATTTGATCATATTCTTAAAAGTGTGTAGGGATCTCATATTTTGATCATTTTTGATTCGCCTATGGCCTTCGGACTCTGCCGCACTTCGGTCGGGCGCGTGTGCGGATTTCCGCACGAAGTTTACGAAAGCCTGTGCGGAAATTCGCACAGGTCTGCGGTGCGATTTGCCTATCTAACAAGCGGATTTGATTTAGGTTGCTGAAAATGTTGGCGTTTTTTGAACAAGGGCCAAGTTTTTCACTTTCCCTTGATCTGAAGCCTTCTCGAGCCAACTCTTCGCGCACCACATCCTCTGGGGAGAGGGTGGTTCTCTAGCAAAAGACTTCGGGAGGAGTTCTCATGAAAAAGTTTATGACCGGCGCCGCAATGGCGCTTGCACTGGCAGTCACCGGCCAAGCGGCTTCGGCAAGCTGCGATGCTGGCGAGATCGTCATCAAGTTCAGCCACGTGACTAACACCGACAAGCACCCGAAGGGTATTGCCGCGTCGCTGCTCGCCGAGCGTGTGAACACCGAAATGAACGGCAAGGCCTGCATGGAAGTGTTCCCGAACTCGACGCTCTACACCGACGAAAAGGTGCTGGAAGCGATGCTTCAGGGCGACGTGCAGCTCGCTGCTCCCTCGCTCTCGCTCTTCGAGCCGATCACCAAGCAGTTCCGCCTCTTCGACCTTCCGTTCATGTTCAAGAACGTGGACGCGGTTGACGAGTTCCAGAACTCGGAAATCGGTCAGAAGATGAAAGAGTCGATGACCCGTCGTGGCGTTCTGGCGCTGGCCTTCTGGCACAACGGCATGAAGCAGATTTCGGCCAACAAGGCGCTAAACCTGCCGAGCGACGCAAACGGTCTCAAGTTCCGCGTGCAGCCTTCGGACGTGCTCGTGGCCCAGATGAACGCACTTGGCGCGACCGCGCAGCCGATGGCATTCGCAGAAGTTTACGGCGCGCTGCAGACCGGCGTTGTGGACGGTCAGGAAAACACCTGGTCGAACATCTACGGCCAGAAGTTCTTCGAAGTGCAGGACGGCATCACCGAAACCAACCACGGCATCATCGACTACATGGTCGTGACTTCGGCTGACTGGTGGAATGGCCTGCCGGAAGACGTGCGCACGCAGCTCGGCACCATCATGAAAGAAGTGACCGAAGTCCGTAACGCGGAATCGACCCGTGTGAACGAAGAAGCCAAAGCCGCGATCATCGCAGCTGGCGGCACCGTTCGCGAGCTGACTGCAGAGCAGCGCGCAGCATGGGTTGACGCCATGAAGCCGGTTTGGTCGCAGTTCGAAGCCGAAGTTGGCGCCGAGAACATCGCTTTTGCACAAGAGATCAACGCGAAGCACTAATCGCGTTATCAATCAGAGAGGTGCGGCGCTCGGGGGAGTGCCGCGCCTCTCACACCATATCCGCCACATCGCCAAAAAGGGAGGGGACCCATGTCTGGGCAATCCGCCTATCGCCCCACGAGCGCGCTTGGCCATTTCGTGCATTCCTTCGAGGAAAACGCGATTGCGACCATGCTCGGGCTGATGACGTTGCTGACTTTCACCAACGTTATCCTTCGCTACGTTTTCAACTCGATGATCATCTGGGGCCTTGAAGTGGTGTTGATCCTCTTCTCGTGGATGGTGCTTTTTGGCATTGCCTACGGGTTCAAGATCACGGCCCACCTCGGTGTGGATGCGATTACCAATCTGGCCAGCCCGCGCTGGCGCAAGATTCTGGCGCTTGTAGCGGCGGCTGTGTGCATCGTTTACGCGGGGCTCCTGCTGAAAGGCGCTTGGGACTACTGGGCACCCTTTGCGGGGCTTGAGCAAACCACGGGCCGCTGGTTCCCGACGGGGTTCGATGCGCGCACCCGCGATCAGGCCTTCTTCGAGACCGATCAGGTGCCGATGCTGGGGATCCTGCGGTTCCTTGAAGATCTCATCAACCAGGGCGACGCCTATTCCAAGATGCCGCGCATGGTGCCTTACACGATGCTGCCCGTTGCCTCGGCGCTGATCCTGTTCCGCTTGGTGCAAGCCACCATCGAACTGGCGCAAGGCAAGCGGGATAGCCTGATTGTCAGCCATGAAGCGGAAGATGCCGTGGCCGAAGTGCAGGCACAGGGAGGGCGATAAGCTATGGAAGTCATTGTTCTTTTCGCGCTCGTCATCGGGCTGTTGCTGATCGGTGTGCCAATCGCGATCTCGCTCGGCCTCTCGTCGATGGTGGTGCTTCTGGCCTTCTCGGACACCTCACTCGGATCTGTGGCGGCGCAGCTTTATAACGCGATGGCGGGGCATTACACGCTGCTGGCGATCCCCTTCTTCATTCTGGCCTCGTCCTTCATGTCGACGGGTGGTGTGGCCAAGCGCATTATCCGTTTCTCGATTGCCTGCGTAGGCCATTTGCGCGGTGGCTTGGCGATTGCGGGTGTTTTCGCCTGCATGCTCTTCGCGGCGCTTTCCGGCTCTTCGCCTGCAACCGTGGTGGCGATCGGTTCAATCGTGATCGGGGCCATGGTGAAGGCGGGTTATTCCAAGGAATTCGCGGCGGGCGTGATCTGTAACGCGGGCACGCTGGGCATTCTGATCCCGCCGTCCATCGTGATGGTGGTTTACGCCTCGGCGACCGATGTTTCTGTGGGCCGGATGTTCCTTGCGGGGGTGATCCCGGGGCTCCTGGCAGGCCTGATGCTGATGGTTACGATCTATGTGATGGCGCGTATCCGCAACATGCCCGCAGGCGAATGGCTGGGCTGGGGCGAGATTGCCGAAAGCTTCGGTGAAGCGTTCTGGGGCCTGATGCTGATCGTTATCATCATGGTCGGGATCTATGGCATTCCGGGCGTGACAGGGGCGATCTTCACACCGACGGAAGCGGCGGCTGTGGCGGCGGTCTACTCCTGCGTCATCGCGCTCTTCGTCTATCGCGACATGGGGCCGCTCAAGGGCAAGGATGGCGCCCGCGCGACGCCCTTGCTGCGCAAACCCCACGCGATCCTGACGGCCTTCTTCCATCGTGACACGCGTAACACGCTCCTGGATGCCGGCAAGCTGACGATCATGCTGATGTTCATCATCGCCAACGCGCTGATCCTGAAGCATGTGCTGACCGACGAGCAGATTCCGCAGAAGATCGCGGGCTTCATGCTGGATCAGGGCTTCGGGCCGATCATGTTCCTCATCATCGTGAACGTGATCCTGCTGATCGGTGGCCAGTTCATGGAACCCTCGGGCCTCATCGTGATCGTGGCACCGCTGGTCTTCCCCATCGCGATCCAGCTCGGCATCGATCCGATCCATCTGGGCATCATCATGGTGGTGAACATGGAAATCGGGATGATCACGCCGCCTGTGGGCTTGAACCTCTTCGTGACCTCCGGTGTGGCGGGGATGCCGATGATGCGGGTTGTGCGTGCGGCGCTGCCGTTCCTCGCGGTGCTTTTCGTCTTCCTCATCATCGTGACCTATATCCCGATCCTCTCGACATGGTTGCCCACGTCGTTGATGGGGCCGGAAATCATCACGAAATAAACTGCCTTTGCAGGGTAGGGGAAGCGCTCCGGGAAACCGGGGCGCTTTTTCTTTATGGCGCTGCCTATGCGGCAAGGCTGCTCAGAAAGGTCTCCGAATAGCGCGACTATTTTCGCGGGATGTCGAAGCCGGGCGGTGCGAGGGTGAAGCCGTCGAACAGAAAGCCCGGCGAGACTGTGCAAGAGACAAGCGTCCAGTCGCCGCTTGAGCGGGCGGCTTGCCAGTGATGGGGGAGGACAATGAGCTGCGGCTCTTGGCCTGCCGCGATATCCGGCCCGAGAACGGCCTCGGTGGCCGGCCCCTGTTCGGTGGCGGCGCGGGACAGGATCAGGGGAGCGCCGGCGTGGTAGAGCCAGATTTCGGTGGCATCGACGCGGTGCCAGTGGCTGGTTTCTCCGCCTTTGAGGAGGAAGTAGATGGCCGTGCCAGATGCGCGCTCGACTTCTGTGGCATCGGCAATCCAGGTCTGGCGATACCAGCCGCCCTCAGGGTGAGGGGCCAGATCGAGAGCGGTGATGATGGCGTTGGCCGTGAGCGTCATGGGGTCAGAAACAGTTCTCCGCGCGCGATCTCGACGCGGCTGAAACGCGACAGGAAGGACATGCCCATGAGGGATTGGGACATTTCCCCTTCGTTCACCGAAGCACGGAGGCGAGGGGCCTCCATCCCTCCGAGCGAAAGATCAATGCGCACAGGCGCGGTGCGTACCTCGCCATTGGCGGTACGGGCGCGCCCCGTATAGGCCAGCGCCGCCAGATCGATCCCCGCTCTCGCGGCGTCTTTCTCGGTGAGGACCACGTCGGTGGCTCCGGTATCGACGACAAAAGCAATGCGGGTGCCGTTTACCTCGGCTATCACGTGGTAATGCCCGTCTTGCCCGCGAGGCACGATGATCTGGCCGCCGTCCGATACGGTTGCGGCGGCAGGAAGAACGGTTTGGCGGACATCGCCCCAGAGCCCGATGGCGGCGATCACCCCGATGAAGATCAACCCCCAGATCGCGGCATGTTGTGCGGTTTTGCCGGGGCTGTGACGGGCCTGCGCAATGAACCACGCCCCGAGGGCCACGAGGAGCAAGGCGAGATAGGCAAGGGTGGCAAGATTGTCTGAACTCATGAGGATAATCTAGGAAGCCTTGGCGAAAATGCGAGAGGCGGGCTTAACGGCCGCCTCCGGCGAACCCGAAAGCGATCAGGCCATCCATCACAAATTGCACCGCGAGGGCGGCCAGCGGCATACCGAGAAGGCGCGTGACGATATTCGTCCCTGTCCGCCCGAGCGCGTGCTCGATGGGATTTGCCAGAAGAAACAGGATGAAGACGATCAGCAAGACCGAGGCCATGACCGCGAGAACCTGAAAATACCCCGCAACACCGGCTGCGCGCCTGTCAGAAGGATCATGGTCGCAATGGCACCGGGCCCCGCGATGAGGGGCATGCCGAGCGGAAAAATCGAAGGGTCGGGCCGCTCTTCGGCATGTTCTTCGCGCCGCTTTGTCCGCCGCTCGAAGAGCCTGTCGAGAGCGGTCATGAACAAGAGGATCCCGCCCGCGATCCGAAACGACGGCATCTGGATGCCGATGAAGCCCAGAACCGCTTCTCCGAAGAGCCCGAAGAGCGCCAGAATGCCGAAGGCAATAACGCAAGCGCGAAACCCGATCGCGCGCCGCTCGGGCGTGCTCATGCCTTGCGTGAGCGACAAAAAGAGCGGCGTCAGACCGATCGGGTCGATGACAACGAAAAGTGTCGCGAAGGCGGTGGCAAGAAACGCGGTATCCATGCCTTTGCCTATCAAGCGGAGCGGCTTCGCCGCAAGACTTGTCTCGGCTCCGGCTATGCCGTCGCCTCGGGTTTTAGATATTTATTTCCAATATGAAAGACGGGCGCTTTCATTTCATATTGGCGAAAATATCCTGGGGGGAGCCGAAGGCGGGGGGCAAAGCCCTCCTCTTGATCAGGCTTCGGCTTGATCCAGTCGGTCTTGGGCTTCAAGCCAGAGGCTTTCGGCTTTGCGTTCCGCGTCTTCGAGTTCGGCAAATTTGCGGTTGTAGCTTTCCAGATCCGCGCGGCGGGCATCTTCGTAGAGGGTCGGGTCGGCGAGGATGGCGGAGAGTTTGTCGCGCATGGCCGCGAGTTTCTCGATCCGGTCCTCGGCTTTGCGGACTTCGGCGCGCAGGGCGAGGATTTCGTCGCGGCTGGCGCGTTTCTGGGCCTTTTCCTCTTTCGGCTTTTCCGGTTTCGCGGGCGCGTCTTGGGTCAGGAGCATCGTGCGGTAGGCGTCGAGGTCCTCTTCGTAGGGCGTGACGCGGCCGCCTTTGACGAGCCAGAGGCGGTCGGCCACGAGGGAGAGGAGATGCATGTCGTGGCTGACGAGGATCACCGCGCCGGAATAGGCGGTGAGGGCTTCGACGAGGGCTTCGCGGCTTTCGATGTCGAGGTGGTTGGTCGGTTCGTCGAGGATGAGGAGGTGCGGCGCGTCGAGTGTGGCTAGGAGGAGCGAGAGGCGCGCTTTCTGTCCACCCGAGAGGCGGCCCACTTCGGTTTCGGCCTGTTCCGCCATCAGGCCGAAGCCTGCGAGGCGGGCGCGGAGTTTGGATTGGTGTTCGTCGGGGCGGGCGCGCTGGAGGTGTTGCAGCGGGGTTTCGTCGATGTGGAGTTCATCGACCTGATGCTGGGCGAAGAAGCCGATCCTGAGTTTCGAGGAGCGGGTGAGCTTGCCTGCGAGCGCGGGCAGGCGGCCGGAGAGGAGTTTCGCCAGCGTGGATTTGCCTTGGCCGTTCTTGCCCAAGAGCGCGATGCGGTCATCCTGATCGATGCGGAGGTTCAGATTTTTCAGGATCACCGTGTCGCCGTAACCGACCGATGCGCCTTCGCAGGCGAGGATGGGCGGCGAGAGTTCTTCGGGTTCGGGGAAGCTGAAGACCGTGCGGGCCGCTTCTTCGGGGGCGCGGATGGTTTCCATTTTTTCCAGCATCTTCACGCGCGCTTGGGCCTGTTTGGCTTTGGAGGCCTTGGCTTTGAAGCGGTCGACGAAGGATTGAAGATGGGCGCGGCGTGCGTCTTGTTTCTTGGCTTGGGCGGCCAGCACGGCGCGTTGTTCGGCGCGGGTGCGGGCGAAGGTGTCGTAGCCGCCGGAATAGAGGGTGAGGCGGCGGTCTTCGAGGTGGAGGATCGCGCCGACAGCGCGGTTCAGGAGGCCGCGGTCATGGCTGATGATTATGACCGTATGCGGGTATTTCTGCAGGTAGCTTTCCAGCCAGAGCGCGCCTTCGAGATCGAGGTAGTTGGTCGGTTCGTCGAGGAGGAGGAGATCCGGTTGGGAGAAGAGGACGGCGGCGAGAGCCACGCGCATCCGCCAGCCCCCCGAGAAGGCCGAGCAGGGCATGCGCTGTTCTTCGGCATCGAAGCCGAGGCCACGCAGGATCGAGGAAGCGCGGGCTTCGGCGCCCCATGCGTCGATATCGGCGAGGCGGGTCTGGATATCGGCAATGCGGGCGGGGTCGGTGGCGGTTTCGGCTTCGGCGAAGAGGCTCGCCCGTTCGGTATCGGCGGCGAGTACGGTGTCGATGAGCGATACCTCGTTGCCGGGCACTTCCTGCGCGACGCCACCGATGCGGGCGCGGGGGGGCAGCGTGATGGCACCGCTGTCGAGGGTCAACTCGCCCCGGATCAGGCGGAAGAGCGTGGTTTTGCCAGCGCCATTGCGCCCGACGAGGCCGACTTTGTGGCCTTCGGGAATGGTGGCGGATGCGCCCTCGAAGAGGGGCCTGCCTTCGATGGAATAGGTGATGTCTTGGACGCGCAGCATGGTGAAGGCAGGTGGCAGAGGGGCAGAGTGTTGTCAATGAGTGGAAGAGTGCGATGCGAGTGATCCTGACAGAGGGCAGTTTTGTGACGCGCGGTATGCCGCAGAAATGGGAGGGCGGCGTCGTTTACCAGTCGTTGGATGACTTGACGGTGGGCCCGGTCGAGGTGTGGCCCGAGCGCGAGGCTTTCCGGCGTGCGCGGGAGCAGTTCTGGCTGTCGGTGCGTTATGCGCCGGTGGCGGCGGAGTGGTCTGGCGAGGAAGCGCCGGGGCTTTGGATGCCGATTTACCCCAACGTGCCGTTTCAGGAATGGCCGTAGTTATCCGAGGAAGCGGAAGCGGTGGGAAGCGCTTGAAGATGTCGAGGCGACGCTTGCAACGGCAAGATGGCGCTGGTCGTGGCCAATCGATGGCGCTGCGCTTTGATTTGGGGGATCGGATCGGGGATCGGGTGCTGCATGATGCGGTGGAGCGGATGTCCCTGCAGGACAAGCCTTTGGTTGAAGTGCGCGGGGAAGGGATCGAAATGCGGTTCCGCGAGGTGCGTTTGACGCAGGCCGGGCGGGATTTGGTGCAGGGGAGCGGCGCGCTTCGCTGACACGGGAGGGCGCTGAAGTTGTTGTCTTGAGGTTCCCCTAGGCGCGCGCTAGCTCTTGGCGGCGAACCGGAGTTTCCCATGGCAGAGCGCAACCCGCCCCGTTTGTTGACGCTGATTTTGCTGACGTCGCTGTCGGTTCTTTCGCTGAACATGTTCCTGCCCTCGCTCAGCCGGATAGCGGCCGATTTCGAAGCGGACTATGCGCTCGTATCGCTTTCCATCGGCGGCTATCTCGCGGTGTCGTCGGTGCTGCAGATCATCATGGGGCCGCTTTCGGACCTTTACGGGCGGCGGCCTGTGATGCTGGGGGCGATGGGGCTTTTTGTAGTGGCCTCGGTGGGCTGCCTCCTTGCGCCGAACATCACTGTGTTCCTTGCGTTCCGGATGCTGCAATCGGGGGTGATTGGCGGCATGGTGCTGAGCCGGGCGATTGTGCGCGATATGCATGGCCAGAAGGAAGCAGCGCGGCTTTTGGGGGTGATCGGCATGGCGATGGCGCTGGCACCTTTGCTGGCCCCGGTGCTTGGCGGGCTGCTCGACGAGGTGTTCGGTTGGCGCGCGACTTTCCTTCTGTTCGTGGTGCTCGGGCTTGCGATGCTCGCTGTGGTCTATGCGGATCTCGGCGAGACCAATCACAAACGCGCCAGCCGTTTTTCAGACCAGTTCAGAAGCTATCCGGATCTATTCCGGGACCGGCTTTTCTGGGCGTGGTGCGGGGGGATCATGTTCTCCGTGGGGGGCTTCTATGCCTTTCTTGGCGGCGCGCCGAAAGTGGGCGAGGAGGCCTTTGGCTTGAGCCCTGCGGTGCTGGGGTTCGGCATGGGGTCGATCAGCGGGGGTTTCATGCTCGGGAATTTCCTCTACGGTCGGCTTTCGCCGCGCATTGGTGGCGCGCGGGTGATGGTGGCGGGGCGGGTTTTTGCGCTTCTCGGGCCGCTGGTAGGGGTTGGACTGTTCGTTTTGGGAATGGGTAATGTGTGGACGCTCTTCGGGCCGATCCTCTTCGTTGGTTTGGGCAACGGCTTGACGCTGCCTGGTGCCAATGCAGGCGTGATGAGCGTGTCGCCCCGACTGGCCGGATCGGCGAGCGGGCTTTCCGGGGCGTTGACTGTTGCGGGGGGCGCTTTGGTGACAGGGATTGCCGGATGGGCTGTGAGCACGCGGCTTGGCGGCGAGGGGCTTTTGCTGGTGATCGTCGCGACATCGGCGCTTTCGCTACTCTGCACGGTGCTGGCCGTGCGCATGGACGTGCAGCGCGACGCCTCCGTTTGAACGGATTTCCTTGCAGGCGGGTCTTTCCAATCCGGGCCTGCCATGCTAACGCCCGCGCCAATGGTTTCGGCCGGGCAAGGTGCCCGGCTTTTCAACATGGAGTGAGCACATGGCCCTCGAACGCACCTTCTCGATCATCAAGCCCGACGCAACCCGCCGCAACCTGACCGGCGCGATCAACGCGAAGCTGGAAGCCGCTGGCCTCCGCATCGTCGCTCAGAAGCGCATCCACATGACCAAAGCTCAGGCTGGCGTTTTCTACGGCGTGCACAAAGAGCGCCCCTTCTACGACGAACTCTGCGAGTTCATGTCGTCCGAGCCGATCGTTGTGCAGGTTCTCGAAGGCGAGAACGCAATTGCCAAGAACCGTGAAGTGATGGGCGCAACCAACCCGGCACAAGCTGCTGACGGCACCATTCGTAAGGAATTCGCGCTGTCGATCGGTGAAAACTCGATCCACGGTTCGGACGCTCCGGAAACCGCTGCTGTCGAGATCGCCTACTTCTTCTCCGGCCTCGAGCTGGTTGGCTGATTAGACGCCAAATGGCATCAGGAAAGGCCGCCTTCGGGCGGCCTTTTTGCGTTCATACCCCCTGAACGGGGGGTGGGAAGAGGAGCCGTCAGACAGGTAATTTGAGCCATATTATTTTCCATTTCAGGGAGAGATTTGGCTATGAGAGGCGTATTTATTGCCTTTGGTTGCATCGCATTGATTTCGGGATGCGCGGGCGGTGCTGGCACCACGACGAGCACGAGCGGCAGCTTGCCGATCACGGGGGGAGGCAAGCTTCTGGCATTGAAGGTGCCCGCGACGACCTCGACATCGGTGAATGCGTTGACCGGCTTGTCGCAGCATAATGTGGACAGCGTGGACGGTGTGACGCCGACCAATCAGACATCACCGGGCGGTGTGGGCTTTACGGTGACGGGGACCGCCGATCCGGCGCCTGCGCCGTTCATCACCAACGGAGCTATCGTGAACGCTTCTGCGGCGGGGGCTTTGGCCGGGGGCACGGTGCTGAACGGGATGACGGATGCCAAGGGCTCTGTCTATTTCGAGAACGGGAACTTTGGTGATCCGCAGGTGGAAACGGCGGATGCAGGCGTTTCGACGGTGGGTGTTTATAACCCGCCAGGTGGTGCCCAGCAGATCGTGCTGACCGATGCGACGACGATCCGCTATCGTGAAGGGGCGGCGGGATCAGGTTCGGCGGTGTTCGGGGTCGGGATCATCGGCAATGCCACAACCACGATGCCTGCCGGGCATAAGATCACCTATCGGGCGTTCCACGAGGGCGGTGAGGCGGCTTACGACAACGGGACCGGCGTGAAGAAGATTTATCTCTCGGGTGACCCGACGATCATTGCCAATCTCGGGACCGGAAAGGTGACGGGTGGGTTGGCGAATGCGAAGCTTGAACGGTGGAATGGTGTAGCGACTGTCGATCTTGCACCGACCATCGCGACGCTCGATCTCGATGGCACGATCACCGGAAACACCTACGCTGGCACCGCGACGTTCAAGGATGCGGGCGGTGCGGATGTCGGCACGCAGAATTCCGAGATGATCGGCGGGTTCTACGGTGCAGATGCCAAGAATACGGCGCTGGTGTTCCAATCCACGGGCACCATGCCGATTGATGGGGCCAACTCGACCTACTTCCTGCAAGGGACGATGGGCGGAGCCAAGTGATACGGGCTTTCGCGTTTGCCCTCTTGATGCTCCTCGGGGTACTGCCTGCGGCTGCGCAGGTGGTGCCTTACGGGCAGTTGAACCAGAGCCAGAAGATTGCCGTGATAGCGCGGGCGGTGGAGGCGGGAGACACAGGGCTCGCGCAGAAACTCTTGTCGGGGTCGCGGTTTACCGAAGGCGATCTGGGGTATCAGGCGGCGTTCCTGCAAGCGCGGGTGTTCCGGGCAGAGGGCGCTTTTGCCGAGGCGGAAGCGCTGTTGCGGCAGATCCTGAAAGAGCGGCCGGAATTCCGAGCGGTCAGGGCGGAATTGGCGGGGCTTCTGGCGGAACGGGGCAGGGGCCGAGCGGCGCGGGTGGAGTTGCGCTCTTTGGCGGCGGGCGCGTCAAACCCGGACGAGAGGCGTGCCTTTGAGGCCTTGCTCGACAGGGTGGGGTCCGAGAGCGGATTGAAGTTCTCGGGCTTTGCAGCGTTGCTTTCGGATACGAATATCAACTCGGGAACGGATGCTATCAGCGTCAATATTCTGGGCATTCCGTTTCCGGTGCCAGCAAGCCAGCGGCGCACCTCTGGCGAGGGGCTGCGCTTTGGCGGGACGGTGCTTTGGGAGCACGCCTTGGGCCGAAGCAGATCGCTTTACGGGGCGGGGCGGATCACGGCGGATGAGTATCGCGGAACGGCATTCGACCGCCACGTTCTTGACCTTCGCTTTAGTTATATGGCGGCGACGGAGCGCGGGTTCTGGGGGATTGAGGCCAGTGCGGATCGGCATTGGTTGGCGCATCAGAGCGCGGAGACGGGGCTGGGCTGGCGACTTTACGGGGCGCGGGTGCTTGCCCCGCGCTGGCGGCTTTCGGGCGAGGTGCGCGGAGGCCAGCGGTGGTATGATAGCAACCCGGGTGGTGACAGGGACATTGCGGCGCTGCGGATGCGGCTCGACCATGCGCTTGGCCGTGGTTTTACGGTTTGGGGCGAGTTGGAACTGGGCCGCGAAGAGGTGAAGGCGCAACCGATCACGGGGTTCGACCGCCGCCGCGTGGCTTTGGGCTTGGACGGTACGCTCGGGAATGGTTTGGGGTTTGCGGTGAGCGCTGCGCGGGCATTGGACGAGTATCACGCACTTTATCCGGGGCTGACGACGGCCCGGGAAGATCGGCGGAGCGAGGTTTCCCTCTCGTTTTGGCACGAGAAGCTGCAGGTGAAGGGGTTCATGCCGCGTATCAGCGTGAGCAAAGTGGTGAACCATTCCAATGCGGCGCTGCATCGGTTCGACAAGGTTGAAACCTCGATGACGCTGGTGAAGCGCTTCTAGCGCTTTGCGATCACGCCGATCATGTCTAGGGCGCGTTCGAGTTCGGAGCGCGCACCGGGGGTGCCGGATTTGAGGCTGTCGAACTGGCGGCGCAGCTCTGCTTTTTCCTCGCCTTTGCAATCGTTCCACGGGCGGCCTTGCAGGGCCATGTGCAGCACATAGTAACCGATGAAGTGCGGGCGAACGCCGGAGGCGATGAGGCGCGCGTAAGCCTCATGCGCGCCCAAAGCGTGCAGGGTTTCGGCGGAGTGGATGCCCGCACGTGTGCAGTCCCGCTCGAAAGCGGGGCCAAGGTTGCGGATACTGGAAACAGGTGTGCTCATGGGCCGAGGTTATCGCGGCCCCACAAGCACGGAAAGGCTCAGATTGAGGCCCAGTCCTTGAAAACCGGCTGCTTCGGCGCGTCGGTTTGCTGGCCCTGCTGTTGCTGGGAAGGCTGCTGGGGTTGGTTCGGCGTGTTAGCCATGGCTCGTGTCCTCTGATGCACCGCTCTTCGGGGCGGTCCGTTCCGTGAGTCTCTCACGAAAGTGCGGCGCAGATAAGGCGGCGCGCAGGACTAATCAAGCCGGATTTTTGGGGGCGGGAGGGCCGCCTGAGCGGCCCTCTGCCGATCGGTGCGATTACGCCGGGATGGCGGCGGTAACGATGATCTCAACCTTGTATTTCGGCGCGGCGAGTTTGGCTTCGCCGGTGGCGCGGGCAGGGGTGTGGCCCTGCGGCACCCACTGATCCCAGACTGCGTTCATCTCGGCGAAATCGGCCATGTCGGCGAGCCAGATGATGGTCTGGAGAATGTTCTCTTTCGAGGTGCCGGCCTTGGCAAGGATTTCGTCGACCTGACGGAGGCAATCCTTGGTCTGCTCGGCCACGGTGGTACCTTCACCGACTTGGCCTGCGAGATAGACGGTTTGGCCGTGGATCACGGCTTCGCTCATGCGGGCACCAACGCCGATACGCTTGATCATGGGAGTAACCTTTCAGTTTGCGAGTTTCACAATGGCGTGGCGCTTTTTGCCTGCCGAGAGTTTGAGCGGGAGTTGATCGGCGCGGATCATGAGGCCTGCGTCGGTCACGAGTTCGTCTTCGATGCGGGCACCGTTCTCGGAGATGAGGCGCTTGGCGTCTTTGCCCGAACCTGCGAGGCCGGAGCGGACGAAGAGTTGGGCGGCCGAGATGCCGTCGCCGATTTCTGACGCCGAGAGTTCGAGGGTGGGAAGGTCGTCACCGACGCCGCCCTTCTCGAACACTTCGCGGGCGGTGGCATAGGCCGCCGCTGCGGCTTCCGCGCCGTGGCAGAGCGTGGTGACTTCGTTGGCGAGGATCACCTTGGCGTCGTTGATCTCGGAGCCCGCGAGCGCACCCAAGCGGTCGCTTTCCTCGACGGGCAGTTCGGTGTAGAGCTTGAGGAAGCGGCCGACATCGGCGTCGGTTGTGTTGCGCCAGAACTGCCAGAACTCGTAGGGCGAGCGCATTTCGGCGTTGAGCCAGACCGCGCCATCGGCGGTTTTGCCCATCTTCTTGCCGTCCGAGGTGGTCAGGAGCGACGAGGTGAGGCCGAAGATCTGGTGGTCAAGCACACGGCGGGTGAGGTCAATACCGTTGACGATATTGCCCCACTGGTCCGAGCCGCCCATTTGCAGGAGGCAGCCGTAGCGGCGGTTCAGTTCGAGGAAGTCGTAGGCCTGGAGAATCATGTAGTTGAATTCGAGGAACGACAGCGATTGCTCACGGTCGAGGCGCGACTTCACGGATTCGAAGGAGAGCATCCGGTTGACGGAGAAATGCCGACCGATGTCACGCAGAAAATCGAGGTAGTTCAGCCCGTCGAGCCACTCGGCATTGTTGAGCATCAAGGCCGGATTGCCGGGCTTGTCGTAGTCGAGATACTTCGCGAAGACCTGCTTGATACCGGAGATATTGTCGTCGATCTGAGCGGCGGTGAGCAGCGGGCGCTCGTCGGCACGGAAGGAAGGATCGCCCACTTTCGTGGTGCCGCCGCCCATCAGGGTGATCGGTTGGTGGCCGGTCTTTTGCAGCCAGCGCAGCATCATGATCTGGATGAGCGACCCCACGTGCAGCGATTTCGCCGTGGCGTCGAAGCCGATATAGGCCGGGACAGTGCCCGACACCAATGCCTCGTCGAGGCCTTGATAGTCGGTGCAATCCGCCAGATACCCGCGCGCCATCATTGTGGCCATGAATTCGGATTTCGGGTGGTAGGTCATCGCACTTGTCCCTTCAGTGAATGCGGGGCATCTATATTGCCCAAGGGGCTGAAGGGAAAGAGCATGTTGAAGGGTCAAGTGGTGCGCGCGGTTGGCACGATGTCGGGCACCTCGCTGGATGGCGTGGATGCGGCGGTGCTGGAGTGCGACGGCCACCGGATCCTGAGCTTCGGGGAAAGTTCGTACCGGCCCTATTCCGACAGCGAACAGAAGGTTCTGCGCGCCTCTTTGGGGCGCTGGCAGGGCGAGGCAGGTGTTGCGGAGGCCGCAGAGGTGGTGGAGGCCGCGCATCTGGAGGTGCTGCGCGATCTGCCGGGCGATCTGGTGGGGTTCCATGGCCAGACCTTGGCGCATGAACCTGGCGGGCGTGGCACGCATCAGGCGGGCGATGGTGCGGCGCTGGCGCGGGCACTGGGGCGGCCTGTGGTTTGGGATTTCCGCTCGGCTGATGTGCGGCTTGGCGGGCAAGGGGCACCTTTGGCGCCGTTCTTCCATTTCGCGGCGGCGAAGTGGGCGGGATTGGAAGGCCCCGCCGCGTTTCTGAATCTGGGCGGGGTGGGGAATATTACGTGGGTCGATCCGCGAAAGGCGCGACCCGAGGATGAAGGGGCGCTGCTGGCCTTTGACACGGGGCCCGCGAACGCGCCTTTGAACGACCTGATGATGGAGCGCCGTGGCCTCAGCCATGATGCCGATGGCGCTTTGGCGGCGACAGGCAAGGTGGTGGACGGAGCGCTGGAGCTGTTCTTGGAGGAACCCTTCTTCTTCAAGATGCCGCCGAAGTCGCTCGATCGGAACGACTTCTCGTTGATGCTCGATCTGGTGCGGGAGTTGGGCGATGCGGATGCAGCGGCCACGATGACGGCGATGGCGGCGGCGGCGGTGCTTCAGGGGATGCAATATTGCCCAGAGCCTCCGGCGGCGGTTTACGTCACGGGCGGCGGGCGGCGCAATCCGGTGATGATGGAGATGCTGCGTGCCTCGCTCGATTGCGCTGTCGGGACGGTCGAGGACATCGGGCTTGATGGCGATATGCTGGAGGCGCAGGCCTTCGCCTATCTCGCCGTGCGCGTGGCGATGGGCCTGCCGACGTCCTGCCCGAGCACAACGGGCGTGAAAGCCTTGGTGGGCGGCGGTATCGTGAGCCGCCCTTAAGCTGAGCAGGAGGCCCCGCCCAAGACGCAGAACTTCGCGCAATGGGGATGGTTGAGGGCGACAGGGCGTTCGGCCTCTGCGAGCGTCGGCCCGAGATCGAATTGCGGATCATAGGGCAAAAGGGTGCAGGCCACGACGCTGGGGGCATCAGAGCCTTTGCGTTTTACGACCATGCGGGAGGAAGAGCACATCACGCTGTCGGGGGATTTGCTGAGGATGCCCCAGCAGGATGTGGTGATTTCAGGCACTTCGATGGCTAAATCCATTTCTGGAAAAATAACTGTTTTATCAGGGTTATAGGCGTCGATATTAAAGTTTTGCTTCAGGTAGAGGGCGGCGTAACCTTCGCGGGCTTGGGTATCGGTTTCGCCATAGGTGCTGCGGCCCGCGACGGTCATTGTGATGCCATGGTCACGGAGCCACTCCATGCCTTTGAGGCTGCGCTGGAAGCTGCCTTTGCCGCGCTCGGCATCGTGGAGGGCGGCGCTGTGATGGTCGAGCGAGATGCGCAGTGTGAGCTTGCCGGGGAAGCGTGTGTTGAGGTCGAGAAGGCCTGCCTGCACCCGTTTGCGCATCATCGGCAGCATTGCGTTCGTAAGCACCAAGACCTCGTAACCGCGCGAGAGGGAGGCGTCGAGGAGGGCGATGATCTCGGGGTTCATGAAGGGCTCACCGCCGGTGAAAGCGATTTCGCGGACACCCCACCCGCGGGTTTCCAACTGGTCGAGATAGCTTTCGACATCTGCTAGGGTCAGGTAAACCAGCGCGTCGTTCGTTGGCGAGCTTTCGATGTAGCAGTTCACGCAGGTGATGTTGCAAAGAGTGCCCGTGTTGAACCAGAGGGTTTGCGGATTGGTCAGAGCGACGTGCGCGCGTTCCTCGTTTTTGGCCGTGCGGAGAGGATCGACAAACTTTCCGACATTCGCCAACGGGCGGATATGATCCTTCATAGAAACGGGCTCCCTGTTCACGATCGGAAAACTAGCGAAGCGGGTGGGGGCAAGAAAGAGCCCTTCGCGGGCGTGACGGCATTGTGATCATGGTTCTAGGTGCTAGACTGCCATTGAGAAGCGGGATAAGAGGGTGCCGTTAGCGCTAACGGAGCGAGAAATGGATAGGCCAAAGTCCAGACCGATGGTGTCCCGTGTCATTCCTGTCGAGCTGTTCGATCTGGTGGTTTTCGGCGCGACAGGGGATCTTGCGAAGCGTAAAATCCTGCCCGCGCTCCTGCGCCGTTTTGTGGCGGGGCAGGTGCCGGACGGGAGCCGCTTGATCGGGGCGGCTCGATCCGAGCACAGCGTGGCCGAGTATCGGGCCTTTGCCGAAGCGGCTTTGGCCGAGCATGCGGTGGGTGTTGGCAGCGCCGAGCAGCGCAAAGCTTTTATCGAAACGCTCGATTACGTGACGGTGGATGCGACTGGCGAGCAGGGCTGGGCGGAATTGGCCAAGAAATTGGTGCCTGGCCGGATTCGGGCCTTTTACTTCTCGGTCGCGCCCCGGCTTTTCGGCGCCTTGGCTGAGCGGCTGCACAAATACGGAATGGCCTCGGGCGATGCGCGGATCGTGGTGGAAAAGCCCTTTGGCCGCGATCTGGCAACCGCCGAGGCCTTGAACCGTGACCTCGCGCAGCATTTCGCGGAGCGGCAGATTTACCGGATCGACCATTACCTCGGCAAGGAAACGGTGCAGAACCTGATGGTGATCCGCTTTGGGAATATGCTCTTCGAGCCGCTCTGGAATGCGCAATACGTGGATCATATCCAGATCACGGTGGCGGAAACCGTGGGCGTCGGCGGGCGCGGCGATTACTATGATCGCGCAGGGGCGATGCGGGATATGGTGCAGAACCACCTGATGCAGCTTCTGTGCCTCATCGCCATGGAGCCACCCGCGAAGTTCGAGCCTGATTCCGTGCGGGACGAGAAGCTGAAAGTGATCCGTGCACTCGATCCGGTGGAACCGTCGGACATCGTGCGCGGGCAGTATCTGGCCGAAGGCGAGAAACCGGGTTACTGCGACCATGTGGAAAACCCGAATAGCCACACGGAAAGTTTCATCGCGATGAAGCTGCATATTTCCAACTGGAGATGGGCAGGCACGCCGTTCTACCTGCGAACCGGTAAGCGTTTGAAATCGCGAACAAGCGAGATTGCGGTGGTGTTCAAGGAAACCCCGCATTCGATCTTCGGGCCGGAAGCGGGGCGGCACCGCAATATCCTGACGATCCGCCTGCAACCGAACGAGGGGATCGATCTTGGTGTGACGATCAAGGAACCGGGGCCGGGGGGGATGCGTTTGGTGGATGTGCCGCTCGATATGACCTTCTCAGAAGCTCTGGGGCCGGAAGCGGCGCAATCGGCGGATGCTTATGAGCGCCTCATCATGGATGTTATCCGGGGCAACCAGACGCTCTTTATGCGCGGTGACGAGGTGGAAGCGGCGTGGGCTTGGACCGATCCGATCATTGGTGGTTGGGAAGCGCGGGGCGAGGCACCTATAGCTTACGAGTCGGGCAGTTCCGGGCCTGAGGAGGCGTTGATGCTGATGCATCGGGACGGGCGGCGTTGGCGGGAGATTCGCACGTGAAACTGGTGGAATATGCCGATGCCGAGATGATGGCGATCGACCTCGCCAATGTGCTGGCGGGCGAATTGGCTGGTGTGCTGATGCACGAGGATCGCGCGACGCTCGTGGTGCCGGGAGGAACATCGCCGGGGCCGGTATTTGACGCTCTTTGCGCGGCGGATCTGGATTGGGCGCGGGTGGATGTGATGCTCTCTGACGAGCGGTGGGTGCCGGAAGAGGATGCACGCTCGAATGCGGCTTTGATCCGCGAGCGGTTGTTGACAGGACGGGCGCGGATGGCGCGGTTCTATCCTTATTTCACTGGGTCGCCGGAGCCGGAAAGCGATCTGGCCGAGGTCGAAGCGATGATCCAGCCGCATCTGCCTGTGTCTGTGGCTTTGTTGGGGATGGGGGCCGATATGCATACGGCGTCGCTTTTTCCCAGAGGTGACAATCTGCGCCTGGCCTTGGATGAGGCTGCGCCCGATCTGGTGCCGATGCGG
The DNA here is from genome assembly GCA_023260655.1 of Paracoccaceae bacterium. Taxonomy (GTDB): domain Bacteria; phylum Pseudomonadota; class Alphaproteobacteria; order Rhodobacterales; family Rhodobacteraceae; genus UBA9554. The sequence continues at coordinate 76,689 of JALQUU010000001.1, read as the reverse complement.
GCACCGGGGCTCGATGTGGCGCGGGTGACGCTTTCGGCGCGGGTGCTGCGGGGCTCACTGGCGCTGCACATCGTGGTGACCGGAGCGGAAAAGCGGGCGGCGTTGGAACGGGCCGCGAAGTTGCCGCCGGAGGACGCGCCCGTTGCGGCGCTTCTGGACGGGGCTGTGGTGTATTGGGCGCCTTGAGGGTTTCTGGAACCATGACTTTTGATTTCGACAAGCTGGAAGAACTGGCACGGGCGGGAAGCCGGCTGAAAATCGTGGAATTGTTCGAAAATGGAAACCGTTTCGCAGAATTCTCCGCATCGGATGACGGGATTTTGCTGGATTTTTCAAAGACACATCTCACAGAAGAATGCTGTTCGACGCTTCTTTCCATGATTGAGCGTGCGGGTGTTGCTGCCGCCAGGGATGCGATGTTCGCAGGCGAGAAGATCAACCGGACCGAAGGGCGCGCGGTGTTGCATACGGCACTCAGGGCGGGGCCGGATGCGGTGATTTCCGTGGATGGTGCGGATGTGATGCCCGAGGTTCGCCAGACTTTGGAGCGGATGGCGGCATTGGCCGAGGCTGTGCGGAGCGGGGCCTATGCGGGGCAGGGTGGGGCTTTCACGGATATCGTGAATATCGGCATCGGTGGCTCTGATCTCGGGCCCGCGATGGCGGTTCAGGCTTTGGCGCCTTATCACGATGGGCCGCGCTGCCATTTCGTGTCGAATGTGGACGGGGCGCATCTGGCGGATGTGGTGAAACATCTCGATCCGGCGCGGACTTTGGTGATCGTGGCCTCGAAAACCTTCACGACGATTGAGACCATGACCAATGCGGCCTCCGCGCGGGCGTGGATGGCTAAGAACGTAACCGATCCTGCTCGGCAGTTCGTGGCGCTGTCTTCCTCTGTGGCGCGCGCCGAAGCCTTCGGTATTCCGGCCGAACGGGTGTTCGGCTTCGAGGATTGGGTGGGTGGGCGCTATTCCATGTGGGGCCCGATCGGGCTTTCACTGATGATCGCGATTGGCGCGGACTGCTTTGATGCGATGCTTTCCGGGGCACGTGCGGTGGATCATCATTTCCAGAGCGCGCCTTTTGCCGAAAACCTGCCTGTGCTGTTGGCTATGGTTGGGCTTTGGCACCATCAGGGCATGGGCCATGCGACGCGCGCGGTTATCCCCTACGATCAACGACTTGCGCGCCTGCCTGCCTATTTGCAGCAGCTTGAAATGGAATCGAACGGCAAGGGCATGGCGATGAGCGGTGCAAGCCTTGCACAGCCTGCGTCGCCGGTGGTCTGGGGCGAGCCCGGCACCAATGGCCAGCACGCGTTCTTCCAGCTTCTGCATCAGGGCCAGCAGGTGGTTCCGGTGGAGTTCCTGATCGCGGCGGAGGGCCATGAGCCGGAGCTGGCACATCATCACCGCCTGCTCGTGGCGAATTGCCTAGCGCAGTCGCAAGCGCTGATGAAGGGGCGGAGCCTTGACGAGGCGCGCCGGATTGTTGCGGGGCGTTTCGAAGGGGATGAGATGGATATGCAAACGCGCCATCGCGTTTTCACCGGCAACCGCCCTTCCGTGACCATCGCCTATGACAAGCTGAGCCCGTATCGACTTGGCCAGATCGTGGCGCTTTACGAGCATCGGGTGTTTGTGGAAGGTGTGGTTTGCGGCATCAACTCCTTCGACCAATGGGGCGTGGAACTGGGCAAGGAACTGGCGACAGCGCTGCAACCCGTTGTGGAGGGGCGTGCCTCGACCGAGGGCTTGGATAGCTCAACGGCTGGACTGGCAAGTTATCTCAGAACTTAACCGAGGCTTCCAAGTCGTTGATAATGAGAGAGAAGTCTTTGGCTTTTAGGCTGGCGCCGCCGACGAGTGCGCCGTCGACATTCGAGACCTGAAAGATCCCGGCACAGTTCTCGGGCTTCACCGATCCGCCATAAAGGATGCGCACGGCTTGGCCGACGCCGGGACCGAAACGGCGCTCTAAGCGGGTGCGGATAAAGTCATGCACTTCGCCGATCTGTTCAAGCGTGGGGGTGAGCCCTGTGCCGATGGCCCAGATCGGTTCATAGGCGATGACGAGATTGAGGCCTGTGGCATTGTCGGGGACGGAGGCGGAAATCTGGCCGTCGATGATGTCGAGCGTGTTCAAGGCTTCGCGTTCGTCGAGGCTTTCGCCAAGGCAGATGACGGCGGTGAGGCCTGCTTCCATGGCGCGGCGAGCCTTCTTGCGGACGATTTCCGAGCTTTCCTCGTGCTCATCACGGCGCTCGGAATGGCCGAGGATCACGGCCGACGCGCCGGTGTCAGCCACCATGCTGGCCGAGATATCGCCTGTGTGCGCGCCTGAGCGACGATGGTGGCAATCCTGCGCGCCGATGGTGAGGGCATGGCCCTCGGCCCGTGCAGCGCCTTCGGAGAGCAGCACAGAGGGCAGGCAGAGCAAGAGGTCGACTTGCGGGGCGGGATGCAGGGCGCGTAGGGCGTCGATTTCCGTCAGATCGCGGCGTAGGCCGTTCATCTTCCAGTTTCCAGCCGCCAGTTTCCGACGCATCACCCTCTCCCTCTTCCAGCCATGGCGCGGCAAGTGCGCACCTTTCCGTTCCGCTATAACGGGGTTATGACGCAGGGCAAGCGGTTTGGAGTGCGTATGATGATCCCGAAGATCGATTTGGCGGATTTGGAAGCTGGCGATTCCGGGCAGAAGGCGGCCTTGAAAGAGGGGTTGACCGGCATCGGGTTTCTGACGCTTGAGAACACGGGGATTTCTCAGGCCGAAATTCTGGAAGTGATAGAAATGTATCGGTCATTCTTCAGATTGCCGGAACGGGAAAAGCAGGCAGTGGATATGGCGCGGACGGGATCGAACCGGGGCTGGGGAGCGCCGGGGTCCGAGCAGGTCGATCCGGATGCCAACCCCGATTACAAACAGGTTTTCGACATCGGTTACCCGCTCCCCGAGGGTCATTCGCTGTTGGAGTTGGGCGTGTATGGCGCGAACCAGTGGCCCGTCAACATGTTGGAATTCCGCGAGAAAGTGGAGGCCTATTACGGCCATGCCTGCTCCGTAGCACTGCGCCTCCTGCGCCAGATTGCGGGGGTGATCGGCGAGGATGCGCAGTATTTCGACGACAAGTTCGATCTGCCGATGGCGCTTTTGCGGGCGAATTTCTATCCACCTCGCCCTGCTTGGGCAGGCGAGAAGGACTGGGGGATCGCGACCCATACCGATTATGGCTGCGTGACGCTTCTGGCGACCGACGGGGTGCCGGGGCTGGAAGTGCGGCTGCGTGGGGGCGGGTGGCTGCCTGTGATCGTGGCGCCGGGCAGCTTCGTGATCAACTTCGGCGAGATGCTGGAGTTGTGGACGGAGGGCCGTGTGAAGGCGACGCCACACCGGGTTCGCGGCAGCGAGGAAGAGCGGATTTCGGTGCCGCTGTTCTTCAATCCGCGCCATGACGCGAATGTTGCCCCGCCCTGTTCAGGCAAGGTGATCCGCGCGGGTGACCATCTGGCGAAGCGGTTCAACGAAACCTATGTTCACCTTAAGAAGGCTGTTTAAGTCTTTGACTTAAAGGTGTTTCAGGGCGTTCCTTGCGAGGCTGACGGCTTCTTGCGGGTCGTCCAGTGCGCTGTCGGGGAGCCGCCAGTAAGGCATCGAGATCGGTTTGCCGCCGGGGCGGGTGTAGGTCCAACGGGGCCAGCCTTCAGCCTCCATGCGCGCTTTCATTCCGCCCGCGCCCTTAAGCCAGATCGTGCCGTCCGAATAGAGGAGCGCGAAGATTATTCCGTCGGAATAGAGGCAAAGGCCGCCCATCATCTTTCGCGAGGTGAGCGGGCCGAGGCCAGAAAAGAGGTCGCGGACGAAAGCGATTTCCTCGTCGGAAACGCTCATTCGCCGGAGCGCTCGGCTTCGAGTTCGGCGAGGTCCTTGAACTTGATCGACTCGCCGCAACCGCAGGCGTCGACCACGTTCGGATTGTTGAACTTGAAACCGGATTCGAGGAGGGAGCTCGTGTAGTCGATTTCGGTGCCGAAGAGGAACATCTGCGCCATCGGCGCGATCATCACGCGCGCGCCGTCTTGTTCGACAATCTCGTCCATGGAATTGATTTCATTGGCGAATTCCATCGTGTATTCCATGCCGGCGCAGCCGCCCTTCTTCACGCCGATGCGCAGCCCCGCCGAGCCATCCTTGGCCATGAGAGCTTTGATCCGCGACGCGGCGGCGGGGGTGATGGAGACGGCTTGCTTACCTGGGATCGAGAACATGACGGTATCCTGTCGCTTCGGCGTTAAGATAGGCTAACGGCCAGTCCGGTGGCAAATCACATAAAGCCGAGCTCGAGGCGTGCTTCGTCGGACATCATGTCCATGCCCCACTGCGGCTCCCAAGTGATATCGACTTCAACCTCTTTCACACCCGGCACGGCGCTGACCGCATCCGACACCCAACCCGGCATTTCGCCCGCCACGGGGCAACCCGGCGCGGTGAGGGACATGATGACGTGTACGGAGTTTTCCGGATTGATTTCAACGGTATAGACAAGGCCGAGGTCATAGATATTGACCGGAATCTCGGGGTCGTAGACCGTGCGGCAAGCTCCCACGACATCCTCGTAAAGGGGATGGTCGGTGCTCGACGGCTTGATCAGCGGCGTGCCTTCAAAGGGCTCTGCGGCGTTCGTCATAGGGGCCTCGCGTATTTCCTGAGCATTCATATAGGGTTTGCGCGGGGCCAAGTCCAGAGAGGGGCGCGTGAGGCAAAAGAGTCAACGCCGAAAGCGCGTTTCCGAAGTGTCTGGATTGCGTCTGGCTTGTGTATGGCAAGCGTCATGACGTTCGTCAGCCGTGGCGCGTTGCGATTTTTTCCGGCGGCAGGAACGAAGCTTTAACGATTGGGTGCTCTAGTAGAGCTTGCTCGCCTCGCGTTGGAGACGCCCTTCATCCATGAAGTGCTCGACCATCACAGGCGTTGCAAGCGCGTAGGCCTCTTCGAGGGAGAGCGGAAGATGGGCATCAAGAGTGGTTTTGCCGCGGGCAATGGGGCCCGGATTGCGGCTGGAGAGTTTTTCGGCAAAGGCGCGGGTTTCCGCGGCGAGGGACTCAGAAGGGATCACGCGGGTGGCGAGGCCCGCACGGAGCGCCCATTTGGCATCGAGCGCTTCGCCCGACAGCGCGAGTTCCATCACGTGGGTGCGCGCGATGGCCCGTGACACGCCAACGGCGGGCGTGGTGCAAAAGCCGCCGTTGTTGACGCCGGGCAGGCAGAAGGTGGCGCGCGGCGAGACAAAGCGCAGATCGCACGAGGCGGCGAGTTGCAGGCCTGCGGCTGTGGCGATGCCATCGACCATGGCGATGGTGGGTTTCGGCAACTGCGCGAGCGTGAGCATCATGGCGCCACAGGCGTCGAAAAGCTCGGTCAGAAAGGCGCGGCCCTGATCGGGGTCGGTGCGGTGGCGGGCGATTTCTTTCAGGTCGTGGCCTGCGCAGAAAATATGGCCTGCACCTTCGATGACGAGGACGCGGGTTTCGGGATCATCTTTGGCGCGGTGGAGGGCGTTGTGCAGAGCGGCAATCATGGAGGAGGAGAGCGGATGCGCCTTTCCGTTCAGAAGGCTGATTGTGCGGATGCCTCCTTCGATGTGTTCGGCGATCAGATCGGTGCTATGCTGGTTCATGGTGATCTCCCTCCGGGACAACTCTGCGCCGTGAGGGGGGCAGGATCAAGCGGGGCTTTTCTTTGCGCGGGAAGCGGGGCAGAAGAGCGCCATGACACAGAGAGTTTCCTTCACGCTTTATGCCACCGACGGCCAAGCCCGCACCGGGGTCATCAACACGCCGCGCGGCGAGATCCGCACACCTGCCTTCATGCCTGTGGGGACGGCAGCGACAGTGAAAGCCATGATGCCCGAAAGCGTGCGGGCGACGGGCGCGGACATCCTTTTGGGCAATACCTACCACCTGATGCTGCGCCCCGGAGCGGAGCGGGTGGCGCGGCTTGGCGGGTTGCACAGGTTCATGAACTGGGAGCGGCCTATCCTCACGGATTCGGGGGGCTTTCAGGTGATGAGCCTCGCGGATTTGCGGAAGCTCACGGAAAAGGGTGTGACGTTCCGCAGCCATGTGGACGGGTCGAAGCACGAATTGACGCCGGAGCGGTCGATGGAGATCCAGAAGCTTCTCGGCTCGGATATCGTGATGTGTTTCGACGAATGCCCGGCGCTGCCTGCAGACGACAAGCGGGTGGCGGAATCGATGCGGCTTTCGATGCGGTGGGCGGCACGCTCGAAGGACGCGTTTGGCGACCGGCCGGGGCATGCGCTTTTCGGCATCATGCAAGGTGGCGTGACGCCGGAGTTGCGTGAGGAAAGCGCCAAGGCCTTGGTTGAGATCGGCTTTGACGGTTACGCCATTGGCGGGCTGGCCGTGGGCGAGGGGCAGGAGGCGATGTTCGGTGTGCTCGATTATGCGCCGGGTTTCCTGCCGCAGGACAAGCCACGCTACCTGATGGGCGTGGGCAAGCCCGATGACATCGTGGGCGCGGTGAAGCGTGGCGTGGATATGATGGATTGCGTGCTGCCGTCGCGCTCGGGGCGGACGGGGCAGGGCTGGACGCGGCGGGGGCAGGTGAACCTGCGCAACGCGCGCCATGCCGAGGACACGCGACCTTTGGACGAGGCCTGCACTTGCCCCGCCTGCCGGAACTATTCGCGCGCCTATCTGCATCATGTGATCAAGTCGGGCGAGATTATCGGCTCGATGCTGCTGACATGGCATAACCTGCATTACTTCCAGGAGATCATGGCGGGGATGCGGGACGCGATTGCGGCGGGGCGGTTTGCCGACTGGGAAGCCGATTTCCATGCGCTGCGCGCCGAGGGCGATATCGCGCCGCTATAAAGGATCAAATTGTGCGGCTTCGCCGCGATTGATGTCTCGGCGGTGCTGGTGCACCGCCTCGGGATGGATATTTGGGCCAATATGAAGACACGGGGGGTGCGCTTGGTTCCGGGCTGGGTGCGGAGGTGACCCGTGCCGGATCCGGCGTTTCTTTCGGGCTAGTTTCGGTGTCTGGAAAGCGCGGGTGGATTCTGATTCCTGTTCCCTGTTGTTCGCGACTTGTTCTAGGGTGCGGCCATGCAGAGCCTGTGCCGAGATTGTCTGACCCAGTTCGAGCGCGGGGCGCGGTGCCCTTCGTGCGGGCGACCGCGTGTGGTGGCGCATCCGGAGCTTTTCGATCTGGCGATTGCGCATATGGATTGCGATGCGTTTTACGCCAGTGTGGAGAAGCGGGACCGTCCGGAGTTGCGTGACAAGCCGGTGATTATCGGGGGCGGGAAGCGCGGGGTGGTGGCGACGGCGTGCTATGTGGCGCGGATTAGGGGCGTGCGTTCGGCGATGCCCATGTTCAAGGCGTTGAAGCTTTGTCCCGATGCGGTGGTGATCAAGCCGCGGATGGAGGTTTATGCGGAGGTGAGCCGGGCGATCCGGGCCTTGATGCTTGAGTTGACGCCGGCTGTGGAGCCTTTGTCGCTTGACGAGGCGTTCATGGATTTGCGGGGCACGGCGCGGCTGCACGGGGTGCCGCCTGCGGTGATGCTGGCGCGGCTGGTAAAGCGGATGAAGGCGGAGCTGGGGGTGACTGGCTCGATCGGGCTTTCGCACAACAAGTTTCTGGCCAAGATCGCGAGTGATCTGGATAAGCCGCACGGGTTTTCGGTGATCGGCAAGGCAGAGACGGCGGCGTTTCTCAGGGAAAAGCCTGTACGGATGATCTGGGGCGTTGGGGGCGCGTTGCAAGGCGAGTTGGAGGCGGCGGGGATCCGGCTCTTTTCCGATCTTCTGCGCTGGGAAAAGCGCGATCTGGTGCAGCGGTTCGGCTCGATGGGGGAGCGGCTTTACTATCTGGCGCGGGGCGAGGATGCGCGGCGGGTTTCGGCGGACGAGCCGGTGAAGTCGATTTCCAAGGAGACGACCTTTGACGAGGACACCTCCGACGCCGACTTGCTCGATGGGCATCTGTGGCGTTTGGCTGTGCAGGTGGCGGATCGGGCCAAGGCGAAAGGCCTTGCGGGGCGGGTGGTGACGCTGAAACTGAAGAGCCCCGAATTCAAGCTGGTGAGCAAGCGCGTGACGCTCAGGGAGCCTGCGCAATTGGCGGATGTGATCTATCGTCGGGGGCGGGAGCTGTTCGATACGGTGCCGGTGGGCGCGTGGCGCTTGATCGGGGTGGGGATTTCGGAGCTGGTGCCGGAGGATACGGCGCGCGATGCGGGGGGCGATCTCTTGGATCCCGATGCGGAGAAGCGGGCGCGGGTGGAACGGGCCTCGGATGCGATCCGCGAACGGTTCGGGGCGGGGGCGATCGTGAAGGGGCGGTCGCTGCGCTGAGATTATTCGGCGGCGAGGCGTTCTGGCTTGGCCCCGATCCGGATGATGTCGCGGATGATGCCGTCGAGGAGTGCGCGGAAGGTTTCGAAATGGGCGTTCGGGCGGATCGTGAGTTCGTTCATGTAGAGCGAGCGGTCGATCTCGATTTGCAGCACATGTTGGCGGCGGGAAGGGCGGCCATAGGCTTGGGTGGTGTAGGCCCCGGCGAACGGCGTGTTGCGGGCGACGGTGAGGCCTGCGCGGCGGAAGGCGGATTCGACGGCTTCGACGACATCCGAGCCTGCCGAGGCGCCGAAACGGTCGCCCAGAACCACTTCGGGGCGGCGGAGGCCGGAGCGGGCGATGCCGTCGACGGCTTCTTGGGGCATAGAGTGGCAATCGATCAGGATTGCTTCGCCGCAGCTGGCGTGGGATTCGGCCAAGAGCCGTTGCAGGCTCTGGTGATAGGGCTGCCAGTGGCGGGCGATGCGGGTTTCGGCCTCTTCCGCGGTGATCTTGCCGCGATAGATGGCGCGGCCGTTGGCGACGACGCGGGGGATGACGCCGAGGCCCGAGGCGATGCGCGGGTTTTGCGGTGCGGAGCGGAGGCCTGCGATCAGGGCGGGATCCAGCTCGTCATGGGCGCGGTTCAGATCGACATAGGCGCGGGGCACATCGGCGAGAAGAAGCGGCGCGCCGTGATCCGGTGCGGAGGCGAAAAGCTGGTCGACGAAAGCGTCTTCAGAGGAGCGGATGAGGTGGTCGTCAAGGAGCGATCCGGCGAGAAATTCGCGCGGATAGGCCCTGCCGGAATGCGGCGAGGCGAAGATCACGCTGGAGGCGCGTTTTTCTGGCCAGAGGATCCGGTGCAACGTGGTGTTCATGGGCTCTCCCTTAAAGGTAAGATAAGCCGGAAAAAAGGTTTTCCAAAAGCCCTTGATCCCCCTCACGACTCCTTTTATAGACCCGCAGACCAGAAGCGCTTCGGATGCTTCGGGGCGGTTAGCTCAGTGGTAGAGCACTACGTTGACATCGTAGGGGTCACAAGTTCGAACCTTGTACCGCCCACCATTTCACCGGCCTTGGCGCTTACGTGCCGGCCACCCGTAACACCGCCGCGTGAGCGGCACGACAGATGGAGAGACCCATGAAGGTCGCAAACTCGCTGCGTTCGCTCAAAGCGCGTCACAAGGATTGCCGTATCGTGCGCCGTAAGGGCCGCGTTTACGTGATCAACAAGACCCAGCGTCGCTTCAAGGCACGCCAGGGCTAATTTGCCCTGAGGCAAGAAAAGGCCGCGCAGAGTGCTCTGCGCGGCCTTTCTGCGTTTTTGCTGCGGGGTTTAGCCGTGCTGGCTAATGTAGGCCGGTTGCAGATCGCCGGGGAGCGCGCGGGCGGCGCGAATCGCGCGGGCGATGGCGCGGGCCATGGCTGTCGCGGCGGCATGGCCGAGATAGAGCGTATCGGCCACGGTGTTATCGAGGGGTTTCGCGCCTGTGGCGGCGGCGAAGATGAGGTCTCCGTCCATCGGCGTGTGGGCGGGGACGAGGGCGTGGGCGTAGCCATCATGGGCGGCGGTGGCGAGGCGGGTGCATTGGGCTTTGGTGAGCGCTGCATCCGTTGCGACGATGCCGATGGTGGTGTTAGAGTGGGCGCGGAGCTTGGTTTCGGGGATTTCGGTTTGCGGATAATGGGCGGCGGGACCGTGGCCGCCGAATTCTGAGCCGATTTCGAAAGGCGCGGCCCAGAAGTGCGGGCCTTGGCCCACGGTGGCGGAGCCGAGCGCGTTGACGGCGACGAGGGCGCCCACGGTATGGCCCGAGGGCAGGACGACGGAGGCGGAGCCGAGGCCGCCACGGAAGTTGGCGGTGGTGGCCCCTGTGCCTGCGCCTTCGGAGCCGAGCGCGAAATCGGCGGCTGCGGACTCAATAGCGGCTTTGCCCAAGGCTTTATAGGGGTTTTCGGCCCAGTCTTTCGCGCCACCATTGATCAGATCGAACAGGATCGCACCCGGAACGATGGGGACGCGGATGTCGCCCACGGCGAAGCCACGACCCATGGCGCGGAGCGCGTCGGCAACGCCGGAGGGGGCGTCGAGGCCGAAGGCGGAGCCGCCGGAGAGGACGAGGGCGTCAACGGATTCGACGGTTTTGTCGGGGGCGAGAAGGTCGGTTTCGCGGGTGCCGGGGGCACCGCCCATCACATGGACGCCTGCGGTGAAGGGCTGGTCGGCCACGAGAACGGTGACGCCGGTTTTTACATACAGGTCTTGAGCATTGCCGACGCGGAGGCCTGTAACATCGGTGATCAGGTTGCGGGGGCCGGTGTGGAGCATGGCGGGCCTTTCGGGCTTCAGAGGCGGATCACGTAATCCTTAAGCGTGGTTTCGACGACTTCCCATGTGCCGGTGAAGCCGGGGCGGATGATTTGCGCGTCGCCTTTGCGGAGGTGGATCGGGGTGCCGCCATCGGGGGTGAGGATCGAATGGCCTTCGCGGATGTGGAAATATTCCCACTCGTCATAGGAGACGCGCCATGTGCCGGGAGTGGATTGCCAGAGGCCGCAATAGAGCCCGTCGCGTTCCTCAAGGTTCCATGCCGTGTGCACGGGATCGCTTGCGAGCACCTTTTCGGGGGCGGGGCGGGAGATTTCGGGGTCGGTGGCGGGGGTGACAGCGAGGTTCAGCATGGCGCGAGAGTGGCGCGGGAACGGGCAGGGATCAAGGGCTTCGGGCTTTTCTTCTTTCGCGGCATTTGCAAGACTTCCATTCGCGCGAGAGCGTTCATATGTAAAGCATTGTAACATTGCCTTTGGCGGAGCGGAGAGAGTTTGATGAGCGATTTTGCGGCACAGATCGAGAAGTCCCAGCGGGAAGCGGCCGAGGCGCAGGCGCGCATGGCGGAGCTGACGGGCCGGATCGAGACGGCGCGGGCGAAAATGGCGGCTGGCGATGCGAAGGCCGCGTCTATCGATATCGAGAACGCGACGCTTGAGGATGTGCACAAGCACACCGAGGTGATGAACGCCAATATCGCCGAGTTGATGATGGGGCTGGATGATGCGACGGCGGGGTTCTCCAAGGATTTCAGCGAGATGCGCTCGAAAACCGGGTGGGAGAGTTTCGTTGGCATTTTCTCGAAGGGGCGTTCGGAGGCGATGCGGCAGGAGCGGATGCGGACGGCTTCCATCGACGACAAGCTGCAGGACCTGATCGCGAAATCGGACGTGATTACGAAGCTTCTGCAGAGCCAGCTTGACGAATTGAACCGCCAGAAGACGAAGGTTGAGGCCAATCTGGTGGAAACGCTCGAAGAGCGGGAGTTCACCGTGGGGGCCTTGGAGGGCGTGCGGGCGGAGATTGCCGCGCTTGATCCGAAGATCATCGAATTGGAAAACAAATTCGCCGTGACGACAGACGCGGCGGCGTGGACCAAGTTGGAAACCGAGCTTGCGGAGCTGAACACGCGCCATAACGAGATGGTGCAGGACGAGCAGGTGAAGCTCGCCAAGAGCCAGACGCTGGAGCGCTATATCGAGAAGGGCAAGACCTGGGTCGATAGTTTGCAGAACCAAGCGGCGACGCAGATGGTGTTGATCAACAAGCTGCAGACCGACACGCGGCAGCGGGTGGTTCTCTATGATGCGCTAACGAAATCCTTGAAGACGGCACAGCAGCAGGATGTGGCGCACCGGATCAACGAGATCGGGGTAAAGACCGATCAAGAGGCGCAATCGGCAATGGCGGCGATCGGTGCGGCCACCAACGAGAAGATGGCCGATATGATGGAGCGCCACGAAGACCATATGGTGTTCGCGCGGCAGGTGCTGGAAGCGAAGGCCAAGGCGGATGAACGTTTTGCGCGCCGCTTTGCCGAGATCGTCGAGAAGCACGACAATAATGCCTATGGCGGCTGATCCGCGTTCATTTGGCGCGATGCGGGTGAAGACGGGGGAGATGCTGCCGTGAGCGAGGAGTTGACGCGCGACCACGTGGCTTTGGCGGACCGCTTTGCGAGCCGGCGTTATTTCGCGAAGTTTGAGGGGATTCTCGGCCATCTCGGGCGGGTGGCGGCGATGCTGCGCGCCGAGGGGCAGTTCGATGCCGAAGAAATGGAGGCGGTGACGCGCTATCTGGTGGCGCTCAACCTGACGTTCCGGGCGCTTTCGATGAAATACCTTCTGGTCGGGCGTGAGACGGCGAGCATGGCGGGGGTGCTGCAGATCGACAAGGTCGAGAGCGGGTTTCCGGTGTTCAACGAGCTTCTGATGATGGCCAATGATGCGATGCAGGCGGGGCGGCATCTGGAAGGGCTACCACCGACGCAGGCGCTGAAGGAAGCGATGGTGCGGCGGATCGTGGGGGCGCAGGAGATCCCGACGGAGGAGCAATTCGCGCTCTCGCAGCGGCTTTATTACGAGGAATTGCAGCGGGGCGATTTGTTCTGGGCGCGCAACGATCCGCAGGCTGTCTGGCTTTCGGGGCTGGGCGAAGATCGGCGGCGGTATCTGATCCATTGGGCCGCCTATGACAGCCAAGTGAACCTGCCCGCGATCTACCTGTTGGAGGTGGAAGACAGCGGGCGCACGGCTTTACCGAAGGACGTGCGGCGCTGGCCGGAGGTGCAGGCGCATCTGATGGGGCAGGCGATGGGGGGCTTGAAGCTTTTGACCATCGCCAAGGGATTTGACGAATATTTCAACGACTTGCACCCGAAGCGCTTGCGGCGTTTGCACGTGGGGCCGATGTATTCGCATGCCTATACCGAGCAGCACGGGCCTATTCGCGAAGTGCTTGAACAGGCGGCTGCGCCGATGGGGCAGGATTGGGCTTTGGCCTTCACGCTGGAGGATCTGGAGAGCGAAGGCGTGAAAGAGGAAAAGCTCGGTTGGTTTTCCTCGGTGGAGCGGCAGGTGTTTGCCTTGGACCCGTTTGCGGGGCGCGGGGTGGAGACGGGAGCAACGCGGATGGAGCGAGCGATCGTCATGCCGGAGCGGCCCTATCAGGTGCTCGCAGTGCGCAATCCGGCGGGGTTTCAGACTGTACGGAAATTCGTGGTGGCACCGGGTGGGCGGGTGCTTGCCTATTGAACGCTTGAGTTGAACGCGCCTGAAAGGCGCGTGCCTCTGGCGGGGATATTTTGAAAAGGGAGAGTGGTATGTCACTCAATGCGGGCCAGATGGAATTGCGGGAAGAGGCGGTGCGGGCGGAATCTCCGGCGGCATTGGCGCTTCTATCGGGGTTCGAACACGCGCCGCGCGTGGGGGTGGCGCGTGAGATGGCTGGGGTGGAGCGCTCGCCCGGTGTGGGGGCTGCGCGGCGGTTCCGTTCGACGACGCCGGGCTTGGTGACGCGTCAGGTGGCGCGGGCCGGGGCGGTGCATCTGGTGGAGCGGGTGGAGGCTGTGGGGGGCGACGGGCTTCCAAGCCCTGTGCAGGCCACGGTTCTATCGGTTTTGCGCCGGAGTGCGGCGATCGCCTTGGCGCTGGGTGCGGAATTCGCGGCGCGGACGGGGCTTGATGCGCTGAAGCGGGCGAATTTGGAAGGGACGCTTGGGGCGGATAAGCGGGTGGCGTTTGGTGAGTTGTTGCAGGCAGAAGCCTTGGCGGTTTTGCATGTATTCGGCAATGCCGTGGCGTTTCTTCTGGCACCGCATGCCTCCGAAGTGACCGTAGAGGTTGGCGGGGTGGAGGAGGTGTTGACGGATAACGCGCCTCTGGCCTTGCAGGGTGTGCTTTGGGAGTTGGATCAGGATATCGGCGCGCTGGCCTCGGATGAGGCGCAGTTGGTGGGGGTGGTGGCGGCCTTTGCCGAGGCTTTGATGGAGAAGATCGCGGCACGGGCGGTGACGGCACCGCGGCTGGAGACGTTTACGGGCGCCTCGTGGCAGGTGGAGGCGGACGGGTTCGCGATCAACGGGTTTAGCCCTGCGCGGAAGGCCAAGGGCAGCACCATCACCATGCAGTTCAAGAAGCCGCATGAGGTGGTGGGCAACCATATCGCCAAGTATCAGGCCATGCGTTTGGCAAAGATGCTGATGGCCTATGATTTCGAGCATAAGCTCAATCCTTTCGCGGAACTGGGCGGGTTTATCTTTACCTTCATCGGGGACGGGAAGCCGGGGACGGGGAAGACGACGCTCATCCAGATGATGGCGGGGATGATCCACGAGTATTGCGGTGTGGCGGGGTATCTGTTCCGCTACCAGAACCTGAGCGTGGACAATATCGACAGCTATCAGGGCAAGTCGGGGCAGAATGCGCGGGCGTTCATCAATGCGGTGCTCGATCCTGCGGTGATCGGGTTCGGCACGATTGACGATATCGACCAGATCGCTGGGAAGCGGGGGGATCGGCAGTCTTCAGCGGGGGCGTTGGAGATTACCTCGGTCTTGATGGATGCCTTTGCGGGGGCGAATACGGTGGTGCGGGGGAATTGCACCTTCGGGATGTTCTCGAACTACCCCGAGAATGTGGACGATGCTTTGCGCCAGCGGGCGGGGGCGCGGTTTCTGGTGGACGGGCCGCAGACGCGCGAGGATTACATCGATATTCTGGCGCTTCTCTTGGGCAAGTAGCACGAGATCCCCTTGGGGGCGCATGAGCTTTTCGCCGCGCAAGAGATCAAGCGGGCGGTGGCGGAGAGTTTCGAGAAGCATTCCGAGCCGCAGGAGGCGGGTTTGCGCCATGTGTTTGCCGAGGTGGAGGCGCGGGTGGGGGAGTTGGATACGATTGCCAAGCTTGGCACCTATCTGAAGGCCATTCAGGAGGCCGATGCGCGGTTTACGGGTCGCGCGATCAAGAACATCACCGATGCGGTGAAGGTGCGGGCGATGGATTTCGAATTGCCGGATGAATGGATGGCGGAGCCGGATCTGTTCCTTTTCCAGCCCTATGATCGCAAGCCTGATATGATTGCGGAGTTGCGCCGCCCGATCACGGTGGAGATGGTGGTGCAGGAGATCAACCGCTACGCCGATAGCGAGTTCCGTTATGCCGACAAGTCCGATGAAGCGGCGATTTTCGGCATGGTGCGCGACATTCAGCGCACGGAAGAAGCCAAGCGGCGTTATCTGGAGGGCAAGGGATGAGCTTTCTTCTGATGTTTTTCGCCGTGGCGCTGGGGGCTGCGTGGTTCGTTTCGGGAATGGCGTGGATGCGGATGCTGATCTGGGTGCCTGTGGCGGCGCTGATCCCGGCGTTTTTTGGGACGGCCTCGAATTGCGGGGCGGATTTCGTGCTGCATCTTGGAGAGGCGGGGCAGTGCTCGGCCACGGATGCGCCGGAAGGGGTCTTGGCCTCGTTCTATGTGTTGGCGATCGGGGCGGTGCTGGTGGCTTCGGTGGTTGTTAAGGCCGTGCGTGGGGTGATGGGGCGATGAAACGGCTCATCTCCAAAGGGCTGATGTTCGGCAATCTGGTGCGGGTGGAGAGTCCGGCGCTGGTGGAGCGGTATAATCGGGCGCTTTCGGTGTTGAACGGGAAGCGGACGGCGCTTTTGGAGTTCCATGTCGATATTTCGGGGTTCTCGCCGGAAGTGGCGGCGGAGTTGGGCGAGCCGTTGTACCTCAACCCCAACGGGGTGAACCGCCAGTTCATCCTTTTGACGACCGAGCAGAAGACCGCGCCGTTGCTGGATGCGACTTTTTCCAACGAGCGGGCGATTCTGAAGCGGTTCATCACCGAGAATGAAGCGCAGCTTTTTGCGCTGATGGCGCGTGATTCGGTGGCGGGGGAGATCGTGGATACGGTTTTCTCGGTTGAGACGCCGGCGCGGCTTTTCGATTTGCGGAAGTTCCGGATCGAAGCGGATACGACGGGCGGCACGGTGAAGGATGCCGAGGCGCTGGGCCGCAAGGTGGACCGGTTCCTTTCCGAAGAGGATGCGTGGTTTGACGATGTGCTGATCGCGGAGATGATCGGGCTGTCGAAGAAGACGGGCGATGTGACGCGCAATCCGGTGCGGCTCAAGCAGATGGAATTCATTGAGGAGGATTTCTGGACCTCGCATTTCGGGGGTGTGTATCTCTTTCGCTCGGTGGACCAGCCTGCGGTGGTCTCTGTGGGGCCGAAGGAGGCGCTGGGGGCTTTGCCGATCGGGTTGGTGCTCGATCTGCGGGACCGGAACGCGATTGCGCGGTTTTTCGAGGCGAATGGTTTGGTGGAGCCTATCGTGAAGGCGCGGGGGATCGATGCGACGGCGATCCTGCGCCAGAAGATGGATTTCATCGTGGTGGATGCGGCGCAGGAGGCGGGCGTTGACCTGACGGGGGCGACGCGGAGCGAGATCCGGGCCTCGGCGCGGGCGCATGCGGCGCGGTTGCCCGAAGAGTTCCATGCGCTGAATGCGCTGGTGGCTTGGGCCGAAGACGGTGCGCCGTGGCCGCGGATTTCTTCAGATCATCCGGCTTATTTCTACACGCTGCGGGCGGCGGATGTGCCGCAGCGGGATCTGGTTAACCAGTTGCTGGCGGAGCTTGCGCCGAAGGATGTGCGGCAGTTGTTCATCTGCCATAAGGCGCTGTTCTATCGGCTGTATCGGGGCTGGAGCGAGACAAAGAAATCCTATGTGGCTGATTTTCTGGCGCGCGAGTATCAGGTGGACAAGCTGGGCACGCGGGCGCGACTTTTCGGGCATGAGGCGGGGATGGAAGAGCCTTCTCCGCCGCCGCCACCGCCGAAACGCGAGGATGTTGTGGCGCGGGTTGGCCCTTGGGGGGCTGTGAGGCGCGAGGCGCCGAAGAGGCGCGACGATGACGACGACGACCGCCGCAAGGCCCGGCGGAAAGAGCGCTGGAGGGATTGAGATGATAGCTTTGGTTCGATTGGTGGTCTTCGGCTTTCTCTTTCTCAGTGTGGTCTATCTGGGGATCTCGATTTATTCCCGCTCGGTGCGGCGGGGGAAGCTGAAGCTGCAATGGGACGAGGAAAAGCGGGAGGGCGACCGGAGCGCCTTTATCCGCGAGGGGATGGAAGCCTATGAGCGCTCGCTGCGCCACAAGCTGATCCTGCTTGTCTATTTCATTCCGGTGATCGTGATCGGCACGATCATCTATATTACGAATTACACGTGAGGACTGCTGCGATGCGCTATGTAAAATGGACGTTCTGGGGTTTGGTCTGGCTGCTGTTGGCGGGCTGGCTGCATTACACCCTGCCGCAGCATGATATCGTGCGGATCACCGATACCTATTCGAAGCGGATCGATTTCGGGGAGAACTCGATTTTCTGGGCGCCGGCGGATGTGGGCACAGATGGCACCTCGGTGAACCGCGATGTGTTCTTCATTCAGGCTAAGCGCGCGGATGACCGGATCATGGTCTATCGCAACGAGGATACGGGCTGGGGATGGCCGCCCTATTTCAAGTTCGATACGGCGAATTTGCAGGCGGAAGCGGGGGATTTGAAATCCACGGCGGCGGACCCGCAATGGGCTGTGGTGCGCCACTATGGCTGGCGGAATGAGTATCTGACGATCTTTCCGAATGCGGTGGAGGTCTGGCCCGTGGAGGGGCCGGATGTGCGGATCATTCCGTGGTTCAACATCGTGCTCCTGACTTTCCTTGCGGCGCTCATCTGGGGTGTTCGGGTGCGCTGGATCCGGTTCCGGATGAAGCGGATCGATCCGGTGATCGAGGATGTGGAAGAGGCTTTTGACGCGGCAGGCGACTCCATTTCTGGGACGACGAGCCGTTTGGGGCGCTTCTTCAAGCGGAAGTGAACTTGTATTGAGGGCAGGACGCATTAGCTTTGGCTTATGAGCCCTTTTCTTTTTTCCCTGCTGATGTTGTTGCCCCTGCCTGCTGCCGCGCAGGAGGCCGAAATCGGTGCGGTGATCGCCGATCAGTTCGGCGATTTCGCGCGGGACGATTTCGTGGGCGCGTTCGAGCATGCGAGCCCCGGCATTCAGGGGATTTTCGGATCGGCCGAGAATTTCGGCACGATGGTGCGCAATGGCTACCCGATGGTTTGGCGGTTCCAGAGTTTCCGGATGCTCGATTTGCGGGAGATCGCGGGGTCGCTCTGGCAGCGGGTGGAAGTGATCGACGCGGAGGGGCGGCTTTTCCATCTCGATTACAAGATGATCCAAGGCGAGGGCGGCTGGAAAGTGGATGCGGTGCAGTTGATCCCCGCGCCGCCACCTGCGGCTTGACGCGGGCCCTGCGCGCGCTGGTCTGACGGCAGGTTAACAAAACCTGACTACCCCGAGGCGAACGGCGCAATTGGGCGCTGCGCGTGAAAGGGGTTTTCATGAACAAGGCGATCACTGACGGTATTCTGTTCACTCCGGCGCCGTTTTCGGCGGGGCTGTCGCAATGGTCGAGCGGGGACGGCGTGGCGGGGTCGGACAGCTATGCGAATGTGGGGAACGCGGCATTTGTTCCGGCGGATCAGGATTTCGGCGGCTGTCTGGAACTGACCAAGACGAGCGCGACGCAGAAACTGAGCTACAAGGGGCAGACCCCGATCCTGCCGGGGTGCTACCTGCGGGTGACGGCACGGGTGAAGGCCGTTGCGGGGGCGCTGCCCAAAGTGCGGATCGCGGCCTTTGCGGCTGGGCCGGGTGGTGCGGCGATTGCGGGTGTGGTGACGGCGGGGGCAGAAGTGCAGATCCCGACCTATGGCCAAGTGGTTGAGGTTTCGGCGATCGTCGGGACAGGCGCGCGCGGCGGCGTGACCATGGAGTGGGGCCGCTCGGCGATCTACGGCCATTTCGGCATCGACCTGACGGGCCAGACCGGCGGCACGGTGCGAGTAGACGATATCGAGATCGAGGACGTCACGGGCATTTTCGTGCCCGATATGATGGGCACGGTGGATGTGCGCGATTTCGGGGCTGCGGGTGACGGCGTGACCGATGACACGGCCGCATTTCAAGCCGCGGATGCGGCTGCGGGCGGGCGGACTGTGGTGGTGCCTTCGGGGACGTTCTTCCTCAATTCCGACCTGACCATGCAGAACCATGTGCGCTTCGAAGGCCGACTTTCCATGCCGACGGCGCGGGTCTTGTCGCTGGCGCAGGATTTCCACCTCGTGGCCTACATCGATGCCTTTGGCGACGAGGTTTTGGCGTTCAAGAAGGCGTGGCAATGCCTGAACAATGCCTCGGATCACGAGAGCCTCGATCTCTGCGGGCGGCGGATCAATGTGAGCGAGCCGATCGACATGGCGGCGGCGGTGCCGAACCGCACCGAATATGCGCAGCGCAGCGTGATCTGGAACGGCCAGTTCTATGTGGAGAACGGGTCGGACTGGGATGATACGGTGGTGACGAGCCAAGCGTTCTATTCGGTGTCCTCGCCCTACAAACTGTCGAACGTGGCCAATGTGGCGAATATTCCGGTGGGCTCGCTCGTGACGGCGGCGGGTGTGGGGCGCGAGGTTTATGTGCGCTCGAAGAACGTGGCGACGCAGGAAATCGAGCTTTCGCAACCGCTTTACGATGCGGCAGGCACGCAGATCTACACCTTCCGACGCTTCAAATACGTGCTCGATTTCTCGGGGTTCGAGAAGATCTCGAAGCTCATCATCTCGGATATCGAGTTCAACTGCTCGGCGCGCGCAAGCTGCATCCTGATGGCACCGGCTGGACTGACTTTCCAGGTGTGCGATTGCGTGTTCGGAGACCCGAAAGACCGTGCGATTTCGAGCCATGGGCAGGGCTGCCAAGGGATGCTGGTGGATCGCAACCAGTTCCTGTCACCGGAATCGAATATCGCCGCGCAAGATCGCAAGACCATCGCGCTCAACACCAATGGCAATGATGTGAAAATCCGCGACAACCGGATCACCCAGCACCGCCATTTCGCGGTGATCGGCGGTTCGTCGAACCTTTTCGCGGGGAACCACTGGTTTCAGGGCGATGCGACGGGGCAGGGTGTGCGGCTTGGTGGCCTGATCATCACCCAGAGCAATTGCCGCAACTCCATCGTTGGCAATTAAATCGACAATTGCTTCATCGAATGGACGAACGAGCACGATCAGGCTCCGGATTACAATTCAGAATATTCCTTCGCGGGGCAGACCGTTTCGCAGAACGTATTCCAATGCGGTCATACCGTGCCGTGGTTCACCTTCATCGTGGTGAAACCCTATGGGCCGGGCCACTTCCTGCAGGGGCTCTGCGTGACGGGCAATACGTTCCGCACCATCGGTAACGGGATCGACCGGGTGGAGAGCGTGGACACGACTTTCGCCGATCTCGATTGGTCGCGCTGCCGGAACGTCTGGATCAAGGGGAACAGCTTCAATGGCGTGTCCTCGATGATCGAGAACCCGAGGGCGCTGACGCTTTCAGTGAATACGGCGGCGACCACGTGGACGCTCGAAACGAACGGGCTTCTGCCCTTCGGTGGGCGGGTGCGGAACGTGGAGGCCGTGGTGGCGCGGGGTGCGCTGCGATCGTCGTCGAATGCGGTGATCTGGGAGCAGCCCTATGTGGAAACCGAGCAGGGCAGCGGCGGGCGTTCGGCGACGCTGCATTGGCCGCAGGCGGTGAAGGGCACGCTGACAGTGACGGCGCGGATTGACAATTAAGCCCTGAGCCCCAAATCGACAGGGCCGAGCCTGTAGGCCTTGCCGAAGCCACCGTTCAGGTGGATCGCCGAAAGACGGAACCGGAAGAAGCAGAAATCCCCGAAGCCGATGTAAAGCTTGGCTTTGGGGTGATCGCGGAGCCAGAGCCGTGCCAGCGCGTCATGCTCGGCACCGCTGCGCAGGACTTCCTCGGCAGTGGCGAGGAGAGTGAGGCGGGGATGGTTTAGCGGATCGCCCTTCGCGCCCGGCTCGCCGATCAGGAGCGAGGCTTTCGGATTGGCCCGGAGCGCGCGGCTGTGGGCAGAAAGATCCGAGACGAAGGTGATCGGTGTGCCATCCTCGGCGAGGCCTATAGCAACGCGGGTGACCATCGGGCCTTGGGTTTCGGGGTTGATCACACCAAGCGCCGCATGGCGCGCTTCTGCGAGGAGGTGCCGTGCGGTTTCTAGGGCTTCTGCGTCCGTGGTGCGGATAGGAGAGACGGGTTCTTTGCTCATGCGCGAAGCCTATCGGGGCCTCGGAAAAATGCCATTTCAAAAGCTGAACCAGATCCCCAGTTTCGCTTTCTGTGCCGCGCTCGTGCCGATTTCGGCACCGAGTTCGGTGTGGAAGCCCGGTTTGAATTCCCAGACGAGAGAGGTGGCCAATACGGCGTTGATGCCGGTTATCGAGGCCTCGGAATTGATCTGCGCGATGGACATCACGCGGCTGCCGTGATGCTGGCCGAGAGTGAGGCCCAAAGTGGCCCGCTCGATGCGCCCGCTTATGTCGAAGAAGCCGCGCGCATCAGCGCTGATCCAGCCCGAGCGCTTGCCAAAAGCCACACCGCGCCCGATGGAAAAACCGGCGGAAAAGACGGGCTGGGCGCCTTCGAGCCCCGCTCCGATTTCGAGCGCGGCGGTTTTGCCTTTGAGCGGCAAGGCATGGCGGAGAAAGAGCAAGGCCTTCCTCTGCGCGCCATCATTCCCGGCTTCGAGGGTAAGCGAGGTTCGCGCTGTGATCCCGAGATCGAGGTAGAGCGAGGTATAGTGGGCTGCATCCTGGCTCAGTGTTCCGAATAAGGTGCCCTTTTCGCGCGGCCAGGGGTTTGCCTCGGCTGGAAGGCAGGAGGTGGTAAGAGCAACAAGAAACGCAATGGGTCGATGCATCTGAGGCCTCCGGAGACGCCTTTGGTTTGACGGCGATTGCTTAACCAAGCGTTAACGAGGCCGCGGCAGGAAGCTGACCTGCATCAAGGTGTGTCCCTTCGAACGCTGTTATGGCTCACGTCGAAACCGGTCAGGAGGGCCAGATGTATCACCATGTTCTTATCCCCGTCAGTTTCGAGGCCGATCGCAACACGAAACAGGCGCTCGAAGTTGGCAAAGCCCTAGCCGGGGCAGAGGGGCGGATAACGCTCCTGCACGTTCAGGAGTCTGTTCCGGGCTATGTGGCCGGATACCTTCCGGCGAACTTCAAGGAAGAGGCGCGCGCCGAGCTGATCGCCCAGCTCTCCAAGATCACGGAGGGGCTTTCAAATGCCGAAGTGCAGGTGGTGGAAGGTCATGCGGGCCGCACGATTTCCGACTGGGCCGCGCATCACGACGTTGGCTGCATCGTGGTGGCCTCGCACCGCCCGGGCGTGCAGAACATCCTGATCGGTTCGACGGCGACCAATGTGTTGCGCCATGCGCCTTGCGCGGTGCATGTGATCCGCTGATCAGCCCCAGAGCGCAGGCGTTGGCGGATGCACACCTGCCGCATCGTAATGGAGCGGTGCGGCGCGATCTTCGCCAAGCAACAGCGGGCCGTCGAGATCGGTGACCATCGCCCCTTGTGCGACGAGAACGGCAGGGGCCATGGCCAGCGACGAGCCGACCATGCAGCCCACCATCACCTTGTAGCCTTCTGCCAAAGCCGCTTCGCGCAAGAGCAGCGCCTCGGTCAAACCGCCAGTCTTGTCGAGCTTGATGTTGATCACGTCATACTTGCCTTTCAGTGCCGCGAGCGAGGCGCGGTCATGGCAGCTTTCATCGGCGCAAACGGGTAAGGGGCGCGCCATGCCGAGGAGCGCCTCGTCTTGCGATGCAGGCAAGGGTTGTTCCACAAGGGCCACGCCCATCCGCACCAGGTGCGGCGCGAGATCGGCGTAGACCTCCGCGCTCCAGCCTTCGTTCGCGTCGACAATAATCCTGGACTGCGGCGCGCCCCTGCGCACCGCTTCGAGGCGGGGCATATCATCAGGCGTGCCGAGCTTGATCTTCAGAAGCGGGCGGAACGCGTTCTTTGCCGCCTGCGCTTCCATCTCTTCGGGCGCAGCCAGCGACAGCGTATAGGCGGTAATCTCGGGCTTCGGCGTAGGCAACCCGGCCAGCTCCCACACCCGCTTTCCGGCGCGCTTCGCCTCCAGATCCCACAAGGCGCAATCCACGGCATTGCGAGCGGCACCTGCGGGCAGCAAACCCTGCAAGGACGCGCGATCGAATACAGACGGCAAAGAGCGGATCTCTTCTCCCACGCTTTCCAGCGTCTCGCCATAGCGCGCATAAGGCACGCATTCGCCGAACCCTGTCACGCCGCTATCTGTCACGGCGACGGTGAGAACATAGGCTTCGGTGCGGCTGCCACGGGAAATCGTGAAAACCTGAGCCAGTTTGAAAACGTCGCGGGTAACGGAAAGCTGTATTGTGTCTTTCATATTGGTCTAAATATCCCGGGGAGCGCGAGGGGCAGCGCCCCTCGCTCTGTCCTCAGAGTGTTGCCAAGGCGTCTACCAGCTTTCCGGCGCCAAAACGATAGGGGTCGGTGGCGGGCAGGCCGAGGGTGCGTTCGATCTCCGCCAGATAGGCGCGGGCCTCGTCTTCTTTCATGTGCTGGGTGTTGATCGAATAACCGATCACTTGCGCTGCCGGATTGGCGACGCGCGCGAGTGCCAGTGCCATATCGCGTACTTGTTCCAGCGTCGGGAGTTTGTAACCCGGCAGGCCGCGCATATGGGGGCGGGTCGGTTCGTGGCAGACGACGAGCGCATCCGGCTGGCCGCCATGCACGAGCGCGAGGGTCACGCCGGAATAGGAGACGTGGAAGAGCGAGCCCTGACCTTCGATGAGATCCCAGTGATCGGCATCATTGTCGGGGGTGAGATATTCGATGGAACCCGCCATGAAGTCGGCGATCACGGCATCGAGCGGCACGCCGCCGCCGGTGATCAGGATGCCCGTCTGGCCCGTGGCGCGGAAGGTGGCTTTCATGCCGCGCTCGCGCATGTCTTTCTCCATGCAGAGCGCGGTGTACATCTTGCCGACCGAGCAATCCGTGCCCACGGCGAGGCAGCGCTTGCCGCGGCGCTTCACACCGTTGGCGATCGCGTATTGCACGGAAGGCACGCGTACGTCGTGCAATTGGCGGCCGGTGGCTTCGGCCACGGCTTTCAGGTCGGGTTCGTCGCGCAGGAGGTTGTGGAGGCCGGAGGCCAGATCGAAGCCCTCTTCGAGCGCCTGAACGAGCACCTTTTTCCATGCGGGGCTGATGATGCCGCCACGGTTGGCCACGCCGATCACGAGGGTTTTGACGCCCTTTGCCTTGGCTTCTTCAAGGCTCAGATCCGGCAGGCCCAGATCGGCGTTGCAGCCGTCCATGCGGTATTGGCCGATGGCGTATTCGGGGCGCCAGTCACGGATGCCGATGGCCACTTTGGCGGCGAGCATATCCGGCGCATCGCCGAGGAAGAGGAGGTAGGGGGTCTCGATCATGGCGCATCTCCAGAAGGTAATTTGCACCTATGATGCGCCATATGGGGTGGGACAGGTTTGCTATTTCGGCGAGATGACGCCAAATCGCGCAATCCTGTCCTGCATTTTTGTAAATTCGCGCAAGAATATCCTGTGCTGTCGCATGAAGTGCGCTCAGTCCTTCTTGCCGACGTTTTCCGCGAAAGCGACTTCGAAGGCGGCTTTCTTAGCAGCGTCGGCTTCGGTCTGTTTGAGGTCTTTCCACGCGTCATAGGGCATGCCGTAATAGAGCGTGCGGGCCTCTTCCTTATCCATGGCGATGCCGCGCTCGTTCGCGGCTTCCTGCACCCAGCGGGCAAGGCAGTTGCGGCAGAAGCCTGCCAGATTCATCAGGTCGATGTTTTGCGCATCGGTGCGCTTTTCCATCAGGTGATGGCGGAGCGTGCGGAAGGCGGCGGCTTCCAGTTCGATCATGGTGCGGTCGTCGATCTTGTCCATGGTGGTTCTCCTTTAAAATCCGCTGGCGGCCAGAACCTCTTCGAGGATCGGCGCCAGCCGTTTGGCCCATTTGACCTGTTCGGCTTGGGTGCCGATCAGGTCGTTGCGAAGTTCGATCAGGATATTCGGGCGACCGGGCTTGAGGGCGTGGCGATCAATCGCGTCGCCCGGCAGGTGGCCGGAATAGGGTTCGTTGTCGCCGATGCAGAGGTCGGGCTCCTGCCGGAGCCGGGCGATGAGGGGCAGGGCGAGGCGCTCATCCAGATGCGAATAGAGGATGCCCACATGCCAAGGGCGGGGCGGGCGGCCGCGAAGCTGGGGGGTGAAGGAGTGGACGGCGCAGATCACCGTATCGTCACGGCGCCCTGCGAGGCCTGCGTAGGCCGCATGGTAGGGGCGGTACATAGCGGCTTTGCGGGCTTCTAGTTCCTCGGATCCGGCATGACGGTTTCCGGGGATGATCGTGCCGTCGTAGAGTTTCATCAGGAGGGTCGGATCATCCTCACCGCGGTTCGGGTCGATCACCAGACGCGAGAAATTCGACAGGATCGCGGGGCCGTTGAGCGCTTCGGCGAGTGCTGTCGTGAGGCCCGCTGCGCCGATGTCATAGGCGATGTGGCGGTTCAGGTCTTCGGGGGAGATCCCGAGGCAGCCGCCGTTCACGAAGTCCGGCACGGTGTTTGCGGCGTGGTCGCAGGTGACGAGCCAGCGGGACGGGCGGTTTTCTCCGAAAATGGCGTAAGGGGCGTAGGTCATAGGGTCACCTTAGGTCTTATCGCGACACTTAGGCGAGTTGTGGGGGAAAGGAAATTGAACAATTATACGCAAAAGGGCTTTGAAGCCCCGCGCGAACAGAGAGGCAGACTGAATGAGACGTCACCGCAACGTAAAAATCGTGGCCACCTTGGGCCCCGTATCCTCCAGCTATCAGGCCATCCGGGCCCTTCATGAGGCGGGTGCGGATGTGTTCCGTCTGAATATGAGCCACGGAACCCACGAGGAACTTGCGGCGCGTCATGCGAATATCCGGCAGGTCGAACGCGATCTGGACAGCCCGATTGCCATTTTGGCGGATTTGCAGGGGCCGAAGCTTCGGGTTTCGACCTTCAAGAACGGGGCGGAAGAACTGGCCGAAGGAGCCGCATTCCGGCTGGATCTGGACCCCACCGAGGGCGATGCGACGCGGGTATGTCTGCCGCATCCGGAGATTTTTGCAGCCCTTGAGGTTGGCGCGCATTTGTTGGTGAACGACGGCAAGATCCGGTTGCGGGTTGAGGCGTGCGGCGCTGACTTTGCCGATTGCGTTGTGGTAACGGGGGGCACGATTTCGAACCGCAAAGGGGTGAACGTGCCGGACGTCGTACTGCCTCTGGCCGCGCTTTCCGAGAAAGACCGCAAGGATCTCGAATTCGCCTGCTCTTTGGGTGTGGACTGGCTGGCACTTTCCTTTGTGCAGCGTGCAAGCGATGTGGAAGAGGCGCGCGCTTTGGCAAAAGGGCGGGCTTCGATCCTGTCGAAGATCGAAAAGCCTTCGGCGGTGAAGAGCTTTGACGAAATTCTCGCGGTTTCCGACGGGATCATGGTGGCGCGCGGGGATCTGGGCGTGGAGCTTCCGGTGCAGAATGTGCCGCCGATCCAGAAGCGTTTGGTGCGCAAGTGCCGTTCGGTGGCGAAGCCTGTCATCGTGGCCACGCAGATGCTCGAGTCGATGATCGAGAGCCCGATGCCGACTCGCGCGGAAGTGTCGGACGTGGCGACGGCGATTTACGAAGGCGCTGATGCGATCATGCTCTCGGCGGAAAGCGCGGCAGGGCAGTATCCGGTGCAAGCTGTGCAGACGATGGATAACGTGGCCCGCGAAGTCGAGCATGACCCGATCTACCGCGAAGTGATTGAGGCGAGCCGCCGGGTGGAGCGGCACACAGTGGCGGACGGGATCGTCTCGGCGGCACGCGAGATTGCAGAAGCCACGGATATCCGCGTGATCTGCTGTTATACGCAAAGTGGCCGCACAGCCGCGCTTGTGGCGCGCGAGCGCCCGCGCGTTCCAGTGATCGGGATGACGAGTCTGCGCTCGACGGCGCGCCGTTTGGCGCTGACTTGGGGGGTGACCTGCGTGATTACACCGGAACTGGAGCGCTTCAAACAGGCGGTGGTGAACGCGGCACGTGCGGCGCGGAGCCTTGGGATGGCGACGGAGTCGGATCAGATCGTGGTGACGGCAGGTGTGCCGTTCAACGTGCAGGGCACGACGAACATCCTGCGGGTTGCGCCTTGTGCCGAACGTTTGATTTACGCCAGCGATCCGGAGTAAGTAGCTCCGTAGTTATTACGGAGTGGTTGTTTTGGATACTGATCTTGCTTTGGTGGTTGGCCTCGTTGTCGGGGTGTTCTCTGTTCCTTCTGTCGTTTCGGCGATCATGGAGTCGCGTGCGCCCCGCGTTGCGGCATTTGCGCTGATCCTCGGGGGCGGTTTGGTGGTTTGGGCCATTCAGGAAAAGCCGGGTGGCTATAAGCTCGAACAGATCCCGAATGTTGTTGTGCAGGTGATCGGACGGTATTTGAACTGACCGCGAGGGGTGGGAGATTTTCCGCTTGCGTGTATTTCGGGCGCGGCCTATACGGCCCGCCTACACCGTGTGACCGGCCAAAGTGGCATGCCGAGTCGCGCGTTTGACCGACCTTAAAGATCGAGGAGACGGAAATGCCCAAGATGAAGACCAAATCGAGCGCCAAAAAGCGCTTCAAAATGTCCGCCACCGGTAAGGTGATCACGGCCCAGGCGGGTAAGCGCCACGGCATGATCAAGCGGCACAAGAAGTTCATCCGCCAAGCACGTGGAACGACGACGATGTCGGCAGCTGATGCCAAAATCGTCAAGATCTACATGCCATACGACCGCTGAGTGAAGGAGACTGACCCATGGCACGTGTCAAAGGTGGTACCGTCACCCACGCCCGTCACAAGAAAATTCTGAAGGCCGCAAAAGGTTATTATGACCGCCGTGGCCGGACGTTCAAAGTTGCAACGCAGGCCGTCGACAAGGCCAACCAGTATGCGACGCGCGACCGCCGCGCCCGCAAGCGTAACTTCCGCGCTCTCTGGATCCAGCGCATCAACGCTGGTGTTCGTGCGTTCGACGCCGAAATGACCTATTCGCGTTTCATCAACGGCATGCTCAAGGCCGGTATCGAAGTGGACCGTAAGGTTCTCGCCGATCTCGCCGTGCACGAGCCCGCCGCGTTCAACGCGATCGTTGAAAAGGCAAAGGCCGCTCTGGCCTGATCCTGACAACAGGACTTCTGGAAAAGGGTCGCTCGAACGAGCGGCCCTTTTTCTATTTGTGATATATTGGCAATCAGATGCGCGTTGCGCCCATGGATTTTGCGATGTTCTTGATGCTGTCCATGGCGAGAATATCGTTGCTCTGACCGGTGGCGTAGAGGCGGATATCTGCGCCTTCGAGGTCGGTAGGCGTGATCCCGAGCAAAACCGCATAGCTGACATTGGCGCCTTCTAGCTGATTGGCGAGGTCTTGGCTCTCCACGGCGGGTTCCACCAGAGTTGCCATGCCGAGCGGTGTTTCGATTTCCGAGAGCCGGACCGAGAGCGGCAAGGTGGTTGCGCCGTCGGGCAGGGGGGTGTTTGGGGCGTAGTTTCCGATCAGAAGCGCATCTTCGGCGGGATCGAAATCGGTGATGACCGCTGCCGCAGATTGGCCCGACTGGGAATAGATCGTGACGTGATCGTTGCCTTCGCCGAGGGAGACGAGATTGATACCGTCTTCGATGACGATGCCATCATTGCCTGCTCCGCCGATGATAACGTCGGTATCGGATTCGCCTTCGAGGGTGGCAGTTCCTTCATTGTCGTAGATGTTGTCGTCGCCATCCCCGCCGTAGATCAGGTCGCCACCGGAGCCGCCGACGATCAAATCTGCTCCGCCTTGGCCTGCGAGAACGTCGTCTCCTGCATCGCCGAAGAGTTGATCGAAGCCATCGCCCGCGAGAATTGTATCGTTACCCTCTCCGCCGAAGATGGGCGTTTCACCGCTATTGCCGAGCACGACATCGTCGCCTTCAAGGGCGTCGATCATGTCCTGCATGCCGTCGAATTCTTCGGGGATGACAATCAGATCGTTGAGTTTAGTGGCATTGGCGGTGCCGTTTTCGATGTCGTATTCGGCCAAGGTGAAGCTGCTTTCCGTGGGCACATCGCCAGAAAGGAGCGGATCCGACCGGAGGGTCTGTTCCAGACTGACCAATGCCTCTTCATCCAGAAGCGGGAGCTTTTCCTCCAGAGCGGAGTTTTCGATATCGGTATTTGCTGTCGATCCGACATCCGAAAAAAGACCGAAAATGTCTGCGACGAGATAGAGACCTGCAGCCCCTGCGAAACCCATGAAAATGAGCGGCAATATTTAAACACCCCCAATAGTTACACTGGAGAAGTTTAGAAAAGGAGCCGGGCGTGGTCCAGCTATTTTACAATCAGGAGCGGAGTGGTTTCTGCAAAAACGCAATCATCGCGCCGGAAAGTAGGAGGCCTGCCGCGACTAGAAGGCTGAGGCCGATAGAGCCTGCGAGGTCACCGATCCAGCCCGCGGCATAGGGGCCTGCGGTTTGGGCGAAGGCGAAGACAACGGTGAAAAGGCTGATGGCGCGGCCCCATTGGGCGGTGTCGAGGTTCTGGCGGGCGAAGTTCGTCACTGCCCCCGGAGCCATGAACACGCAAAGGCCGAACACAAGCGCCGAGGCGATGAGGCCTGTTGGCCCGGGCCAGAGGACGGGCAGGGCGGAGCCAGTGGCGATACCTGTGAGGATCATCGCGAGGGGGGCGCCGCCTGCGAAGCGCGCGAAGATGCCGCGCCAGAGGAAGGGCGAGACGGTGATGCAGCCGCCCAAGAGCACCCACGTGAGGGCGATGTGAAGGGGCGAGGCGGCTTGTTCGCGCATCCATGCCGAGAGGAAGGTGAGGTAGACGATATAGCCGAGGCCGAAGCTGGCGTAGCCTGCGTATTCGGGCAGCATCCTGCGGAGGGGCAGGGGCGCTTTGGTGGCGGCGCGGCCGCCGAGGTTTCGCAGATGCCATGCGGCCCAGAGGCCGGGGGGCGTCATGAGGAGGCTCGCGGTGCCGACCATGACCCAGGCCCAAGGCCAAGCCGCGTCGCCTTGGAAACCGAGCATTGGCGGGATGCTAGCGCCTGCCAGTACGATCCCGAGGCCGCCGCCTGATCCGAAGAGAATGGCGATGGCGAGGGCGTTTTTCCGGGGGGCGTCGGAGAAGAGGCCTGCGGTGAGCGCGCCTGCAGTAGAAAAGGACATCGCTCCGAAAAGCCCTGCGGCGATGCGCCAGAAGGTTTGCCAGCCAAGTGCGGGAACAAGACCTGTGGCGAGAAGCGAGAGGGTGGTGGTGACGAGGCCGAAGGCGAAGAGGCGCGCGGGCGGGATGCGGCCGATGAGCGCCATCGTAAGGATCGCGCCCGCGATATAACCCATGGCGTTGGCGGTGTTTAGCCAGCCGGCTTGGGCATAGGTCCAGCCCAGCTTGTCGCGCATGGAGGGCAGGATCAGGCCATAGGCGAAGCGGGCAAAGCCGTTGGTGACGGTGACGCCCAAGGCGAGGCCAAAGAGAAGCCACCAATCACGGGACGGCGGGTGTTCGGAGGATTGGGGCATTGAATGAGGGCCTTCGCGCGGTTTCTCGCATCAAACTCCGGCTTTTGCCGGAGCGCAATGCTTGCATTCCGGGGTGCCTGTGGTAGCAGGTGCGGCAACCCGAGATCCCGAGGAAGACACGATGAGCCTTGATGCCCTCGCTGAAAAATACCGCGCTGCGATTGCCGCTGCTGCTGACGAAGCCGCCATCGAGGATGTGCGCTTGGCGGCGATGGGCAAGCAGGGTGAAATCAGCCTGAAAATGCGCGAATTGGGCAAGATGAGCCCGGAAGAGCGGCAGGTGATGGGGCCTGCGCTGAATGCGTTGAAGGACGAGATTACCTCGGCTTTGGCGGCCAAGAAGGCGGCTTTGGCGGATGCGGCGCTCGATGAGCGGCTGCGCGCGGAATGGCTCGATGTGACCCTGCCTAGCCGTGGTCGCCCAATGGGCACGATCCATCCGGTGAGCCAGGTGACCGAGGAAGTGACCGCGATTTTCGCCGATATGGGCTTTGCCGTGGCCGAGGGGCCACGCATCGAGACCGATTGGTATAACTTCGATGCGCTGAATATTCCGGGCCACCATCCGGCGCGCGCCGAAATGGACACGTTCTATATGCACCGTGCGGAAGGCGACAATCGCGCGCCGAACGTGCTGCGGACGCATACCTCGCCCGTGCAGATCCGGTCGATGGAAGCGCAGGGCGCGCCCATTCGCATCATCTGCCCCGGTGGTGTGTATCGTGCCGACTACGACCAGACCCACACGCCGATGTTCCATCAGGTCGAGGGTTTGGCGATCGACAAGGATCTGTCGATGGCGAACCTGAAATGGGTGCTGGAGGAGTTCTTCTCGGCCTATTTCGGCACCAAGGTGAAAACCCGTTTCCGCGCTTCGCACTTCCCCTTCACCGAACCTTCGGCGGAAGTGGATATCCAGTGCTCGTGGGAAGGCGGAACGCTCAAAGTGGGCGAGGGCGACGGCTGGCTCGAAGTGCTCGGCTCCGGCATGGTGCACCCGAAGGTGCTGGCGGCGGGCGGGATCGACCCCGAAGTGTATCAGGGCTTTGCTTTCGGCATGGGCATCGACCGCA
This sequence comes from Paracoccaceae bacterium, assembly GCA_023260655.1. GTDB lineage: Bacteria > Pseudomonadota > Alphaproteobacteria > Rhodobacterales > Rhodobacteraceae > UBA9554. Next base: position 44,828 of record JALQUU010000001.1, on the reverse strand, counting down.
TCGCCATGCTGAAATACGGCATCCCCGACCTGCGCGCCTTCTTCGATTCAGACCTGCGGTGGCTGCGCCATTACGGCTTCGCCGCGCTTGATGTGCCGACGCTGCACGGCGGCTTATCGCGTTGATTTCTGGCGGGGCAGCCCGCTGAACCGGATTAATGGCGGGCCGGACCCGCCCTACGGAACGGACCAGAGACATGAAATTCACTCTCTCCTGGCTGAAAGAGCATCTCGATACGCAAGCGAGCGTCGAGGAGATCGCGGAAACCCTCACGGACCTCGGGCTCGAGGTGGAAGAGGTGTTCGATCCGGCGTCGCGGTTGAAGCCGTTCACGCTGGCGAAGGTTCTGCATGCCGAGCAGCATCCGGATGCGGATCGCCTGCGCGTTTGCCGCGTGATGACCGACGAGGGCGAGAAGCAGATCGTTTGCGGTGCGCCGAATGCGCGGGCGGGGATTACGGTGGTGCTGTGCAAGCCCGGTGATTACGTGCCCGGTATCGACACGACTTTGGGCGTGGGCAAGATCCGCGGTGTGGAAAGCCATGGCATGATGGCCTCCGAGCGCGAGTTGGAGCTTTCCGAGGAGCATGACGGGATCATCGAATTGCCGTCGGGCGAGGTGGGCCAGAAGTTCACCGATTGGCTGGCGGCGAATACGCCGGAAAAGATCGATCCGGTGATCGAGATCGCGATTACGCCGAACCGTGCGGATGCTTTGGGTGTGCGCGGTGTGGCGCGGGATCTGGCGGCGCGCGGGCTTGGCACGTTGAAGCCTGTGAACGCCGAAAAGGTGGCCGGGGCATTCCCGAGCCCGATCACGGTAACCATTGACGAAGACACCCGCGAAAACGGCTGCGAAGTGTTCGCGGGCCGCTTGATCCGTGGCGTAAAGAACGGGCCGAGCCCCGAGTGGCTGCAGCGTCGCCTCAAGGCCATTGGCCTGCGCCCGATTTCTGCGCTGGTGGATGTGACCAACTTCTTCACCTATGACCGCAACCGCCCGCTGCACGTGTTCGATGCGGATAAGGTGCAGGGCAATCTGCGGGTGCATCGCACCGTGGGCGGCGAGACGATGCTGGGCCTCGACGAGAAGACCTACACCTTCGGTGCGGGGCAGGTGGTGATTTCCGACGAGACGGGTGTTGAGTCCATCGGCGGGATCATGGGCGGCGAGCATACGGGCTGCACTGATGACACTGTGAATGTGTTCCTTGAAGCGGCTGTTTGGGACCGTATCCAGATCGCGACCACGGGCCGTGCGCTGAAGATCAACACCGACGCGCGCTATCGCAACGAGCGCGGCATTGATCCGGCCTACAACATGCAAGCCCTTGAAGACGCGACGCAAATGATCCTCGGCCTTTGCGGGGGCGAAGCCTCTGACGTGGTAGCGGCGGGTGCTGTTCCCGATGTGGCGCGGGCCTATAAGCTGGTCCCGGCGCGGGTGCAGAGCCTTGTGGGGATGGAAATTCCCGAGGCAGAGCAGCGCGCGACGCTGGAGCGCCTCGGCTTCCGTATGGATGGCGATATGGCATGGGTGCCGTCGTGGCGGCCGGATGTGTTGGGCGAAGCGGACCTCGTGGAAGAAGTGGCGCGGATTGCCTCGCTGACGAAGCTGGTGGGCAAGCCCCTGCCGCGCGTGCAGGCAGGTGTGCCGAAGCCAATCCTGACGCAGGGCCAAGCGCGAGAGCGTATCGCGCGGCGCACGGCGGCGGCTTTGGGGTACAATGAATGCGTGACCTATAGCTTCATCGACCAAGCCGCTGCGGCGCTTTTCGGTGGTGGCACCGATGCGACGATGCTGGCGAACCCGATTGCTTCGGATATGAGCCATATGCGCCCCGACCTTTTGCCGGGCCTTCTGCGGGCGGCGGCGCGCAATCAGGCGCGCGGGTTCATGGATCTGGCACTGTTCGAGGTTGGCCCTGTGTTCAGCGGCGGTGAGCCGGGTGAGCAGGCGGTGCAGGTGACGGGCGTTCTGATCGGGCGCACGGGGCCGAAAGATGTGCATGGCACCTCGCGCGGTGTCGATGTGTTCGACGCGAAAGCCGACGTCGAGGCGATCTTCTCGGCGCTTGGTGCGCCTGCGAAGGCGATGATCCTGCGGAACGGGCAGGGCTGGTGGCATCCGGGGCGGCATGCCCAGATCGGGCTTGGCCCGAAGAAGATCATCGCGACCTTCGGGGAATTGCACCCGAAAGTGCTGCGCGAGATGGACGTGAAAGGGCCTGCTGTGGCCTTCACGATCTGGCCTGAGGAAATTCCCGCACCCAAGGTGAAAACGGTCGCGCGGCCTGCACTGACGCTGCATGCTTTGCAGGCTGTGGAGCGGGATTTCGCCTTCGTGGTGGATGAGCGCGTTGAAACGATCAACATCGTCAACGCAGCGCAAGGGGCTGATAAGGCGCTGATTTCCGATGTGCGTGTGTTCGACGAATTCATCGGTGGGGCGCTTGGCGAAGGCAAGAAGTCGGTCGCGATCACGGTGCGCTTGCAGCCGATCGAAGCCACTTTGAAAGAGGCCGAAATCGAGGCCGTTGCGGCGAAGATTGTCGAGAAGGTCGCGAAGGCAACGGGCGGCGCGCTGCGCGGCTGATTGTCCGAAAATTAGAACAAAAAGCCGCGCCCTGTTGTGGGATGCGGCTTTTTTGCAGTGAATGGGAAAGATTTTCATCATTCCCCGCGAAATATTCCCTGTGAATTTGGAAACAAAGCTACATTGCGAACACGGATTTTGTCCAGATCCGAAAACAGGGGAAGGGGCAAGTAATGCTAAACGAATTCAAGGACTTCATCGCACGTGGCAATGTCATGGACATGGCTGTGGGTATCATCATCGGCGCGGCTTTCACGGCGATCGTGACCTCGCTCGTGGGCGACCTGATCAACCCGATCATCGCGCTCTTCACTGGCGGGATCGATTTCTCGGGCTGGTTCTATCACCTCTCGGACAGCGATTGTGCTTCCGTCGCGGCGTGTAAAGAAGCCGGTGCGCCCGTGTTTGCCATCGGCAACTTCATCATGGCGATCATCAACTTCCTGATCGTGGCCTTCGTGGTGTTCATGCTCGTCAAGACTGTGAATAAGGTCAAAGATGCGGCGGCGAAGAAGGAAGAGGCGGCACCCGTGGCTCCTGCTGGCCCGAGCGAGTTGGATGTCCTGATGGAAATCCGCAACGCGCTGAAGAAATAATAGGCGTAGAAATTACCGTAAGAGGCAGGGTTTCGGCCCTGCCTTTTTATTTGGGGGTAAGGGGGTAGCTCGCAAGAGGCTCATAGAGAGAGCCATGTTTGGTCTGGATGCTCTCGTAGAGTGTGAATTCGGTGGCGACGAAGGGATCGAATGCCGTATTCGCGCGGGCTTGTAAGAACCGCCCCAGTTTGATGGCGTCTTCGGGTGTAAGGCCTTTCGAGTAGCGCGCGAGGGTGACGTGCGGGCGGAAGCGGGTGCGTTCGAGTTCAATTCCTGCGCAGTGAAGGACGCTTTTCAACCGCTTGTGCAGGTCGAGAAGGGCCGGAGACGGCTCGGCTGCGACGTGCAGGTTCGTCGGATCAGGGGTGCCGAAAGTGTCGAGCCCTTTGAGGCGGACTTCGAACGCCGTGGCGCGAAAGGCTTCCAAGGCGAAATGCAGTTCCTCAAGGGCGTGTTCGGGCTGATCCCCGAGGAAGGCCAGCGTGAGGTGGAAATTTTCAGGGGGGATCAGGCTGCCGCCGGGAATGCTTTCTTGCAGGCGCTCCAGCGCGTCGTAGAGGGCTTCGGGCAGGGGTAGGGCAAGAAAGGCGCGCATCGTGGTCTCCCGGCGATCAGGCTAACCGCCGGGAGAGAGGCTCACAAGATCAGATCAGGGATTTCGGATCGGTGACGGGCAGGCCGAGAGCTTCGCCCACAGCGGCGTAGGTCAGCTTGCCTGCGTGCACGTTGAGACCGTTCAGCAGATGCACATCTTCGGCGCAGGCGCGCTTCCAGCCTTTGTTGGCGAGTGCCAGCATGAAGGGCATGGTGGCATTACCGAGGGCGAGCGTAGAGGTGCGGGCCACTGCGCCGGGCATGTTGGCGACGCAGTAATGGATGATGCCATCAACTTCATAGATCGGGTCCTGATGCGTGGTGGCCTTCGAGGTTTCGAAGCAACCGCCTTGGTCGATTGCGACGTCGACAAGAACGGCACCCGGCTTCATGATCTTGAGTTGGGCGCGGGTGACGAGCTTCGGCGCTGCGGCACCGGGGATCAGGACGGCACCGATCACCATATCGGCCTGCGGCAGCAATTCTTCGAGAAGGCCTGCCGAGGAATAACCGTTTTTGAATTCGCGGCCGAACACATCGTCGAGGTAGCGCAGGCGGGGGATCGAGCGGTCGAGGATGGTGACATCCGCGCCCATGCCTGCCGCGATTTTCGCGGCATGGGTGCCGACAACGCCGCCGCCGATGACCACGACCTTGGCCGGGCCCACGCCGGGGACGCCGCCCATCAGCACGCCACGGCCACCATTGGCCTTCTGCAGCGCCCAAGCGCCTACTTGCGGTGCCAAACGGCCAGCCACTTCGGACATCGGGGCAAGGAGGGGCAGGCCGCCATTGCGATCCGTGACCGTTTCATAAGCGATGCATGTTGCGCCCGAGGCAATGAGGTCATGGGTTTGCTCGGGATCGGGTGCGAGGTGCAGGTAGGTGAAGAGAACCTGACCTTCGTGGAGCATCTTGCGCTCGCCGGCTTGGGGTTCTTTCACTTTCACGATCATGTCGGATTGGGCGAAAATCTCTTCGGCGGTGCCGAGGATTTGCGCGCCAGCTGCAGTGTAGGCCGCATCATCAAAGCCTGCGCCAAGGCCTGCTCCGGTCTGGATGTAGACGGTATGGCCGTTTTGCGTGGCTTCACGTGCGGCGTTGGGCGTCATACCGACGCGGAACTCTTGGGGTTTGATTTCCTTGGGGCAACCGATTTTCATGGCATCTCCTCCTCGCCTTGAATTGCGCTGACCCTGCCGCAATATCCACGCAAAGCGCTTGAAAAGTTGCGCGATAAAGGGATAAAATATCGAATAATCTTCGAATAGGATGCGATAATGGCGAAGGATAGTGCGAGATTCAGTCTAGACGCCACGGATCGGCGTATTCTTTCGGTCCTGCAGAGACGAGGAAGGATCTCGAACGCGGAGCTGGCGGAGGAGGTGAATCTGTCCGCTTCCGCCTGCCATCGGCGTGTGCAGCGCTTGGAGGAGGAGGGCTTCATCAGGGATTTCGTGGCGCTTCTCGATGCCCGCAAACTCGGTATGCCCACGACCGTGTTCGTGGAAATCACGCTGCAGGGGCAGGCGGACGAGGTGTTGGAGGCTTTCGAGAAGGCGGTGTCGCGGGTGCCGCACGTGCTGGAATGCCATTTGATGGCCGGGAGTGCGGATTATATTCTTAAAGTGGTGGCGGAAGATACCGAGGATTTCGCGCGCATCCATCGCCAACATCTTGCACGCTTGCCGGGTGTCGCGCAGATGCAGTCGTCGTTTGCTTTGCGGACAGTGTTCAAAACCACGGCTTTACCTGTTTGATGTGATTGCACATTCCGCCGCGTTGCCACAATCTGTGGGAAAAGGCGGGGGGCGATATGGCGGATTGGGATTACATCATAATTGGCGCGGGCTCGGCGGGTTGCGTTCTGGCGAACCGGCTTTCGGCTCAGCACAAGAAGGTCCTGTTGCTCGAAGCCGGGGGATCGGACAATTACCATTGGGTCCATATTCCGGTGGGCTACCTCTATTGCATCGGCAATCCGCGAACGGACTGGATGTATCGCACCGCCGAAGACCCCGGTTTGAACGGGCGTTCGCTGATCTATCCGCGTGGCAAGGTGCTCGGCGGGTGTTCGTCGATCAACGGCATGATTTACATGCGCGGGCAGGCGGCGGATTACGATGGATGGCGGCAACTTGGGTTGACGGGCTGGGGATGGGACGATGTTCTGCCGTGGTTCAAGAAGTCGGAAGACTATGTGGACGGGGCCTCGGACCTGCATGGCGAGGGCGGCGAATGGCGCGTCGAGAACCAGCGCCTGCATTGGGATTTGCTCGATGATTGGCGCAAGGCGGCGGTTTCGGCGGGGATCCCTCTGACCGACGATTTCAATTCGGGTGACAATGAAGGCGTTGGCTACTTCAAGGTGAACCAGCGCCGGGGCTGGCGGATGAACACTGCCAAGGCCTTCCTGCGGACCCGGACGGGGCAATCGCTGAAAGTGGAGACGAAGGCCCATACAACGCGGATTCTCATCGAGGACGGGCGCGCGGTTGGTGTCGAGTATCGGCAGGGGGGCGCACTGAAGGTGGCGCGCTGCGCGGGCGAGGTGATCCTGTCGGCAGGGGCGATCAATAGCCCGCAGATCCTGCAACTCTCCGGTATCGGGCCGGGGGATCTATTGCAGCGGCACGGCATCGTGACGGTGCGCGAGCAGGCTGAGGTCGGGCGGAATTTGCAAGATCACCTGCAATTGCGCTGCGCGTGGCGGCTGGAAGGGGCCAAAACGCTCAACACCATGTCGAATTCGCTGATCGAAAAAATGAAGATTGCGGCGGAATACGCGCTGTTCCGTTCGGGGCCGATGGCGATGTCGCCGTCGCAACTGGGCGCTTTTTCGCGCTCCCGCCCTGATCTAGCCACGGCTGATCTGCAACACCATGTCCAGCCGCTTTCTCTGGAAGCCTTCGGGCAGCCTTTGCATGATTTTCCGGCGATCACGGCATCGGTCTGTAACCTGCGGCCCGAAAGCCGGGGCAGTGTGGAAATCACCTCGGCCGATCCTACGGCAGCACCGAAAATCGCGCCGAATTATTTGTCGACCGAAGGCGATATCGCGACGGCCGTAGCCGCGATCCGGCAGTCACGCCGGATCATGGCGCAGCAGGAGATGGCGCATTATGCGCCGGAAGAATTGAAGCCCGGCGCGCAATCGCAAACAGACGAAGAATTGCGTGTGGCGGCAGGGCAGGTGGGCACGACGATTTTCCACCCGACCTGCACTGTGCGGATGGGGGCAGACGAGGCTGCGCCGCTAGATGCGCGCCTGCGCTTGCGCGGGGTTGGCGGGTTGCGCGTGGTTGACGCCTCGGTGATGCCGCGGATCACATCTGGCAATACGAACTCGCCCACGATCATGATCGCGGAGAAGGCCGCTGCGATGATCCTTGAGGATGCGCGTTGATGCCGAATATCGCGATTGACTACGCATCTGGCCGCGGCCATACGCGCAAGCTGGCAGAAGAAATCGCCGCGACTTTGGGGGCCGAGGGCTGTGCTGCCCGCCTGATAGATGTCGAAGTGATGTTCAAGAAGGACTGGGACGCCTTGATGGAGGCGGATGTGATCCTTTTCGGTGCGCCGACCTACATGGGCTCGGCAGCGGCGGCGTTTAAGCAGTTTATGGATGAAACAGGCGATATCTGGGCGCGCCAAGAGTGGGTCGACAAACTGGCGGGCGGGTTCACCGTGGCCACGTTTCCGGGCGGTGACAAGCTCTCGACGCTCATGCAACTGACTGTTTTTGCCGCCCAACATGGCATGGTGTGGGTGGGGCAGGACCAGATCGGCGCGCCCGCGAACAAGGAAACGAAGGGATCAACCAATCCGGTGCTTGGCTCGGGCTGGCGGCCACATCTGTGCGCGACAAGACGAAGATGGTTTCGGATGGCGATCTGGAAACAGCGCGCCGCTTTGCGGCACGCATCGCGCGCGCCGCAAAGCGGTGGGCCTGAGGCAGATATTCGCCTTCGCACTCAGAAGCGTCGGAGGAATTGGATCGGTTTGTGCAAATGCGGCGCATTGTCGGGCTGGTTCTTGCGGGCCGTAGCGAGCAAAGTGATCTCCGGGCTGTCTTGAGCCGGTTGAAACCGGGGAGGGAATGCCCCAAATACATAGCTTAAGGACGGAAGGTGCAGAGTTGCCGATAATCGGGGCTCGCAGGCTTGCCGCAGACAGGAAAAGCGCATGAAAGAACCTTTGAACCCATCCTATCCAGTGCTGCCGCTGCGCGACATCGTCGTGTTCCCCCATATGATCGTGCCGCTCTTTGTAGGGCGCGAGAAATCTGTGCGCGCGCTGGAAGAAGTGATGGCGGATGACAAGCAGATCCTCTTGTCGTCTCAAATCGATCCCAGCGTCGATGATCCTGGCGTTGATGGCATCTATCGCACGGGCGTTCTGGCGAATGTGTTGCAGCTTTTGAAGCTGCCTGATGGCACGGTGAAAGTGCTCGTCGAAGGCCAAGCGCGGGTGTCGATCGACGACTTCCTCCGCGCAGAACCCTTCTTCGAAGCGTCGGCCAGCTATCTGGAAGAAACCACTGGCGACGAAGCCGCTGTTGAAGCGCTGGTACGTGCTGTCGGCGAGGAATTCGAGCGCTACGCCAAGATCAAGAAAAACATCCCCGAAGAGGCGCTTGTTGCCGTTTCGGAAAGCACCGATCCGTCGAAACTCGCGGATCTGGTTGCCGGTCATCTCGGTATTGATGTTGGCCAGAAGCAGGAGCTTCTGGAGACCTTTGAAGTCGCCGATCGGCTGGAGAAGGTCTATGGCCAGATGCAGGGCGAAATGTCTGTCCTGCAGGTCGAGAAGAAGATCAAGACCCGCGTCAAATCCCAGATGGAGAAGACGCAGCGCGAGTATTATCTCAACGAGCAGATGAAGGCGATCCAGAAGGAGCTTGGCGACGGCGAAGACTCCAACGAGATTTCCGAACTGGAAGAGCGCGTGGCCAATACGAAGCTCTCCAAGGAAGCCAAGGAAAAGGCGGAAGCCGAGATCAAGAAGTTGAAGTCGATGTCTCCGATGTCGGCGGAAGCGACGGTCGTGCGCAACTACCTCGATTGGATGCTCTCGCTGCCATGGGGCGTGAAAAGCCGCGTGAAGAAAGACCTCAACAAAGCGCAGGCCGTTCTCGATGCCGATCACTACGGGCTCGAGAAAGTGAAGGAGCGCATTGTCGAGTATCTGGCAGTTCAGGCCCGTTCGGCGAAGCTCAAAGGCCCGATCCTCTGCCTCGTCGGCCCGCCCGGCGTGGGTAAGACCTCGCTTGGCAAATCGGTGGCGAAGGCGACCGGGCGCGAGTTCATCCGGATTTCTCTGGGTGGGGTGCGCGACGAGTCGGAAATCCGTGGCCATCGCCGGACCTATATCGGTTCCATGCCCGGCAAGATCATCCAGGCGATGAAAAAGGCCAAAACCACGAACCCGATGATCCTGCTCGATGAAATCGACAAGATGGGTCACGATTTCCGTGGTGATCCGGCAGCAGCACTGCTCGAAGTGCTCGATCCGGAACAGAACGGCACCTTCGTCGATCACTATCTGGAGGTCGAATACGATCTTTCGAACGTGATGTTCCTGACCACGGCCAACAGCTACAACATGCCCGGCCCGCTTCTGGACCGCATGGAGATCATCAGCCTCGCGGGCTACACCGAAGACGAGAAGCGCGAGATCGCGCGCCAGCACCTCGTCGATAAGCAGGTGGAGGCGCATGGGCTACGAAAGGGCGAGTTCGAACTGACCGACGCGGCTCTGACAGAGATGATCCGTCGCTACACCCGCGAGGCGGGGGTGCGGAGCCTTGAGCGCGAGATTGCGAAGCTCGCGCGGAAGGCTGTGACCGAGATCATCAAGGGCGGCACGAAGAAGGTGGTTGTTGATGCGGATAACATCGACAAATACCTCGGCGTGAAGAAGTACCGCTATGGTCTGGCTGAGAAGGAAGACCAGATCGGTGTGGTAACGGGCCTCGCCTGGACCTCGGTGGGCGGGGATATCCTCTCCATCGAAGCGCTGCGCCTGCCCGGTAAGGGCCGGATGAAGACCACGGGTAAGTTGGGCGACGTAATGAAGGAGTCGATTGATGCGGCTTCGTCTTATGTCCGCTCGATTGCTCCCCAGATCGGTGTGAAGCCGCCGAAGTTCGACAAGTGGGACATCCACGTGCACGTGCCGGAGGGCGCGACGCCGAAGGATGGCCCGTCGGCGGGCTTGGCAATGGTGACGTCGATCGTTTCGGTGCTGACCCAGATCCCCGTGCGCAAAGACATTGCGATGACGGGCGAGGTCACGCTGCGGGGGAATGCTCTGGCCATCGGTGGCCTCAAAGAGAAGCTGCTGGCAGCGCTGCGCGCCGGCATCAAGACCGTGTTCATCCCCGAAGAGAACGCCAAGGATCTGGTGGAGATCCCCGATAACGTGAAGGAAGGGCTGGAGATCATCCCTGTCAGCCACGTGTCGGAAGTGCTGAAGCACGCTCTGGTGCGCGCGCCCGAGCCGATCGAGTGGGACGAAGAGGCCGAAGAGGCTGCAGCGGCGGCGAAAGCCAAAGCAGCAGAGCAAGCCTCGGCCGCAACGGCACACTGATCACCGTGACAATGAAAATGATCCCGGTGCCTCGGCGCCGGGATTTTCTTTTGTCAGTCTAAAGTGGTTCGGAACAAAGACGTTGCTGGAAAGTGTTAACGAGGCACGCTATTCTGTTCTCAAATAGGAAACAGTGGACTTCAATTATGGCAAAATCGACGACAAAACCGAAATCTGCTGCTTCGAAATCCGGTGCAAGAGCTTCGGCGGGGGCAAGAAAAACGAGCCCCGCTGCCAAGAAGGCCCCCACGGCTCCGGCGGCGGAAGATGCGATTGCTGCGGCACCTTCGGTTACGCCTGTGGTCTCCGAATTCACGGCACCGGTTTTCGGCGGAGAACTGAAGAAGCGCACCCTTGTGGACCGGGTGGCAAAGCATGGCGACCTCAAGAAGAAGAACGTGAAGCCGGTGGTCGATGCGGTGCTCGCGGTTCTGGTCGAGGCGCTTGCGAATGGCGAAGACCTCAATCTGCCGCCACTGGGTAAGGTGAAGGTCAACAAGCAGAAATCGGTTTCTGGTGGGCAAGTGCTGATGCTCAAGCTTCGGACGTCCACGCCTACCGAGAAAGACGGGAAGGACAAGGCTTCCAGCGAGGAAAAAGCCGAAGATGCGACCGAGGTGGATTTTGATGCGGATGATGCGTCCGAGGCTCTTGCAGACGCCGCAGAGTGAGTCTATTAGCGCCCTCGTGGGGCGATTAGCTCAGTGGTAGAGCGCTTCGTTCACATCGAAGATGTCAGGAGTTCGAATCTCTTATCGCCCACCATTCCAAAAACGTGCCGCGCAGCCGGCGCGTTTTTTGTTTCTAGGAGAGCGCCCGAGATGCGCGGAGGCCGCGAAAAATAATCCAAGGGATGCAGGGAATTATTCGCTCAAGCACTCTTGCAAGGGGCCGTGAAACTGAATATTCCACGCTCCACGGGTGATTAGCTCAGTTGGTAGAGCGCTTCGTTTACACCGAAGATGTCGGGAGTTCGAGTCTCTCATCACCCACCATTCCCTCCCTTGAAAATTTGCGTGCGGGTGGCAGCGAATTGCCACTTTCTCAACCTTTTTGGGCCGGAATGCCCCTGTAGCTCCACATCGACTCGGCACAGGAAAGGCAGCACATGGCCAGAACACGAAGGAAGCGCCCGGCGCTCCAAGCGGCACCGTTGAGTGCGCCGATTGGCAAACTATCCGAACTTCTCCGTCAGGAGGCGTTTGCGCTTGAGGTGCAGGGGAAGGCTCTTCCCGCGGCTCCGCTTGATTCCGACCTGCTGCGCCAAGCGGCGATGCGCTCTTTGCAACTCCACTGAGTTGGATCAGTCGTCGCTGTCTTCGGCCTCGGCCGCTTCGGGGCGGCCTCGGAAGCCGCGCGCGACCACGAATTTTTCCGAGCTGTCTGAACGGCTTGCAGGTGGCTTCTCGTTGGTGACCTTCTCGAAGTTCTGCTTGAGAAGCTTCTGCAACTCACCTTCCGCACCGCCCGCCAGAACCTTGGCCACAAAGGTGCCTCCGGTTTCCAGCACGTCGAAAGCGAAATAGGCGGCGGCTTCGCAGAGCGTGATAATCCGCAAGTGGTCGGTCTGTTGGTGGCCACTGGAAGCTGCGGCCATATCCGACATCACCACATCGGCGCGCCCACCTAGCCAGCCTTTGACCAGATCGTCCGCATCGTCAGCGAGGAAATCGAGCTGGTGGATTTCAGCACCGGTGATCGGATCGACTTCCTGCAAATCGACGCCAAGGACGCGGCCGATCTTTTTGCCGCTTTTCTCGCCAAGCGCATTCACGCGGCGCACGGCGACTTGCGTCCAGCCCCCCGGTGCGCAACCAAGATCGACAACCCGCGCGCCCGGTACGAGGAAGCGGTATTTTTCGTCAAGCTCCAGGATCTTGAAGGCGGCGCGCCCACGATAGCCTTCGGCACGCGCGCGTTTCACATAGGGGTCGTTGAGTTGGCGTTCGAGCCAGCGTGTGGACGAAAGCTTGCGGCCACGGGCGGTTTTCACCTTTTCACGCAGATCGCGCTGACCACGCCCCGAGATGTTTTTTGCCATAGCCGTTTTCCTTACCGTCTCTTGTCGAGGCGCATTTCAAAACGGGGGAGTGCGCTGATTTCTCCGAAAACGCAACCGTCAAAACAACCCGTTTTCCAGCACGCCGTCTGCCGACATCTGCGCGTAGAGCAGTCCTTCGCGCAGCCCGCGATCCGCCACAGAAAGCCGATCCGTTGGCCAGAGCCTCAGAAGCGCTTGCAGAATAGCGGCACCGGACATGATCAAGGCTTGCCTGTCCTGCCCGATGCGCGGGTCGTTCATGCGACCAGTGGGGCCGAGCGAAAGGTAATCTCGGATCACCTTGTCGATCTGGTCGGAGGTCATGCGCAGGCCATCGACCTTCGTGCGGTCGTAGCGTTTCAGGCCGAGATGGGAGGCTGCCACAGTGGTGACCGTGCCGCTTGTGCCAACGATCTGGAAGCCCTCGCGGACCTGTTCGTCTTTGTAGGGCGTGAATTCGGCGAGGTTTTCCTCGAAGAACCAGCTCATCAGTGCAAAACGCGCGGCGTCGTCTTCGACGTCGATAAACTGGTCACGGAGTGTGGCGACACCCAAGGGAACGGAAATCCAGTCCACCACCTTGGCGCTCGGGAAGGGGCTTTCGGGCGGATGGAAACCGGCATGAAGGCGCATGATCGCGCGGGGGCGGTCGCGGGAGGGGACAGAGGAGAGGTCGATCCACACAAGCTCGGTCGAGCCGCCGCCGATATCCACGACGAGCAATTGCTCGGTGCGCGTGGACACCAAAGGTGCACAGGAAATCACGGCAAGCCGCGCTTCTTCCTCGGGTTGGATGATCTCCAACTGCAATCCGGTTTCGCGCCGGATCATGTTGAGGAATTCGGCGCTGTTTTCCGCGCGTCTGCAGGCTTCGGTGGCCACAAGCCGCATCCGGCCCACTTTGTGGTGCTTCAGCTTTTGTTGGCAGATGCGCAAAGCCTGAACGGTTCGCGCCATCGAGGCGCGGCTCAATCGGCCTGTCTGTTCCAGCCCCTGACCGAGCTGGACAGATTTCGAGAAGCTGTCGATCACATGGAACTGGTTGCCCTTGGGTTGGGCAATCAGCATGCGACAGCTATTCGTTCCCAAGTCCAGCGCAGCATATAGCTCCGCCGGGTCGGGGGGGATCGGTGCGGAACTCTCTACCGCTTTCGGGAAAGCGCCCGCACCTTTGGGACGCCTGGGCGCCATTTGCACGCCCTCCATTTCAAGTTACCCCCAAGGTAGACCGCCGCGAGACGTCACGCAAGCAGCGCGCGGGACTCATAATGATCTTCCGGCGATTTCATGGCCGGGTGCCTAGTGCGAAGCCCGATAGTCCGGTAACTCCTCCGGTGTCGCCCCTTGGTGCGTAAATGTCGAAATCCGCCCGTGTGTCGTAAACGAACCGCGATACCGATGCTGCATAAGTCGAGTGAGGGAATCGCAAATGCCTGACGTAACGATCGTTTACTGGAGAGATATTCCGGCGCAGGTCATCGTCGGAAAGGGCCGTTCGGGCGCAAAACGCCCGTTGCCGGAACGTTTCGAGCAAGCGATCGACCGTGCTGCTATGAAGATCGGCGCGCGGGATTCCGACGCCTATCTGGCGGAATGGCGCAAAGCGGCTCCCTACACTGTGGATGGCGACGCAAACGAGATTGCGGAAGCCGAAGCTGCTCGACTGGACAGAGAATTCGATCAGGAAAAGCTGAAAGCTCTGATCGCGAATGACGGCCGGGCATGATGCCGAGAAACGCTTGGGAGGCACTGATGGCGCTCTTGAATTTCCGTAAACGTGAAGAACCGAAATCCCTTGGCAACGACGCCGTGGAAGCCTTCCTGAAAGGCTTCTCCATCGAAGTGATGCCGCGGACCGCCGAGAAAGTGGAAAGCTTCCGCGACATCCTTCCGGCGGGCACCCGCGTTTACATCGCGCATATCGAGGGAACGCCCATCGAGGATATGGTGGCCACGGCAAAGCGCCTGAACGCCGAAGGCTTCCCGGTGATGCCGCACTTCCCGTCGCGGATCATCAAGGACAAAGCGACGCTCGCCGACTGGATCGCGCGCTATCGCGGCGAAGCCGATGTGCGCCAAGCCCTTCTTCTCGCAGGTGGCGTCGCGACGCCGCACGGCGATTTCCACTGCTCGATGCAGCTGATGGAAACGGGCCTGTTCGGTGATTTCGACCGTTTGCATGTTGCCGGTCACCCTGAGGGCAACAAGGACATCGACCCCGATGGTTCCGACAAGAATGTGATGGAAGCTCTGCGCTGGAAGCAGAAGTTCTCTGAAACCACGGATGCCAAGATGGCGCTGGCGACGCAGTTCTGCTTCGAAGCTGGCCCGATCATCGAGTGGGTGAACGCGCTGAACGCTGCTGGCATCTCGATCCCCGTGCATATCGGTATCGCGGGCCCTGCGAAGCTGCAAACGCTGATCAAGTTCGCGATTGCCTGTGGCGTGGGCCCCTCGCTCAAGGTGCTGCAGAAGCGCGCGATGGATGTTTCCAAGCTGCTCCTGCCCTACGAGCCGAACGAGGTGATCGAGGAATTGGCCGCGCACAAGGCCGCGAACCCCGATTTCGGCATCGAAGCCGTCCATTTCTTCCCGCTTGGCGGGATCAAGACCAACGCTCAGTGGGTCACCGATAACGGTGGCGCCTCCGGCAAGCCTGCCGCTCAAGCCTAAGGAATATTGGAATGACCCGGACTATCATCGAATCCAAATCGAAAACCGTCATCATCGGTTTCGACCAGCCCTTCTGCGTGATCGGCGAGCGCATCAACCCGACGGGGCGCAAGAAGCTGGCTGCCGAGCTTGAAGCGGGCGATTTCTCGACCGTCGAGAAGGATGCCGTCGATCAGGTAGCGGCAGGCGCAACGGTGCTCGACGTGAACTCGGGCGCGGTTTTCACCAACAAAATGGCTGAAGACCCGCGTTACGCCGACAACAACTTCGTCGAGCCGATGCTGATGCCGGAACTTATCAAGCGCGTTCAGGCCGTGACCGACGCACCGATCTGCATCGACTCCTCGGTGCCTGGTGCTTTGGAAGCAGGCCTTGCCGCCTGTGAAGGCCGTCCGCTCCTGAACTCGGTGACGGGTGAGGAAGAGCGTCTGGAACTCGTTCTGCCGCTCGTGAAGAAATACAACGTGCCTGTGGTGGCGATCTCGAACGACGATACCGGCATCTCGGAAGATCCCGATGTACGCTTCGCCGTAGCAAAGAAGATTGTTGAGCGCGCGGCAGACTTCGGCATTCCGGCACATGACATCGTGGTCGACCCGCTGGTGATGCCGATTGGCGCCATGGCAACCGCTGGCCATCAGGTGTTCACACTTGTGCGCCGCCTGCGTGACGAATTGGGCGTGAACACGACCTGCGGCGCATCGAACATTTCCTTCGGTCTGCCGAACCGCCATGGGATCAACAACGCCTTCCTGCCGATGGCCATCACCGCTGGCATGACCTCTGCGATCATGAACCCTGTCGCTCTGCCGATCGCGGCGTCGAAGATCGCTGAAAAGCGGGCGGAAATCGCGGCGTCTGGCATCATCCTGCCGGAAGACATGGATGACGAAACTTTCGTCACGCTCTTCGGCATGGGCTCCACCAAGTCGCGCCCGGGCAAGGAAATGGAAGCCATTCGCGCAGCCAACTTCCTGATGAACAACGACCCGTCGGGTGGCGAGTGGATCCGCTTCAACCGTCCGCCTGCAGCAGATGGCGAAGGCCGTGGTGGCCGTCGCGGCGGTGGCCGCCGTCGGGGCTAAGGCAAGAAATAGAAAGGCCCGCTTCTGGCGGGCCTTTTCAATTAGACGAGATGCATATCGCGCCCGAGCATTGCGGCGTGGGTGCGGTTTTTGGCATCAAGCTTGCGGCTCAGTGTTTTGACGTGGAGTTTCACAGTCACTTCCTGAACTTCCAGCTCGCGGGCGATTTCCTTGTTTGAAAGGCCGTTGCAAAGCCCGCGCAGCACATCAAGCTCTCGCGGTGTGAGATGCGGCAGGTCCTCGGTGCCGCTTTCATCGGTCGAGCTGTGGTCAGCGACGATGCTTTCGCCGTTCAGCAATTTGCGAACGCTTACAAGAAGTTCTTCCGGGAGCATGTTCTTTGTCAGAAACCCCTTTGCCCCGAGATCCATCGCGCGGCGTGCAATGCCTGGGGTGCCAGTGCCCGTGAGCAACGCGACCGGAGCAGGGGACATCATCTTGACGGCGCGCGCCAGACCGTCCGGGATAGACATGCCGGGCATGGAAAAATCCAAGAGAGCCAGATCCGGCTTCGGGCCAGCTTCGATCTGGCTAAAGCCCTGCCACATGTCAGAGGCTTCCGTGACCTCATAGCCCCCGTGCTCGCGCAACAGTCCTGCGAGCGTCGAGCGTACTAGATCATGGTCGTCTGCCAGTAGAAGTCGCATTTATTTCACCGTCGCCGAATTTGAATTTTGAGCCATCTGCCTAATTTTGAAACGTCATTTTTCACTTGATGGGAATGTTGTGAGAAAAGAGTATTGGCAAGACATCCATTTATATAGTCTTCTTGACCGAAGGACGGAATTCCGTTGACGTGGCTCGGGGTTAGGGGCTTTCTGCTACAGCACGTCCGGGGGACTAATAGTGAGTTTTATGCGCAATTTTTGGCCTATGCGGAGTTCTTCTGCCACTCGTGTTGCCACTGCGATTGCATTCGCGACCGGACTGACGTGGACGGCTGCCGCCGCCAGTGCCGCCACACTTCTTATTGTCAAAAACGGCGCCGAATACAAAACGATCGAGATTTCTTCCGAAGATCTGGATGCGCTGCCGGAAATCGAGATTGTCACGACAACGATATGGACCAAAGGCGTGCAAACCTTCACCGGGCCCTCGCTTCATTCCCTCCTGTCATCCGTCGGTGTAACGGGCGGGCATCTTAGCCTGACGGCACTGAACGGGTATTTCGTCGAAATGGAATACAGCGATCTGACGCCCGAAGCCCCAATCCTCGCCCGATCGAGGAACGGGGCTGCGCTGTCGATACGCGACAAGGGCCCGATCTGGCTCGTCTACCCCTATGACGCCGATAGGATGTGGCAAACCGAGATCATCTTCTCACGGTCAATCTGGCAATTGACCGAAATTGATGTGAGGCCGTGAGCGGGCGGCCGAAGGCGACTAGTATGTCATATCGGCTGGTTCTATGGGAGCAGCCGCGCTGGCGGCGGCGGGTTCTCTTTGCAATTCTGGGCATCCTGATTTCGGTCGCGCTTGGCGCCTCCTTGCAAATCTCGCGCTCCGTGGTTTTGAAACTCGGGGAACTTTCGACCTCGCGTGTCGACAACGCCTATTGGACGGTGACGCGCCTTGATGTCGAATTTCTGGAGTTCCGGAACAGTTTGATTACCGCCGTTGCCGCTGAGGCAGCCGAACCTGGCAATATTTCGGGCGAGGATAATCTGACTTTGCCTCTGGCAAATGTCCGTGTGCGCTACGACATCCTCTTTAGCCGTTTCACCACCTTGCTGGAATCCCGGCTTTATCGGGAAGCCCTCAGTGCCGCAGGCTCTCTTGAAACAGTTGAAGAGAGTTTCTTGGCGGTGCGTAAGGTTATGCCTGCGATCGATGCTCCCGATCAGGTCTTGCTTGAGAGTCTGCCTGATATCCTTGCCATGACCGGCGAGATGCGCGGGGCGATCCGGCGGACGGCCATGGAAAGTAACTCGCTCCTTGCCGTGAGAAGCGAGCAAGGGCGTAACGAAATCTCCCAGCTTCTTGTCCAGTTGGCGGTGGGCATTATGGCATTGGTCGGGTTGATGGCTGTCTTGGCGATCGTTCTCTATCGACTTTACCAAGTTGCACGAACGCAGGGCCAGGAAGCCCGGCGTGCATCGGATCGTTTTGGGACGATTCTGGACACATCACCGGATGGTCTCGTTGTGACAAACGAAAAGGGGGCCATCACTGATATGAACCCCGCCGCGTCGGAGCTTCTCGGCCGGAGTTTCGACGAGGCGCGTGACACACCGATTGGCACATATGTGACCCGGCGCGATACCGACGAGCCGTTTCACCTTCCGGCCGATGTGACCACTTCCGACCATTTCGAAGTGACCATCCACCGCCCGAATGCCGCGCCTATTCCTGCGGATCTTTCGGTCGGGTTCCGGGCCGATCATGTGAAACCTGTTGCGGTCTACTTCTTCCGCAATGTTTCGGACCGGATCGCGGCCGAACAGGAATTGCGCCTTTCCCGCGATGAAGCCCTCGCGGGGCAGCGCGCGAAATCGCATTTCATGGCGGTGATGAGCCACGAGATGCGAACCCCGTTGAACGGTATTCTCGGTGTCGTCGAACTTCTGAAGGCCTCCAAACTCGATGCCTTGCGGGCAGCCCAATTGGAAATTCTCGAACAGTCCGGCCAACTGCTTTTGCATCACGTGAATGATATTCTGGATATCGCACGGTTCGAGGCAAAGGGTGTCGTCTCGGCAAAGACAACTTTCGATCTCGAAACGCTGTCGCGCGATCTCATGCAGAGCTTGACCCCGCAAGCGCAGTTGCACGGCAACACGCTGTCTTTGCAGATCGATAGCTCGGCGCTTGGGCGTTTCCGCGGGGATGCAGCACGACTGCGGCAGATCCTGACCAACCTTCTCGGCAATGCCGTAAAATTCACGCAGGACGGCGAGGTCAATCTCAAGGTTTCGGCACAAGGGGTCTCGGATACGCAAGTCGAGTTCCAGGTCATCGATACTGGGCGAGGCATTGCGGCAGAACATATCGAGCAGGTTTTCGAGGATTTCTACCGCGTCGCGTCTCCAGACGAGCGGGCGGTGGAAGGAACGGGGCTTGGTTTGGGTATCGTGCGCCGCCTTGTTGAAGCCATGCAGGGCAGTTTCGGTGTCGAAAGCGAGGAAGGGGAGGGGTCGCTCTTCTGGGTCCGTTTGCCCTTGGAGCGTGCGGGCCCTGTAGGAGTGGACGGAGGTGAGACCGTTGCGGCTCAGCCTGATGCCGAACCCGTGGATCAAGCGCCGCGCCATATCCTTGTTGCCGAGGACAATCCGGTGAACCGCTTGGTGTTGAGGCAGATCCTTGAACGGGAAGGGCATACAGTCGTCGAGGCGCGTGACGGTTTCGAGGCTGTCGAGATTGCCGAGAAGACGGTCTTCGATCTCATTTTGATGGACATCCAGATGCCGAGGTGTGACGGAACCGAAGCCACCAAAACCATTCGCGCGGGGCAGGGAGCGAGCGCTCGCGTTCCGATCTTCGCGCTGACGGCGCATGCGTTTCCGGAAGAGCGCCACCGTTTTCTGGCGGCCGGATTTGACGAGGTGCTAACGAAGCCCGTGAATATCGCGCGGTTGCGCAGGGTCATGTCCGACGTGCCGGAGGATACTACGACGCGCCTGTCCGGCCCCTCGCGGCAGGCAGACCTGCCCCTTCTCAACCGCGGTCACCTCAAAGAGCTTCGTTTCGCCATCGGTGAGGAGGCCATGGCGCGTGCTTTGGATGGGCTGCGGGCGCAAGCAGCCAAGCTACGGTCTGCCCTGGAGCGCGCGCCTTGGCGCGTCGAGGCCAACGAAATCCATGCCCTTTCCGGTCTTGCGGCAACATGCGGGGCTGAACAATTACATGCCGCTTTGAAAACGGCCGAAACCAAGCGCCGCTCCGGGGGGTCTATCGCATCAGAAGAGCTGATCGGGTTGATCCAAGCCACGACTGCCGAGATTGCTGCCCGACAGCCGCAACTCTCCTGATCTTATCCGCGCCGCCGCCGCCGGCCGCCGTCTCCGCCGTCGCCTTTGGTGTTGAACCCAACCTGCGGAAGCGAAACGATTTTCGAAAGCTCCGGGAAGGGATCTTTCGCGTGAGGAATGGCGTTTGCGTTGACGAAATGCTCTTGGAAACGAGGCTCGATCGCGGTTTCGATCTTCTTGATCTGGTGCACCGTCTTTTCGATCTCGCTACGTGAAGCCTTGTTAAGAAGGGCAATCCGCGCGCCCGTACCTGCCGCGTTTCCGGCGCTGAAGACCTTTTCCAAGGGCACGTCCGGGATCATGCCCAGAACCATTGCGTGCTTCGGGCTGATATGGGCCCCGAAGGCACCGGCAAGCACCACGCGGTCTACCTTCTCGACACCCATTTCATCCATCAAAAGTCGTGCGCCTGCATAGAGTGCGGATTTGGCAAGCTGGATGGCGCGGATATCGCCTTGGGTCACACTGATCAACGGCCCGCCTTCGGCGCGCGCATCGTGGATCACATAGCTGTTCGTTCGCCCCTCGGGCACGCAACGCGGCGTGCCGACCTGTTCGGCAGAGCCGATCAGCCCCGACGGGTCAAGGATGCCCGCAATCCGCATCTCGGCAACGGCTTCGATAATGCCCGAGCCGCAAATGCCGGTGATGCCGGAACCAGCAACCGCCTCGGAGAAGCCTTCATCGTCACTCCAGAGGTCCACGCCGATCACACGGAAGCGCGGCTCTTTGGTGACGGGGTCAATCTCGATCCGCTCGATAGCGCCCGGCGCGGCACGCTGGCCTGCGCTGATCTGTGCGCCTTCAAAAGCGGGGCCCGTGGGCGAAGAGCAGGCCAGAACCTTGGTTTTGTTGCCCAAAAGGATTTCCGCATTGGTGCCGACATCGACGATCAGCGCGAGGTCTTCCGACTTGTTCGGTTCCTCGGAAAGGGCCACAGCAGCGGCATCGGCGCCAACGTGTCCTGCAATGCAAGGCAGCAGATACACGCGAGCGCGCTTGTTGACCTGATCGAGATCCAGATCGATGGCATTGAGCGAGAGCGAATTCGACGTGGCCAGTGCGAAAGGTGCCTGCCCGAGTTCTACGGGGTCAATCCCGAGAAGCAGGTGGTGCATGACCGGATTGCAGACGATCACCGCCTCGAAAATCAACGAAGGGTCCACACCCGCTTCGGTGGCCAGAGATTGGACAAGACCGTTGATCGCGACACGCACGGCTTTCGTCATCTCGGACGCGCCATTCGCATTCATCATGGCGTAGGACACGCGGCTCATAAGGTCTTCGCCGAAGCGGATTTGCGGGTTCATCACACCGGAGGAGGCTTTCACCTCGCCCGTCGCCAGATCGCAGAGGTGGGCCGCAATGGTGGTCGAGCCAAGGTCGATTGCGAGGCCGAAGAGGCCCCCTTCGTGGAGGCCTGGCCAGATTTCCACGATCCGCGGGGCTTCGCCGCGATGATCTTGGAAAAGCGCTACAGTTACCTGCCACTTGCCTTTGCGAAGCGTCGTTTGCAGCTTGCCGATCACAGAGGCATCAACGCGAACATTGTCGATTTCCCACTGGAGCTTCAGGGCCTCTGCCATCCGCTCCAGATCGCCTGTTGGCTCTTCCATGTCCGGTTCGCGCACTTCGATGAAAAAGAGGCGCGTTGCGAGATCCATGGTGATGTCGCGCGCGGTTGCCGCCTTGCGGACGACCTGACGGTGCACTTGGCTTTCCGGCGGAACGTCGATCACGATATCCCCCATCACCTTGGCCTGGCAGCCGAGGCGGCGGCCATCAATGAGGCCGCGCTTCGATTTGTAGCGCTCCTCGACCGAGTTCCACTCCGAAAGCGCACCGTCCTGCACGGTCACGCCATGTTTCGGGAACTCGCCGTAAGACGGGGTAATCTGGCACTTCGAGCAAATGCCGCGACCACCGCAAACGGAGTCCAGATCCACGCCCAACTGGCGCGCCGCCTGCAGAACGGGCGTGCCTTCCGGGAAGCGTCCGCGCTTGCCGGAGGGGGTAAAGATTACGAGGTGTTCGGTGGTCATCGAGGTCTCCTGTTCGCTGTCCCAAACCTAAGCACAGTAGGCAAGAAGGAAAGCCCGTTTCCGGCACTTCTCGCTGTGAGCGCGGCATTGGCGTCGCGTTCCGTGCGTTCTTTGACGGAGACGCCGTTTCAAATCAATCCGCTGCGGTTCCAAGCCACTCAAGAATACGTTCGCGGTCACCATCGAGAGTGGGGGCAGAGGGCAGTATCGAAGCGTCGGAAAAGCCCGACATCTTGATCGGATTGCCCGCACCAACAAAGCCGGGCCCGCCTTCCCGCGCCGCTATCGGCAGCACCATATTCCGCGCTTCGAGTTGTGGGTCTTCCAGCGCTTCGAGCACGTTTTGCACCTTCCCCGTTGGCACTCCGTGCCGCTCAAGCAGCTCAATCCAATGGGCGCGGGGTCGGGTCAGCGTTTGGGCCTCGATCAACCGTTTCAAAAGCGCCACGTTCTCGCAGCGCGCTGCGTTGGTGCTGTAGCGTGGGTCTTGCGGCAGGGTATCAAGCCCCAAAGCCTTGCAGAGCTTGGTAAAGAGCGCATTGTTCCCGGCCGCGATCACGAAAAACCCGTCTTCGGCACGGAAGGTCGAGAATGGCGTGATGAAAGGATGCCGCTCCCCCGTCGGGCCGGGCGCTTTTCCGGTCGTACTGGCAAGCACCACGGCATGCTCCAGAATGGCAATCTGGGAATCGAGCATGGAAATGTCGATCTTTTGGCCCACCCCCGTTTCGAGCCGCTGATAGAGCGCAGCCAGAACGCCTTACGTCAGATACATGCCAGCCACGATGTCACCGATCGACGCACCCACGCGCACAGGTGGCCCGCCTTCCTCCCCCGTAATCGACATCACACCACCGCGCGCCTGCACGACCATGTCATAGGCGCGTTTGCCTGCCTCGGGTCCGGTATGCCCGAACCCCGATCCCGCGCCATATATCAGCTTGGGAAAACGCTCATGCAGCGCCTCCCAACCATAACCCAGCTTTTCCATCACGCCTGGCCGATAGTTTTCCAGCACTACATCGGCACGGGCGAGAAGCTCTTCGAAGATCACTCTGTCATCTTCGGCTTTCAAATCCAGCGCGATGGATTCCTTGCCGCGATTGATCGCCGCAAAATAGGCGCTCTCGCCTTCCTTGAACGGCGGGAAAGCGCGGGTGTCGTCGCCTTCGCCCGGGCGCTCGACCTTGATCACGCGTGCGCCCAGATCCAAGACGGTCATGGCGCAGAACGGCCCGGCCAGAACATGGGTCAAATCGAGGATAAGAACGCCTTCAAGTGGTTTGGTCATGCCGATCTCCTTCGCATTCCTTGTGTTTGGCGGAAATGACGCGGGTATGACAAGTGCATCTGCCCTTTCCCCCGTCGCACTTCCGTGTAATAGGGAAGCGCCAAACGATGCATTCCAAGGAGATACCCGATGGAGATTCGTGAGGCTCTCACGTTCGACGACGTTTTGCTGGTGCCGGGGGCATCGAGTGTTCTCCCGTCTACGGCAGACACCCGCACTCGCGTGACCCGCGAAATCACCCTGAACATCCCTTTGCTCTCCTCGGCGATGGACACCGTCACAGAGGCGCGCATGGCGATTGCCATGGCTCAGGCCGGCGGCATGGGGGTGATCCACAAGAACCTCGATATCGCGGCACAGGCGCAGGAAGTGCGGCGCGTGAAGCGTTTCGAGAGCGGCATCGTTTACAACCCGATCACGCTGCGCGCCGATCAGACCCTCGCAGATGCCAAGGAATTGCAGGCCCGCTTTAACGTAACGGGCTTTCCGGTCGTCGATGAGCGCGGCCTGATCGTCGGGATCGTCACCAACCGTGACATGCGCTTCGCCACGTCCGACGACACGCCCGTTCGTGTGATGATGACGACGGATAACCTTGCGATGCTGTCCGAGCCTGCGGACCTCGAACAGGCCAAGAGCCTGATGAAGGCGCGCCGGATCGAGAAGCTTCTTGTGACGGATGGCAAAGGCAAGCTCACGGGCCTTCTGACGCTGAAAGACACCGAACAAGCTGTCCTGAACCCGACCGCCTGCAAAGACAACCTCGGCCGCCTGCGCGTTGCAGCAGCAACTGGCGTTGGCGACGCAGGTTTCGAGCGCTCCGAGGCGTTGATCGACGCGGGCTGTGACATCGTTGTGATCGACACCGCGCATGGCCATAGCGCGGGCGTGATCGAAGCCGTGCAACGGGTAAAAAAGCTTTCGAACGAAGTTCAGGTGATCGCGGGTAACGTCGCTACGGCAGAAGCCACACGCGCCCTCATCGATGCGGGCGCGGATGCGGTTAAGGTCGGGATCGGCCCGGGTTCGATCTGCACTACGCGGATCGTGGCAGGCGTCGGTGTGCCCCAGCTTACCGCCATCATGGACGCCTCGCGCGAAGCCCGTGATGTGCCGGTGATCGCGGATGGCGGCATCAAGTATTCCGGCGATTTCGCCAAAGCCATTGCCGCTGGCGCTTCTTGCGCCATGGTCGGTTCGGCCATCGCGGGCACCGACGAGTCTCCGGGGGAAGTGATCCTCTGGAATGGCCGTTCGTTCAAAGCTTATCGCGGCATGGGCTCGCTCGGCGCAATGGCGCGCGGCTCAGCGGATCGCTATTTCCAGAAAGACGCGGCTTCCGACAAGCTCGTACCGGAAGGCATCGAAGGGCAGGTGCCTTACAAGGGCACAGTCGCCGCTGTGCTGCACCAGATGGTTGGCGGCCTTCGTGCTGCCATGGGCTATACCGGCTGTGCAACGGTCGAAGAGATGCGCCACAACTGCAACTTCGTGAAGATCACTGGGGCTGGCCTCAAGGAATCGCATGTCCATGACGTGCAGATCACGCGCGAAAGCCCCAACTACCGCGTGGGCTGAGCCCCGCATCTAACGGACTGGAGCCCGGAGTGACACCTGCCGCCCGTTATCAGGCCGCCATAGAGATCCTCGACCGGATTTTCGAAGGCGGGTCTGCCGAAAAGGCCCTAACGAACTGGGCACGGGCGAGCAGGTTCGCGGGCTCCAAGGATCGCGCCGCCATTCGCGATATCGTGTTCGATGGCCTCCGCCGCCGCAACAGCGCCGCACATAATGGTGGGGCTTTGTCGGGGCGCGGGATCGTTCTTGGGCTCCTGCGAATGGACGCTGCCCCCGTCGCCGAGATCTTCACCGGAGATCGACATGCGCCCGCAGCCCTGAGTGATACCGAGACCGCACTTTTGGCGAACCCGCCAGCGGAGAACATTCTCGATCTGCCGGATTGGCTTTATGCGGCGTTCGAACGGTCTCTCGGGAACGAAGCTGCACCCGTCGAACGCGCTTTGCGTGCGCGCGCTCCGACGACGCTCCGCGCAAATCTTGCCAAGACTACGCGTGAGAAACTGCAGGCAGATCTCACCGCTCACACCATCCCGACCAAGGCCAATCCTGTTTCCCCGTCGGCCCTTACTCTGGGTGCCGAGGCGCGAAATCTGACGGCCTTGCCCGAGTTCCTCGATGGGCATTTCGAGTTGCAAGATGCTGGTAGCCAAGCGCTCGTCGACAGATTGCCGTTGCCGCAGGGCGGGCGCGTTCTCGACTATTGCGCAGGTGGCGGTGGAAAAACGCTCGCAATGGCGGCCCGTCAAAGCGCGCACTACTTCGCGCATGATATCAGCGCGGCCCGTTTGGCGCCGCTCAAAGAACGCGCCGAACGGGCGGGAGTGCGCGTAATGCTGCTCGCACCAGGGGCAGCTGCAGGGCAGGGGCCTTACGATCTTGTGCTTTGCGACGCGCCTTGCACGGGATCAGGCGCATGGCGTCGCTCGCCGGAAGCCAAATGGAAGCTGTCCGAACAGGACCTCCAGCGCACCTGCGCGCTTCAGGCCGACATTTTGCAGGAGGCGAGCGCGCTTGTGAAAAAAGGCGGCGTGCTGGCCTATGCCACCTGCTCGGTCCTTCGGGAAGAAAACGAGGCGATCGTCAGTGCATTCCTTTCGAGGAATGGCGAATGGGCACTCGTTCAGCAAGAACACTGGCAGCCAGACACAACTTCTGATGGATTTTTTCTTGCCTTGATCGCGCATGGCGCGCAATAGTTCTCCTCACCTGTTAAGGGCGCATTAATCTCTTGATGCGATGTCTTCTCCGGTAAAAAGGGGGGCGAACGTGCTGAGGCAGAACCACAGGTCCATCGGCGGGGAACTGACGCGGGGCAGTGCCAATCCGTCTACGGTCACGTTGTTCCTCGGAAGCCTCTTGGCACTGGCGGCTGTCTTTTGCCCGTTTGGCGAGTTCGAGCGGCTCCTCTCCACTTTGGCAATAGTTTGTCTGACAGCTGCCGCCGCTTTGGCCCTCTATCAGTTGTTCCGGAAATTCCGGCAACGCTCATTCATCGCGATGAGTTCTGACTATCTGGAACATTTGGAAGTTGCGGGCTGGCTGACGGACCAAGGCGGGAACGTGCTCGCAGCAAATACGAGCGCGTCGCGCACCTTCGGCCCCGCCCAACATGTGTCTGATTTCCTTGGCCAGAAGGTGACATCGCCTTCATTCGCGATCCTGCGGCTCCAAAATCGGGCGCTCGCGGCAGGGAAAGCTTTGGAAGCCATTTATACATCTTCGGGCGGAACGGTAGAGGTTTCGGTCCGGTTGGTTCGGCAGAACTACCTTGTGTGGCAGGTGTCGGAAAAAGAGGCGGAGACCACCGATCACACCGCCATTCCCGCACTCTCATTGGGCCGCAACGGAACGGTGCTTGCAATGAACAACGCCGCGCGGCTTTTCGTCGGCGGGCGCACTCGCAGTGTCGAGGAACTTTTCCCCGACCAGCCGCTGCGTATTGGCGAGGTCAACAGGCTTTCCACGCTACGTGGCCCCGCTTTTGCTCTAATCGAAGAGGGGCGGCCGGCGGCAGGGCGGCGGGAGCTTCTGATGATCCCTGTCCAATCAGCCGAGAACAAATTCGAATTGGACAGTTTGCCCATTGCCGCCATGTATCTGGGGCAGGACGGCGCCATTTCCGAACTCAATTCGGCGGCCAAAGACTTGCTCGGGTGCGTTGGTATTCCGGGTGCCGCGCTGTCCGATGCTATGGGGGGCTAGGGCGGCCACTGCAGGGATGGCTGAACGAGGTGCTTGGCGGGCAGGCCCCCCGGCGCCCCGAGTTCATGAAGCTGAAGTGGACGGATCGGGAAACCTTTGTCCAGATCAGCCTGTCTGCGGTTCGGCATCCGACGGAAAAGATCGCGATCATGGCGGTCATGTCCGATGCAACCGACATCAAGAGCCTCGAGTTGCAATTCGTGCAAAGTCAGAAAATGCAAGCCATCGGGCAATTGGCCGATGGCATCGCGCATGACTTCAACAACTTGCTCACCGCCATTTCCGGCCATTGCGATCTGCTTCTTCTGAAGCACGACTCAGGCGACGCGGACTATCAGGATCTTGTTCAGATCAACCAGAACGCCAATCGGGCCGCAGGGCTTGTCGGGCAGCTTCTCGCCTTCTCGCGCAAACAAACGCTCGAGCCGCAGTTGATTGACCTGCGCGAAAGCCTGTCCGACCTGACCCACCTCCTCAATAGACTGGTGGGGGAGAACGTCTCGCTCGTTCTCGAGCATGAACCGAACCTAGCCCCGATCAAAGCCGACAAGCGCCAGATCGAGCAAGTTTTCATGAACCTCGTGGTGAATGCCCGGGATGCCATGAAAGGGCAGGGGGAAATCCGCGTCACCTCCGAGAACCTGACGATCAAGTCGCCCCTTCATAAAGACAGGGTCACACTTTCACCGGGTGCCTATGTGTCCATCCATGTATCGGACAACGGATGCGGCATCCCTGCCGACAAAATGCCGAAAATTTTCGAGCCTTTCTTCACAACCAAGAAAATCGGTGAGGGAACGGGGCTGGGCCTCTCGACTGTTTACGGGATCGTCAAACAGTCCGGTGGATTTGTCTTCGTCGACAGCATCGTCGGGCAGGGCACGACCTTCACGCTGATTTTCCCCGCGGCAGAAGAGACGGCCGTTATCTCCGAAGACCGAAAACCCAAACCCGCAGCGTTCGTGCCGAAAGTCAGCGCAGGGTCAATCCTTTTGGTGGAAGACGAAGCCCCTGTGCGTGCCTTTGCCTCCCGGGCGCTGCGGGCGAGCGGCTTCTCGGTCGTCGAAGCGGATTCCGGCGAACGAGCGCTCGAAATCCTCTCCGATGCCGAATTTACTACAGAAATCCTCCTGAGCGATGTCATCATGCCCGGAAAAGACGGCCCGACATGGGTGAAAGAGGCGTTGTCTGCGCGACCGTCGCTACCAGTGGTCTTCATGTCTGGCTATGCCGAAAGCAACATTCTGGAAGCGCTCGAACATATCCCGAACGCCACTTTCCTGCAAAAACCCTTCTCTTTGAAACAGTTGGCGCAAACTGTGGCGGAGCATCTCGCAACGGTTTAACTCGCCGACAAACCTTCCCAGAGGTCGAAATCCTCGGCACATTTCTGGCGCAGCTTCGCGGCAACGGTCGCGTCCAGTTCGAGGGCCATCTCGGGCGAAACATTCTCGCGCGTGGTCTCGATTTTCGTCGACAGACGTTCCTCCAGAAATTTCACCAGCCCAGCCTGGTTCTCGTACCGGTAGAGGTGATCCACCGAAGTTCCATTCGGGCGCGGTTCGAGGAACTTTGCCTGACTGCCGACATTCGCGAAACTGGGGGGCTTGTCCTCCAGATAGGCGGTCACGAATTCTGTGAAGCTGACGTCATGGGTCGAATTGCGCTGCCCTTTCATGAACGGGCGGCGGCGATACCGGTACCAGCTCCCCAACCAGGAAACGGGTTGGCGCATGACGGCCAGCGTTTCCATGTCGTCGGCGCCAAACTTCTCCAGCATTGGTCGGAAGAACCGATTGTAGCGATAAATCGGCGCGTGTTTCAGATCCGGCGGGTCCTGAATAGACATCGCCGCGCGCGGCGCAAGGGCCGCTTCATAGGCCGTGGTTCCGGTTTTGGGCACAGACAAAAAAACAAGTCGCTCTTTCCAAAAAACCAGCATTAAACCCACTCTCCCCAATTTCATAAACCTATTCTTAATCTCTAAGGAGAAAACATATCGAGGTAAATTCTACTTGTAATGTTCTCATTTTGTGCTCATAACAAACGAGAACAAGCAGAGAACAAACCTAGCATTGCCGCCCATGGTGCGGTGTGGGATAAGGAAGCAGAACATGGCAACGGCAGATCTTCTTTCTATGGATAACAAGCGTAACGCAGACCGGCAAAAGGCCCTCGATTCAGCTCTGGCACAGATTGAACGCCAGTTCGGCAAGGGCTCGATCATGAAGCTCGGTGCCGATAACCCGGTCATGGAAATCGAAGCCACGTCGACTGGCTCTCTGGGTCTCGACATCGCGCTCGGGATCGGTGGCCTGCCGAAAGGTCGCATCATTGAAATCTACGGCCCTGAATCCTCGGGCAAGACCACGCTCACTCTGCATGTGGTTGCCGAGGAGCAGAAAAAGGGCGGCATTTGCGCCTTCGTCGACGCGGAACACGCGCTCGACCCGCAATACGCCAAGAAGCTGGGCGTCAATCTTGATGAACTGCTGATTTCGCAGCCCGACACCGGCGAACAGGCGCTCGAGATCGTCGATACGCTCGTGCGCTCCGGCGCCGTGAGCCTCGTGGTTGTCGACTCCGTTGCGGCCCTTACGCCGAAGTCCGAACTTGAAGGCGATATGGGCGACTCGAATGTGGGCGTTCAAGCGCGTCTGATGAGCCAAGCCATGCGGAAACTCACCGCCTCGATCAGCCGCTCAAACTGCATGGTGATCTTCATCAACCAGATCCGGATGAAGATCGGCGTGATGTTCGGCAGCCCGGAAACGACCACGGGCGGCAACGCACTCAAGTTCTACGCCTCTGTCCGCCTCGATATCCGCCGCATCGGTGCTGTAAAGGACCGTGACGAAGTGGTCGGTAACTCGACCCGCGTGAAAGTGGTGAAGAACAAGGTGGCACCGCCCTTCAAGCAGGTCGAATTCGACATCATGTATGGCGAAGGCATCTCCAAAACCGGCGAGCTTCTGGATTTGGGCGTGAAAGCCGGTGTCGTGGACAAGTCCGGCGCTTGGTTCTCCTACGGGGACGAGCGGATCGGGCAGGGGCGTGAAAACGCCAAGACCTTCCTGAAAGACAACCCGGCTCTCGCGCTGGAAATCGAAGACAAGATTCGGGCCGCTCACGGCCTCGACTTCGGCTTCTCCGGCGAGGACAACAACAGCGACGATGTGATGGAAGGCTAAAGCCTTACCGCGCTGAAAGAAAATCAAAAGGGCACCGTCAACTCGGTGCCCTTTTTGCATAATACACCTATCCCATGGACAGCAGGCCATGGGGGAGCTAAATCGGACCGAACCCCGGGCCATCAAGAGACGAAAATGACAAGCCTTAAAGACATTCGCTCCACGTTCATCGACTTCTTTGCGCGCAACGGTCACGAAGTGGTGGCCTCGTCTCCGCTGGTCCCCCGCAACGACCCGACGCTCATGTTCACCAACTCGGGCATGGTACAGTTCAAGAACCTGTTCACGGGTGTCGAGCACCGCGATTACAAGCGCGCAACCACGGCCCAGAAATGTGTGCGGGCCGGCGGCAAGCACAACGATCTCGACAATGTCGGCTACACCGCGCGTCACCATACTTTCTTTGAAATGCTGGGGAATTTCTCGTTCGGCGACTACTTCAAAGAGCAAGCCATTCCCTTCGCGTGGGAACTCTTGACCAAGGATTTCGGCCTAGAACCCAAGCGCCTCTTGGTCACCGTCTATCACACTGACGAAGAGGCCGCGACGCTCTGGAAAAAGGTGGCTGGCCTCTCTGACGACAAGATTATCCGCATCGCCACGAATGACAATTTCTGGATGATGGGGCCCACGGGCCCCTGCGGCCCCTGCACCGAGATTTTCTACGATCACGGCCCGTCGATCTGGGGTGGCCCGCCAGGTTCGCCCGAAGAAGACGGTGACCGGTTCATCGAGATCTGGAACAACGTTTTCATGCAGTTCGAACAATTCGAAGATGGTTCGCGCCGCGAGCTTGAAGCGAAGTCGATCGACACGGGCATGGGCCTTGAGCGCATCGGCGCGCTCTTGCAGGGTAAGCACGACAATTACGACACCGACCTCATGCGCGCGCTGATCGAGGCTTCCGCACATGTGACCAGCTCGGATCCCGACGGCCCGGGCAAGACCCATCACCGCGTGATCGCAGACCACCTGCGCTCCACGTCCTTCCTCATCGCGGACGGCGTAATGCCCTCCAATGACGGTCGTGGCTATGTCCTGCGCCGCATCATGCGCCGTGCGATGCGCCATGCGCATATGCTGGGGGCTAAGGATCCGGTGATGCATCGTCTGGTCGCCGAACTCGTGCGTCAGATGGGCGAGGCCTATCCCGAACTCGTTCGCGCCCGCGCGCTCATCGAAGAAACTCTCAAGCTGGAAGAAACCCGCTTCAAGCAAACGCTGGACCGTGGCCTGCGCCTGCTCGATGACGAGTTGCAGGACCTCGATGAAGGCCAAGCGCTGCCCGGCACCACGGCGTTCCGTCTCTACGACACCTTCGGCTTCCCGCTCGACCTCACGCAAGATGCTCTGCGCGAGAAGGGCCGTACGGTCGATACCGATGGCTTCAACGCCGCGATGGAAGAGCAGAAAGCCAAAGCGCGTGCTGCTTGGTCCGGTTCGGGCGAAGCCGCAGATGCCACCATCTGGTATGACATCGCGCAAAAGCATGGCACGACCGATTTCCTGGGCTACGACACCGAGAGCGCCGAGGGCCAGATCCTCGTCATCGTCAAAGATGGCGCGGTTGTTGCCAAACTCGCGGCTGGCGAAAGCGGCACGCTGGTTCTGAACCAGACGCCGTTCTATGCGGAATCCGGTGGTCAGGTGGGAGATACGGGTGTGATTTCGGCAGATGGCTTCTTGGCCAAGGTGACAGACACCCGCAAAGTCGCAGGCGTTTTCCTCCATCAAGTCGAAGTGCAATCCGGTGAGGTTGCGTCGGGCGTCGGTGCCGTGCTCGACGTGGATCATGGCCGCCGCTCCGCGATCCGCGCCAACCACTCCGCGACGCACCTTCTCCACGAGGCACTCCGCCGCGCGCTTGGCGACCATGTTGCGCAGCGTGGCTCCTTGAACGCAGCCGACCGCCTGCGTTTCGACTTCAGCCACACCAAGGCGCTCAGTGCCGAGGAACTGACTTCCGTCGAGGCTGAAGTGAACGAGTTCATCCGCCAGAACACGGCTGTCGATACCCGTATCATGACGCCTGATGACGCGCGTGGCCTCGGAGCTCAGGCGCTTTTCGGCGAGAAATACGGCGATGAAGTGCGCGTTGTGTCGATGGGCACCCTCGCTGGAAGCGGTAAGGGCGTCGACAAGCAAACCTATAGCCTCGAACTCTGTGGCGGCACCCATATTACTCGCACGGGCGACATCGGCGCGTTTGTGCTCCTTGGTGACAGTGCCTCCTCCGCAGGTGTGCGCAGGATCGAAGCTCTGACGGGTGAAGGCGCGATGGCCCATCTCAAGGCGCAAGACTCCGTTGTGGCCGAAATCGCGGGCCTCCTGAAAGCCCAAGGCGGTGACCTCGCGCAGCGCGTCAAGGCTCTGATGGACGAACGCAAAGCCCTGCAGAACGAGGTCGCGCAGCTTCGTCGCGAAGTCGCGATGGGCGGTGGCGCAAAAGGTGGCTCGGATGCGCGCGACGTGGCGGGCACCAAATTCGTGGCGCAAGTCCTCTCCGGCGTCTCCGGCAAGGACCTGCCGGCGCTAATTGATGCCCATAAGGCCCAGATCGGCTCGGGTGTTGTCCTCCTGATCGCGGACGCCGATGGCAAAGCTGCTGTTGCGGCGGGCGTCACGGCGGATCTCGCGGCCAAATTCTCTGCGGTCGATATCCTCCGTGCAGCTGTTGCCGAGCTTGGAGGCAAGGGTGGCGGTGGCCGTCCGGACATGGCGCAGGGCGGGGCGGCTTCGGCCGAAAACGCGGATGCGGCAATCAAGGCCGCCGAAAAAGTCATCGGAGGTTAAACAATGCCTGCACTCTGGATCGCTCACGTTACCGTCACGGATGCCGAGGCCTACGGCAAATACGCCGCTCTCGCAGGCCCTGCCATTGCCAAACACGGTGGCGCTTTCATCGCCCGTGGCGGGCGCTTCGTGCAACTCGAAGGCAAGGAACGCCCGCGTAATGTTGTGGCGCGCTTTCCGTCCGTCGAGGCGGCCGAGGCCTGCTATCACAGCCCCGAATATCAAGAAGCCCTGAGCCATGCGCGCGGGGCCTCCGAGCGCGAGCTCCTGATCGTCGAAACTTCCGAGTAATCGACCTAACCTCTTGAAAGTAAAAGCCCCCGAGTTTTCTCGGGGCCTTTTCTATTAGAGGTCTTTCGCGTGGCGCTTGCGCTCGTGGATGTCGAGGTAGCGCTTCCGCAAACGGATCGCGTTCGGCGTCACTTCCACAAGCTCGTCGTCGTTGATGTAGGCAATGGCCTCTTCAAGCGACATCACGATATGCGGCGTCAGGCGAACGGCTTCGTCCGTACCCGAGGCGCGAACGTTGGTCAGCTTCTTACCTTTGAGCGGGTTCACGTCGAGGTCATTGTCACGGCTGTGCTCGCCAATGATCATGCCCGTGTAAACCGGCGCTTGCGGGCCAAGGAACATTTTGCCGCGCTCTTCGAGGTTCCAAAGCGCATAGGCCACGGCTTCCCCGGATTCGAGCGAGATCAGAACGCCCTGACGACGGCCTTGGATCGGGCCCTTATGCGCAGCCCAGCTGTGGAACACGCGGTTCAACACGCCCGTGCCGCGCGTATCGGTGAGGAATTCGCCGTGGTAGCCGATCAGGCCACGCGAGGGCACATGCGCGATGATGCGGGTCTTGCCTGCGCCACCGGGCTTCATTTCCGCCAGATCGCCCTTGCGCGGGCCCGTGATCTTTTCGATCACCGCACCGGTGAATTCGTCATCCACGTCGATGGTGACTTCTTCGATCGGCTCCAGTGTCTGGCCGTTCTCGTCTTCGCGGAAGAGAACGCGCGGACGCGAGATCGACAGTTCGAAGCCCTCGCGGCGCATGTTCTCGATCAGAACGCCCATCTGGAGTTCGCCACGGCCCGCCACTTCGAAGGCCTCGCCACCGGGGGTGTCCGAGACTTTGATCGCCACGTTCGATTCCGCTTCCTTCATCAAACGCTCGCGGATCACACGGCTCTGCACCTTCTTGCCATCGCGGCCAGCCAGCGGGCTGTCGTTAATGCCGAAGGTCACCGAGATGGTCGGCGGATCGATCGGTTGTGCTTCAAGCGGCTCTTCCACAGCCAAAGCGCAGATCGTGTCCGAAACTGTGGTCTTGGTCATGCCGGCAAGTGTCACGATGTCACCAGCAATGGCTTCGTCGATTTCCTGCAGCGCAAGGCCACGGAACGCTTGCACCTTCGAGATGCGGAATTGTTCGATCTTCTGGCCAACGCGCGAGAGCGATTGAACGGTCGCGCCTGCCTTCAGGCGACCCGATTCCACACGGCCCGTGAGGATGCGGCCGATGAACGGGTCCGAACCCAGCGTGGTGGCCAGCATGCGGAAGGGTTCATCCACGCGCTTCAACTGCTTCGGGGCGGGAACGTGGTTCACGATCAGGTTGAACAACGCCGAGAGGTCCTTGCGGGGGCCGTCGAGATCGGCATCTGCCCAACCGGCACGACCCGAGGCATAAAGATGCGGGAAGTCGAGCTGGTCTTCGTTCGCACCGAGGGCCACGAAAAGGTCGAACACTTCATCGAGCGCGCGATCCGGCTCGGCGTCAGGCTTGTCGACCTTGTTCAGCACGATGATCGGGCGCAGGCCGAGGGCAAGCGCCTTCTGGGTCACGAATTTCGTTTGCGGCATCGGGCCTTCGGCCGCGTCCACCAGCAAGCAAACGCCGTCCACCATCGAGAGGATACGCTCCACTTCGCCGCCGAAGTCGGCGTGGCCGGGGGTGTCCACGATGTTGAAGCGGCAGCCTTTCCAGGTCACCGATGTCGCTTTCGCGAGAATCGTGATGCCGCGCTCTCTTTCGAGATCGTTCGAATCCATTGCACGTTCGGCAACGGCTTGGTTTTCCCGAAACGCTCCCGACTGTTTCAGAAGCTCGTCCACCAGGGTCGTCTTGCCGTGGTCAACGTGGGCGATAATAGCGATGTTCCGCAGATCCATAGTCGTTCCTCTGTCCGTCGCGCCCGCGCCTATACTGCAACGCGGCAAAACACCAGAGTTAAGGTTGATCCGGTCAATTCATCGCAACTGAAAAGCCACCCCGGAGGGTGGCTTTGGCTCAGAACGGAATGTCGTCGTCGATATCGCGGCTCGGGCGCGACCCGCCACCGCTGGCAGGTGAAGGGCCAGAATCGTAGCCGCCACCGTAATCCCCACCGTAATCGCCACCATATCCGCCGCGATCACCACCGCCGCTGCCGCCGCCGTCACGGCCATCCAGCAGCGTCAGCTCGCCACGGTAGGGGCGCAGCACGACTTCCGTCGTGTAGCGTTCCTGACCCGACTGGTCTTGCCACTTCCGTGTTTCCAGCGCGCCTTCGATGTAAACCTTCGATCCCTTGCGCAGATACTGCTCCGCGATCCGTGCGAGCGGTTCCGAGAAAATAGCAACCGAATGCCATTCGGTCTTTTCCTTGCGCTCGCCGGAATTGCGGTCGCGCCATGTTTCCGAAGTTGCGATCCGCAGATTGCAGACTTTGCCGCCGTTCTGGAAAGAGCGCACCTCAGGATCGCGCCCGAGGTTACCAACCAAGATCACCTTGTTTACCGATCCAGCCATGCCAGCCTCCCTAGGTTCTTTGTTACGCTCCTTACATCACCCATTGCCGTTGAAGAAAAGGTAAACTTCGACAAAAATTTTCAGGGAGCTTCCTAAACCTTGGTTTAGATCCTCGGATAGGGCTCCTCTCGAACCTCCGTCCAATAGTCAGGGCGGGGCGGTTCCTCCACCTCTCTACTATCGCGGCACAAACTTAGTCCTCCAACCCGCCGCGCTGACATGAAAGGTCGTTCCATGAAATCGCTTATTATCCCCTTCGCACTTTCCTTCGCTCTCATCTCGGGGGCAGCATTCGCCTCCAGCGACAACCAGCCGCTCGACGATGCGAAACGCGCGGAAATCACCACGAAGCTGACCGCAGAAGGCTACGACGTTCGCAAGATCGAGATGGAAGACGGAGAGATCGAGGTCTACGCCCTGAAAGATGGCAAGAAGCTCGAACTCTATCTCGCCCCTGATCTCACCATCACCCGCACCAAAACGTCGGATTGATCGGCTTTTGCCCGAGGTGCCCCCATGTGCCTTGGGCCACCAAAGGAGGTGTCACGAATGCAAACTCTCAAAGTCTGGGATCCTCTGGTGCGCCTCGCGCATTGGTCGATGGCCGCCTTTTTCGTCACGAACGCACTTCTGACCGATGAAGACGGCAAACTGCACCAATGGATCGGCTATGCGGTTGTCGGCGTCGTTCTGGTCCGCGTGTTCTGGGGCTTCGCCGGTTCGAAACATGCGCGCTTAAAAGACTTTCCGCTCTCCGTTTCTGGCGCGCTCGACCAACTCTCCGACATCGCCCACCAACGCAACCATTTGCGGATGGGTCACACGCCGCTTGGTGCGTGGATGATCTACAATCTTTGGGCATCGATGCTGCTTTTAGGCTTATCGGGATGGCTCATGACCACAACGGCTTTCTGGGGCGTGGGTTGGGTCGAGGAAGTCCACGAACTCCTCGTGGCATGGGCATGGATTTCTGTCGCGGCCCATGTTGGCGGTGTCATACTCGAAAGCCGTTTGGGAAAGGTGAACATGGTGAAAGCGATGATCACAGGCCGCAAAACAGTTCCCGCTTTCGGGAAGGCGGCGGAATGACCTTGCAGGGTAAACCAGCATCCAAGCGGCTGCCTTTGGCGCTTGGGGCCTTGATTATCGTTCAAGTACTTTGCGCGGTGTTCTTCCTCTCCGATGCGCTGCGCGATTTCGTCGATGTCGGGCTCTTGGGCATGGATTTCCATCTGGTCGTCGAAACCATCGCGGCATTCGGGCTTCTGATCGGAGTGGTGATCGAGGTTCGTGTGCTCTTTTCGCTCCTGCGCCAGCAAGAGCGGATGGCGCGTAGCTTGGGCGTGGCGTCAGGTGCGCTGAACGACGTCATAGAAGGCTACTTTACGGCATGGGGGCTGACCCCCGCAGAGCAGGACGTCGCCACCTTCACAATCAAAGGGGCCCCGATTTCCGAGGTGGCGCGCCTTCGTGGCTCGGCCGAGGGGACAGTCAAAGCCCATCTCAACGCCATCTACCGTAAAGCGGGCGTTTCCAGCCGCGGCGAATTGGTCAGTCTATTCATCGAAGACCTCATGGGCGCTCCTTTGCTCAAAGACTAGCGCTGGTACTCACGGGATGGAAAAGCCGAAGGTTTTGGGCTAAAAACTGCGCGGTAAGTGGGCTTTTGAAGGACAACCGATCCATGAAACACTGGCTGGTATCCAGTGCCATGGTCGCCATGCTGCTAGCTGGGACCGCTCAGGCAGACGTCTTGTCGTCGAAATATCGCAATAAGCTGTTCAAAACCCAGACCAAAGTTCTCGATACGCGCGCCGCGAGCCAATACAACTCTTCCGTTCGCCTCCAACCACCGTCGGTGCACACCCCGACCAAGTGGGGTGATGGCACGGAAGGCCCGCTCAAAGCGTATCGTGGCAAATATCGCGGGCCTTATCTCGCGATGGCCAAAGATGCCGCCCGCCGCCATGACGTTCCCGAAGACCTGTTCTTGCGTCTCGTCCATCAGGAATCGGGCTTCAACTCCGCCGCGCGCAGCAACAAAGGGGCAATTGGGCTCGCCCAGTTGATGCCCGCAACGGCTGCGAGACTCGGCGTCGATCCGCATGATCCCTTCCAGAACCTTGAAGGCGGCGCCCGCTATCTCGCGCAGCAATACAAGAAGTTCGGCTCGTGGCGCTTGGCGCTCGCAGCCTACAATGCGGGGCCCGCAGCAGTGGAAAAGCACAAAGGCGTGCCACCCTATAACGAAACGCGAATTTATGTGCGGGTTATTCTGGGCAGCTAAAGCGCTCAGAGCGGCTTGATCTTCAACTTCGTGATCCGGTTGTCTTTCTTTCCGGCCACTTCGAAGAGGAAGCCATGGAAGCTGAACACCTGACCAACAGTCGGGATCATCTGTGCCTCGTGGATCACCAATCCCGCCACCGTGTTGGCTTCGTCATCCGGCAGGGCCCAGTCCATCGCGCGATTGAGGTCGCGGATCGTCATGGCACCCTCGATGGAATAGGTTCCGTCCTCGCTCATCTTCAACGCAGCATCGGCAGCCGGATCGAACTCGTCAGTGATCTCGCCCACGATCTCTTCGAGGATATCCTCAAGCGTGATCAGGCCCTCAAGGCTGCCATACTCGTCCACCACCAGCGCGAAATGGGTGCGACGGCGCAGGAACTGGCGCATCTGTTCGTCCAGCGTTGTGGTGTCTGGAATGAAATAAGGCTTCATCACCACGTCGAGAATATTGAAATCGGCAATCCCGTTCTTGCCCGGTGTCGGGCTGAACATCAGCTTGTGCATCCCGCGCAGCACGTCCTTCGCATGGGCGACGCCCACGATGTTGTCAGGGTCATCCTTCCAGATCGGCAGGCGCGTATGCGGGCTTTGCAGGATTTCCGCGAGCAATTCCTCGGGCGGCGTATCCGCGTTCAACATACGGATTTCCGAGCGGTGCTTCATGATCTCTTCCACTGTCCGCTCGGCCAGATCAAGCGCACCAAGAATGCGGTCACGATCTTCCTTTTCCACCAGTCCTTCAGATTGCCCCAAGGAAAGCGCGCCCGCGATCTCTTCCCGGACGGCAAGGATGTTGCCTTCAGGGTCCGCATTGATCCCGAACACCGAAAGGATCCCGCGGACCAGCCAGCGCACAGCCGTCACCGGAGGCGAGAACACCAGAACCACCAGCCGGATCGGCCAAGATACCATCGCCGCCGCCTGTTCGGCATTGGTGATCGCGTAGGTTTTCGGGAGCACCTCGGAGAAGATCAGAACCAAGGCCGTCATCACCATCGTCGCCAGCGCCACACCGGACTCGCCGAAGAGCCGCGTGAAAAGCGCCGTCGCCAAGGAGGCCGAGAGGATATTGACGATGTTATTGCCCAGAAGGACGGACCCGATCAGGCGCTCGTTATCCTCGGTAATCTTCAAAGCGCGTTCCGCTCCGCGCGATCCTTTCTCAGCCTGAGCTTTCAATTTCCCGCGCGACGCTGCCGTCAGCGCCGTTTCCGAACCGGAGAAAAACGCCGAGAGGACCAATAGCCCGACGATAACCGCTGCTGTCGTCCAGAACGCAGCATCGAGCGCCGTAATGTCCACTTTCTTCTCTCCTGTCTTCGGATAGTCTAGCCATCAGGTTATGGGCCCGACGCCCCTTGGGTTCAAGGGCGGGCGGCGAGGCAAGGAGCGATTCACGTGCGTGTCGAGGATTGGGGCAACATCTCTGGCGAGTTGCTGGTGATCGGTGGGCTCTACTCGAATTTGCGCGCCTTCCAGTCGTTCTTGCAGATCGCCAATGGCGCGTCGGTCCTCTGCACCGGCGATATTGTTGCCTATGGCGCAGAGGCCGCTGAAACCGTTGCGGCTTTTCGCGCCTCCCATATCCGCAGCATCGCCGGAAACGTTGAAGTGCAACTTGCCGCAAACGCGCTCGATTGCGGATGCGGGTTTGACGAAGGCACGCTGTGCGACCGCCTTTCCGCCGCGTGGTATGCGCATGCCAATGCCCGGATCGGGGAGGAGGATCGGCAATGGATGGTCTCCTTGCCAGACCTTGCAACCTTCACCTTTCACGGGCGAAAGGGCGTGGCGATCCATGGCGGCGTCACCGATGTCGCCCGCTTCCTCTTTCCTACATCGCCTGAAAGCGCGTTCGAAGAGGAACTTGCCGCCCTGAACACTTCCCTTGGCCCCGTCGATCTGGTTCTCGCGGGCCATTCCGGCGTGGCTTTCCACCGCCGCATCGGCGCAACCGACTGGATCAACGCAGGCGCCCTCGGCATGCCCCCGCACGATGGCCGCGCCGAAACGCGCTATGCCCGACTAACGCCAACAGGCGTCATCTTCGAGCGCCTCGCCTATCCCGCCAGCGAAGCCGCCGCTGCAATGCAAGCCGCAGGGCTTTCTCAAGGCTATGATAAGGCGCTTCTCTCGGGCTACTGGCCTTCCGAGGATGTTCTCCCCCCCGAAATGCGACGCTACTCGTCTGCCAAAGGGTGATGCTTCAGCACCAAGTTTTTCAGCCGCTCTTCCAGCACATGCGTGTAAATCTCGGTGGTCGACACATCTGCATGCCCGAGTAGCGTCTGGATCACCCGCAAATCCGCACCGTTTTCCAAAAGGTGCGTGGCGAATGCATGCCGCAAGCGGTGCGGGGTTACGGTTTCCGGTGAAACTCCGGCCTTCACGGCCAGTTCCTTTAAGCTGAGGTAAAACCCCTCTCGCGACAGATGGCCGGACTTCGCCCGCGACGGAAACAGGAACTTATTCGCAGGCCGCTTCTCGACCCGTGCCGTTTCCTCCGTCGCTTCCCGGATCGCCGCCCAGGTTTGCAACGCCAAACGGGCAGGGGGCGAAAGCGGCACCATCCGCTCCTTGTTGCCCTTACCGCGCACCAGAAGCATCGCCGGATCGCCCTTCGCCGCCATCAGCGGCAAGCCCACCAACTCGCTCACCCGCATGCCCGTGGCATAGAGAAGCTCCATCAGGCAGGTCATCCGCAGTTTGTCTTCGTCGGTGCGCCCGAAAGAACGCGCCGCCTCCAACAAACGCCCCACATCCGCAACGCCCAGCGTTTTCGGCAGCTTCCGCGTTTTTCCCGGTCCGGAAATGGCGAGTGTAGGATTGTCCTCCCGCCAACCTTCCTCATAGGCGAAGCGATAGAAGCTCTTGATCGACGAGAGCCGCCGCGCGCGCGTCGCCACGCTCATCCCATCCGCCTCGCACAGAATGATGTAGCGCTCGATATCGTCGCGCGTAGCCTCCACCAATCCGGAGTTCCGCCGCAAAAGAAAGTCGAGGAAATCCTTCAAGTCGCGCCCATAGGCCAGAAGCGTGTTCCACGCCGCCCCCGTTTCCGCCGCCCGCGCCTCAAGAAATGTGGAAATATACTGGGCGCCCTGCATCAGACGCCCCGCCTCAAAAGCTGCACCTCCAAGGCCGATCGCCGCGCGGTTTCCTCAAGCCCGAGCGCCCGGAACGCCGCCAAAGCCCCTTGCAAGGCCGTGGGTTCCCCCGCCGCGCCGGTCTGGAACCGGAGCATCGTCGTCAGGATTGCTTCGCCCAACTTGCCTTCGCCAAGGAGTGCTTCGATGTCCGCAGGCACTTTGCTCTCGACCGAGAACCCCATCTTGATTGCGCCCTCAAGCTCGTCATGTCCGTTCACATCCGCCAAATCGCCCTTGGCCAGTGCCGTCTCGAAAGCTCGCGCCGGAAACGCGTCCCCGAACCGAACCGCCGCTTCCTCGTATTGAGGCGAGAGGAGGAGCACACGATAGGCCAATTCGCCCGGCCCCTTCGTTATGTCCATCTCCAGAAGTTTCGGCGCATAGGCCCGCGCGAAAGCATCTTCCAACCGCGCCGCTTCCATAGAAGCCCAAGCGCGGGGCAGGGTTACGGCTATCGAATTCAGATTATTCTCCGCGATAGCCGCATCGAAGCGCTGCATCGCCGAGACCCGATCCCAAATACCCCCCGACGCCGCCGGGCGGCGCTCGGTGTAAAGCCCGAGCAATCGGTTCTCCGAAAGCGCCCCCGTACGCGCAAGCCGTTCCGCCGCTTCGATCTGCGCCTTCCAACCAGAGGTATCGCGGAGGTCCGCTACGGCGAAGGCGCGGGGCAGGGTAAGCGTGCTCAAAGGCTCGCCCACCGCCTCGTAAAGCCGGAACGTCAAAGGTGTGGGCCGGACCGGCGCAAGGGGCAGCGGCTCGCCTTCGAACTCTTCGGGGTCAAGGAAGTGCTGCAAGAGCGAGATTTCGCTGCTCGTTAAAAGCCCAAGTGTCCGTGCCGTGTCAAAGGTCAGGGCCGCCGTATTCCAATCGCCACCGCGCGCAAGGCAGTAAATTCGGGCCGCATAGCTTTGGGAAAGTGCCGTGTCCCGATTGAGCGCAGCACAGGCCTTATCCTCGTCACCTGTCAAAAGCGTTGCATCGAACCAGAGCTGGAATAGCTCCGGCGCCCGCGTCGCCACCGGATCGAGCATCGCCTGAGCCGGTTCCACGCCGCCGAGCGAAATCAGCGTCCGCACGCGCGATTGCAGGAACTCCGCGTTCAGTTTTGCATCATGCGGGGCAGCCGCTTCCGCCAAAAGAAGCGTGTATAGCAAAGACTGCATCGAGGGATGCGTGTCGACCTTCTGCGCCGCCACCAGCCGTGTCAGGTCTTCGGCCTTGCTGGATTGCCAGAGCGAAACCGGCAAGCCCGTCACTGAAGGGGCAAGCAGACCGACCGCGTTGAAAGTTTCCCCGCCCAAAGGCGCGACAGTCACGTCAGGGGCTGTCGCCGACTTGGAAATGGGAGGTTCGGCAGGTCGTGCAGGATCAGAGGCTGGCGGTTTCACCACCGGCGCGGGAGCAGGGCGCGTCAGCCAGTCAATGGCCGAAAGCGGCGCTTCGGCCGAGGCCGTTCCAGAGGATAGGATCAAAAAAGCAAGGGCGAGGCCCCGCTTACTGCCCATCGAGGATCACTTTCTGCCGCGTTTCGCTCTGTGGGGCCGAGAAGTCCGCCCCGAGGAACGGCCCGGCGAAGGCGTAAATGACGAGTGCCAGCATTCCCAATAGAGCGAGAATGAAGAGCCATTTTACGATACGTCCCATATTTTGCTGCGTCCTGCCTGTTTTGTCGCGATTATGTGCCACTTTATAACTAGCCTTTCCAGCAAGTTCACGTCATTCATCCGCAACCGGCGAAAATCGGCGAAAAGGGCCGGGAGGGGCGACGCGGCGTATGGCTTGGAACGTGAAGAAGACGATCGTGCTGATCGGCATGATGGGGGCAGGGAAATCGGCAGTGGGCAAGGCCCTCGCGAACCGCCTCGACGTCGGGTTCCTCGATAGCGACGCCGAAATCGAACGCGCCGCTGCCATGACCATCCCCGAAATCTTCGAGCGCGATGGCGAGCCCTTCTTCCGTGCGCGCGAAGCCCAAGTCATCGAACGGCTCTTGCAATCGCATCACGGTGTGCTTTCGACCGGAGGCGGTGCCTTCATGTCCGCCGAAACCCGCACCAACATCACACGTCTTGGCGTCTCGGTCTGGCTCAACGCTCCCCTCGAAACGCTCTGGAACCGTGTGCGTCACAAAGAATCCCGCCCGCTTCTGCGCACCGCAGACCCGAAGGGCACGCTCACCGCGCTTTATGAAAAGCGCACGCCGGTCTACGCGCTCGCGGATATTTCGGTAGCTGTGCAGCCGAAATGGTCCGTCGAGGATACCACTTCTGCCGTAGTGGCCGCGCTGAAAACGCGCCCTGATGTCTTGGAGGAACTCTGATGGAAACCGTTCACGTCGCTCTCGGGGATCGCGCCTATGATGTGCTGATTGGGCAGGGGCTTCTGCCCCGCGCCGGCGAGTTGATCCGCCCTTTCCTGAAGCGCCCGCGCGTGGCCATCGTCACTGATGAAACCGTGGCGGCACTCCATCTCGAAACCCTGCAAGCGGGTCTCGAGGCGCAAGGCATCTCCC
Organism: Paracoccaceae bacterium; assembly: GCA_023260655.1. Lineage (GTDB taxonomy): Bacteria > Pseudomonadota > Alphaproteobacteria > Rhodobacterales > Rhodobacteraceae > UBA9554. The sequence continues at coordinate 840 of JALQUU010000001.1, read as the reverse complement.
ATTCTGCGCTCGCTTTGCCCGCAGGCGAATCCACCAAAGGCTGGCCCGAGTTCTCGCGCACCGTCGAATGGCTCCTCGGTGAAAAGATCGAACGCCGCGATATCGTCATCGCACTCGGGGGCGGGGTGATCGGCGATCTCGTGGGCTTTGCTGCTGCCGTGCTCCGCCGCGGCGTCCGTTTCGTGCAAATCCCCACCACTTTGCTCGCGCAAGTCGACAGTTCGGTCGGTGGCAAGACCGGGATCAACTCGCCGCATGGCAAGAACCTGATCGGCGCGTTCCACCAGCCCTCGCTCGTTTTGGCCGATATCGACGTGCTGAACACCCTTCCCATGCGTGATCTCCGCGCGGGCTACGGCGAAGTCGCGAAATACGGCCTCTTGGGCGATGCTGCCTTCTTCCAATGGCTCGAAGCCAATACCGCCGCCATCACCGCCCGCGATCCCTCAGCGCTTCTTTACGCCGTCAAACGCTCGGTCGAGATGAAAGCCGATATCGTCGTGCGCGACGAAACCGGCTGGGCCGAGGCTGGCGACCGCATCACGATCGACTTCGAAGGCAAGATCGACAGATCGGAAGAGCG
>JALQUU010000001.1:0-247 GCA_023260655.1 Paracoccaceae bacterium | reverse complement strand
AAGGCGTCGCCATCGGTTGCGCGCTGGCCTTCACGGTTTCCGCGCGCCTTGGCCTCTGCCCACAGGAAGACCCCTCGCGCGTTGATGCCCACCTTGCCGATATGGGCATGAAACGCCGCCTCGCCGATATCGAGGGCGATCCACCCTCTGCCGAAGCTCTTCTCGATCTGATGGGGCAGGATAAGAAGGTGCAGGACGGCAAACTCACCTTCATCATGGCCAAAGGCATCGGCAAAGCCTTCGTCAC
>JALQUU010000019.1 GCA_023260655.1 Paracoccaceae bacterium | reverse complement strand
GGTGCGCCTTCCAAAGCCGCCTTGATCGACACCAGAAGTTCTGGCGCTGACGTACCGAACCCGACCACCGTCAACCCCACGATCAGTGCCGGGACCCCCATCCGCAGCGAGAGGTTCACCGCCCCGCGCACCAGCGCGTCGCCTGCAAACATCAGGATCAGCAGGCCCAAGCCCACCAGCAGCCATTCCATGGATTATCGCCCCTTGCTCTCGCAGAGGCATGGCCCCCGCCCGACTTTCACGCTGCCGCATTTCCGGCAGCGCCCCCGTTGCCCCAAACGCCCGACCCTGAGCTTTCCAAACATCGCCAGAACACCCATGGCGACCAGAAATAGCGTGATGATCTTGAACAGCATCTTAAAGCCCGAACCGCGCCCAATGGGCCCGTTCCTCTACCGCAACCATCGCATCCTCCATCAACCGGATCCCGATGCGCGGCATCCAACCCTTTTTGCGGCTATGGCGAATGAAGCGCACCTTCTCGCCGTAAAGCTCCTTGAGCTTCGGCGTCGCCTGCGCCACGCCATCGATCAGCCCGAGTTCCGTGGCCTTGGGCCCGAGCCAGACCTCTCCGGTGAAGAGATCCGCCTCCCCGAGTTTTGCACCCCGCCGGCTCTTCACCCAATCGATGAAGACCTGATGCAGGTCGCCCAGAATGCCTTTGAGCCGCGCAACATCCTCGGGGTTCTCGGGGCGGAAGGGGTCGAGCATGCTTTTTGATTTGCCCGCCGTATAAACCCGCCGCTCCACGCCCTGCCGCGCCAGCAATTCATGCGCGCCGAAACCGGCCGAAATCACCCCGATCGAACCGACGATCGAACCCGCATCGGCCCAGATTTCATCCGCTGCGCAAGCCAGCCAATAACCGCCAGACGCCGCCACATCCTCGACAAAGGCGTGAACCGGAATGCCCTTTTCCTCCGCCAAACGACGAATGCGCGCCGCCACGAGCGAGGATTGCACAGGGCTTCCGCCCGGCGAATTGATGATCAGGGCCACCGCATCGGGCTTACCCTTGCGGAACGCGCGTTCGATCAGCGGGGCCATGCCCTCATCCGAAATGCCCGCGCGCGGCCCCGATCCGATCACACCGGAGAGCCGCAACACAGCCACCTTCGGGCCGGATTTCAAAAAGGGTATGAAACGTTTCATACCAAGGCATGTAGAGAGGCCACCGCGCCATGACAACGGTCAGCCGCCATTTCTCTAAGGGCGCAAGCGCCATCCCGTGCGGAAAATCCCCCAAACGACGGCCATGCAGAGCAATGTGAAGGCTCCAATTGCCAAGAGAGACGCCAGAACGGGCACATCGGCCATCCCGAAGAAACTCCAACGGAACCCCGAAATGAGCCAGACCACCGGATTGAAAAGGCTCACCCCCTGCCAGAAAGGCGGCAGCATCGAGATCGAATAGAACGCCCCTCCGAGGAAGATCAGCGGCGTGACCACCAAGAGCGGAATGAGCTGCAACTGCTCGAAGTTCCCCGCCCAAAGCCCGATGATGAAGCCCATCAGCGCGAAGCTGAGGCAGGTCAGCAAGAGAAACGCCACCATCGCCACGGGATGCGCAATGGAGATATCGACGAATAAGGCCGAGGTCGCCAAGATCACCGAGCCGATGAACAAGGATTTCGTCGCCGCCGCGCCCACGTAGCCCAGGACTATCTCCAGCACCCCAACAGGTGCCGAAAGCACCTCGTAGACCGAGCCAATGAACTTCGGGAAATAGATCGCGAAAGAGGCGTTCGAAAGGCTTTGCGTCATCAACGAGAGCATGATCAGCCCCGGCACGATGAAGGCCCCGTAGCTCACGCCTTCGACCGTCTCGATCCGCGAGCCGATGGCCGTTCCGAACACCACGAAGTAAAGCGACGTCGACAAGACAGGCGAGATGAAACTCTGCAGGATCGTGCGCCGGAAGCGCGCCATTTCCTGACGGTAGATCGCCCAGACAGCAGGCCAGTTCATGCCACACCTCCCTTCGAAGCACCTTCCGCCAAGAGCCCCATGAAAATCTCCTCAAGGCTAGATTGCCGCGTGGAGATATCCTTCAAGCCCACGCCCGCCGCCGCGAGATCGGCGAGAAGCGCCGTTATGCCCGTGCGCTCAGCGCGGGTGTCGTAGCTGTAAACCAGCGTTTCGCCCTCGTCTTCCAAGACAAGCCCCCGCCCGTCGAGCGCCTCCGGCACGGCCCCGAGCGGCGCGCGCAAGGCAATGCGCAACTCCTTCCGCCCCATCCGCGCCATCAGGGCGGCTTTCTCTTCGAGAAGCAGAAGTTGCCCCTTGTCGATTACGCCCACGCGGTCGGCAATCGCTTCGGCTTCCTCGATATAATGCGTGGTGAGGATGATCGTGGTGCCGCTCTTTTTCAGATCGGCCACAACCTCCCACATGCCACGGCGCAACTCCACATCCACCCCCGCCGTCGGTTCGTCGAGAAACAGGACTGTCGGCTCATGGATCAGCGCCTTGGCGATCAGAACCCTCCGCTTCATCCCACCGGACAAGGCTTTCACCTGCGCGTCGCGCTTGTCCCAAAGCGCCAGCGCCCGCAAAACCCGCTCGACGGCGGCGTCATCGCGCTTCAGCCCGAAAAGCCCGCGCGAGAGGCGCACGGTGTTGGCAACCGTTTCGAAGGGTTCGAGCGAGATTTCCTGCGGCACCAAGCCGATCAGACCGCGGGCCTTCCGCCAGTCGCGGGTGATGTCATGCCCGCCGACCCACACCTGCCCGCCGGATGGGGTCACTAACCCGCACACAGTTGAAATCAGAGTGGTTTTTCCGGCCCCGTTCGGCCCGAGAAGCGCAAGGATCTCGCCCTCTTCGATGGCGAGCGTCACACCTTTGAGTGCCTCGTGACCACCCGCATAGACTTTGCGGAGGTCTTCTATCTCAACAATCGACGCCATATCGCCCTACCTTTCCCTGTACGCCCGATACTTGTGGCCCCGAGCGACAAAGAAGTGCAACCCCGTACGTTCTGTGCTGCCGTCAGGAAACCGGGTGCGGGGCGCTGCCCCCAGATGAAGACAAAAAGCGAGGGGCTCTGCCCCTCGCGCTCCCCGGGATATTTGCGCCAATATGAAACTCAGCGGAGTTTCGGCGGCTTCGCGGGATCCGATCCGGGCGCGGGACGCGCGGCGGGGTCATGCGCGACGGGTTGGGGCAGGTCGAACCGGAGGCCGTGGCGCGTGAGGGCGGGCACGATCGGGCTCGACTCTTTCGGGAAGCTCACATCGAGGGCAGCGGCATCGAGACCCGAGAAAGTCAGGGCTTCCGCCACGGCCCGCGCCAAGGCCGGTTCGGCACCGGGGATAGTGCCGAGGAAGGCGAGGTGATGGTTCTTCGAGCCGTTCTCGTAGGTGGCCGAGACGAGAAATGCGGCTTGGGCTAGCCCCATCGCCGTAGCGAGTTTGGTGTCGAGCGCCATCAGAAGCGCGTCCGGCAGGCCTTTGGGGGCAGCGACTTCGATGATCCGCGCCTGTGCTTCGTCCGGGCGGTGCCCGAGCGTGGCGGCAAGCCAGTCGACCGCTTCGGGCGGCAGAAGCGTCGAGGAGGGTGCGACCTCGAGATTGACACCGAGAGACAGCCCCTGCCCTTCCAGCATTTCCGCCAATGTGCGCCCCGAAAGCGCTGCATAGGGCACCGAACCACCTGCGAATTCCGCCAGACGTTCTTCGCGGTCGAAGGCGAGGATCACCTGTGCATCACCGATATCGAACAAGCGGGGCGTGGCGATATCGTTTTCGGGCTCGCTTTCGAGCATGACGAACAGCTCGCTATCGGCCAGCCGCTCGAAAAAGCGCAGCCGGGGCGCATCGTCGCCGGGCACGTTTTCCATGGCCTGATGGGCTTGATCCAGCGGTGTCGGGTCCGTCATCTGAGCGCCTCGCGGATGGCATGGCGCAAGGCGGGCAGGAGTTCCGCCTCGAACCACGGGTGTTTCTTCAGCCAGCCCGTATTCCGCCAGCTCGGATGAGGCAAGGGAAAGCAGCGGGGCGCATGGTCGCGCCAGGCTCGAACGGTTTCAGTTACGGGCGCCTTCCGCCCCAGATGCCACGCCTGTGCCGCCCCTCCGATCAGGAGGGTCAGGCGGATTTCCAACAGGCTCGCTAACACTTCCGCTTGCCACGTCTCTGCACAGATGCGGGGCGGCGGCAGATCGGCACCATCGGCGGAATAGCCCGGAAAGCAGAAGGCTTGCGGCACGATGGCGAAGCGCGTCCTGTCCCAGAAGTCTTCCGGCTCTACGCCCATCCACTCCCTGAGCCGCACACCGGAAGGATCGTCGAAGGGGCGGCCCTTCTGGTGCACCTGCCATCCCGGCGCTTGGCCTGCGACGAGGATTTTCGCCGCCTCGTGAAACCACACAACCGGGCGCGGCGCATGGCCCGTCGCCGTTACCGCAAAGCGTTCGGCACAGATATGCACGCGCCGATCCGCCTTCGAATCTCATCGGGATCGCTCGATGTCACCGGAATACCTACCCCCTGACCTGTTGCCGCAGGAGGCGAAATAGCCTAACCATCTCAACCAAACAGAAATACAAGGACGGGCCCCCATGTATCGTGTCTGGAACTTCCTGACCAACTATTCGCTTCTGCTCATCATCGGCGCTCTGATTGCGCTGGTCTGGGCCAACACCAATCCCGAAACCTACCATCACTTCGTCGAATTCGTCATCTGGGATCATGCCCCGATCGGCCATTTGCACGACGGGCACCGGACGCTGACGCTCCATTATCTCGTCAATGACCTCCTGATGGCCTTCTTCTTCGCGATTGCCGCGAAGGAAGTCTGGGAGGCCGTGATCCTCAAGGAAGGCTCGCTGCGCGGCAAGAAGGCGGCTACGCCGCTGATCGCAACGGCGGGTGGCATGATCGGCCCGATCGCGGTTTACCTTGGCCTTGCGATGATGTTCGGCTCGGACACGTTCGACGCTGTGAAAAACGGCTGGGCCATCCCCACCGCGACCGATATCGCGTTTTCCTACCTCGTCGGCCGTATCGTCTTCGGTGCGGGCCATCCGGCGATCCGCTTCCTGCTCCTCCTCGCGATTGCAGATGACGCAGGCGGCCTCATCATTCTGGCGATCTTCTACCCCTCGGGCGAATTGGCACCTGCATGGCTTCTCGTTTCGCTCGCAGCGGCGGTTGGCGTGTTTGCTCTGGCCAACTGGCTGCCGCGCTACCTTGATCGCGGAGACCAACTGCGCCGCAACTCCACTTGGGTCCGTACCAAGCTGACCTTCTGGCCCTACCTGATTGCGGCCTGCATCAGCTGGTATGCCTTCCAGCAGTCCGGCATCCACCCTGCGCTCGGCCTCTTGCCTATCGTTCCGACCATCCCGCACGCGGACCGCGCTTTCGGTATCTTCTCGGAAGCCGAAACCCATCTGCACGATCTGCTGAACGATATCGAACACGCGCTGAAACATCCCGTTGAAGTCGTTCTCTTCTTCTTCGGCCTTCTGAACGCAGGCGTCGAATTCTCGGCCATCGGCGAGCCCACGTGGCTCGTGCTGGCAGGCCTCTTGATCGGCAAGCCGTTGGGTATCTTCATCATGGGCTATATCGGCGCGCATACTCTGAAGTTCGGCCTGCCTGAAGGCATGCGCACGATTGACCTCGTGGTCATCGGCTGTGTGGCGGCTATCGGCTTTACCGTGGCGCTCTTCGTGGCCTCGGTCGCCTTCGGTCCAGGCCCGGTGCAGGACGCCGCCAAGATGGGCGCGCTCTTCTCCTTCGGGGCTGCGATCGTCTCGATTATCGCGGGCAAACTCACCCGCATCGAGAAAGTCGAACTCTGATCCACGGCACAGGCTTTGCAAGGGCGTGGGGGAAACCCCGCGCCCTTTCTCGTTCCTGACCAAAAGGTCATAATTTCGCCAAGAAAGATTGTAAAAACACCCTGCGTTCCGACATAATAGCCGAGCGTATGGTCAAAGACGCCAAAACCAGCCGGAAGAACCGGAGCAGACCAGAGCAGAACGGAGCCGTCGATGCTCGAATTTGAGAATGTCAGCAAGTCCTTCTGGACTGGCACGCAGCGCAAGGTGATCCTTGATCGCGTGTCTTTCCGTGTGGAACTTGGCAATTCTCTCGGCATCCTCGCGCCGAACGGCACGGGCAAAACCACGCTGATCAACATGATTGCTGGGCTGGAAAAGCCGGCGAAGGCATCATCCGCCGCGACTGCCGCATCTCCTTCCCTCTGGGCTTCATGGGCGGCGTCGTCTCGCGCCATTCGGCCGTGGAAAACTCGCGCTATATCGCCCGCCTCTATGGCCTCGACCCCGACTATGTCGAAGCCTTCTGCCGTTGGCTCTGCGGCTTGGGTGAATATTTCGACCAGCCCCTCGGCACCTATTCCTCCGGCATGAAGGCGCGCTTTACCTTCGCCTTGATGCTGGCGCTCGATTTCGACATCTACCTGATCGACGAGGGCATGCCCGGCTCGACAGATGTCGAGTTCAACAAGAAAGCGGGCGATATCCTGCGCGAACGGCTGCGGACCACCACGGTCATCATCGTCAGCCACCAAGCGCAGACGCTCGAAAAATTCGCCCGATCCGCCGCAGTGCTTATGGGCGGAAAACTCTATATGTTTGATACCTTGGAAGAAGCGAAGCAGCTCTATGACTATGAAACCCAAGGCTAAGAAGTTCCGTATCCGGCGCTCTAGCTCGCTGATCGAAGCCTTCTCCGACGCTCCGGAGACCGAGGCCGAAATCCCCGCGCCCCCGCGCCCTGCTGCGCCTCCGCGCCCGGCTGCTCCGCCGCGCGAGGCCGCTGCCCCGCGCCCGACACGCCCTGCGCCGCCTCAAGCCCCCGCGCAGGCTCCGGTCCGTCCGGCAGCACAGCAAGCCGCCCCTCAGCCGCGGATGCAGGCCCCGCGCCCTACCCCAGCCGCGCCGCCTGTGCCCGAAGACGAGCCTGATGCTTTCGCGATGACGGGCTTTATCTCCACGCCCGAAGAAACCGCCACCGAAGGCGATCTCGACGCGATCCGTGGCGAAGGCCTCACAGGCCGCCAGTTGCGTCTTGCACGCCGTGTCGCGCAGAAGCACGGCATTCCGGCCACCTCGGATTTCGACGCCGTCCGCCAATTGCGCGCCGCGGGGATCGACCCGTTCCAACGCGCCTCTGTCCTCGATCTGGCTGTGCCGCAAAGCGATGGCCCGCCCGATCAACCGCCGCCGCAACAGCCGCGCGGTGTTGGTGCCGAGATGCGCGCGCAGCTTCCCGTGCGTGCCGAAACCGCCAAACTGCCGCAAACCACCAATCCGAACGCCGCCCCTGCTCCGAGCGACGTGAACCCCGCCGAGCGGCGTGCCAACGAAATCATCGCCATCCAGCGCGACATCGCCCGCCGCCGCCGTTTGGCGATGCTCGGCACCCACCTTGCCTTCTTCGTGTTCCTGCCCACACTCATCGTCGGCTACTATTTCTTCGCCGTCGCCACGCCGATGTACGCCACGAAGTCGGAATTCCTGATCCTGCAAGCCGATAGCACCGGCGGTGCGGGCCTTGGCGGCCTCCTTTCGGGCACCCAATTCGCCACCAATCAGGACAGTATCGCGGTCCAGTCCTTCCTGCAGTCACGCGACGCGATGAAGAAGCTCGACGAAGACATGGGCTTCAAGGCACATTTCGCTTCCGAAATGATCGACCCAATCCAGCGCTTGCCCGCGAACCCGACGGACGAGAAAGCCTACAAAGCCTTCAAGAAGAACGTCAAAATCGCCTATGACCCCACCGAGGGCGTGATCAAGATGGAGGTGATCGCCGCCGATCCCGCCATTGCCCATGCGTTCAACGAACACCTGATCGGCTACGCCGAAGAACGCGTCGACGACCTCTCGAAGCGCAAACGCGAAGACCAGATGCGCGAGGCCCGCGACAGCCTCGAAAAGGCCAAAGCCGAACGCCGCACCGCGCAGGAACAACTCGTCGCCCTGCAAGAAGGCACGCTTCTCGACCCGCAAGGCGAGATCGCAAATATCCGCGCGCTGATTTCCTCGGTCGAACTGCAGCTTCAGGAAAAAGAACTGGCCCTGAACAGCCAGTTGAACAACGCCCGCCCCAACCGCGCCCGCGTCGATGCGCTGCAAACCGAAGTCCGGCTCCTGAGCGAGGAACTTGCCCGCCAGAACAAGCGCCTCAACGAGGCCACCGCTGGCGATGCCTCGCTTGCTGCGAAATCCGTCCAGATCCAGATGGCGCAGGCCGACCTCGCCACCGCCGACCTCTTCCTGCAATCGGCCCTGCAAAACGAAAAGCAGACCGAGCTTGAGGCCAACCGTCAGGTGCGTTACCTCACCACAAGCGTGCGTCCCGTGGTTCCAGACGATCCGAGCTACCCGCGCGCCTTCGAGGACACGATCCTCGCCTTCCTGATCTTCTCTGGGGTATATCTGATGATGTCCATCACCGCTTCCATCCTCCGCGAACAGGCGTCGTCCTGATGACTGATGTGCAAATCGGCAAGCTGACTGTCTCGAACGCAGCGCCCCTCACCATCATCGCTGGCCCCTGCCAGCTGGAAAGCCTCGATCACGCCCAGATGATCGCAGGCACCATGAAGGAAGCCTGCGCCGCCGCTGGCGCGCAGTTCATCTTCAAGGCCTCCTATGACAAAGCCAACCGCACTTCGCTTTCGGGCAAGCGCGGCCTTGGCATGGAGGCTGGCCTCAAAGTGCTCGAAGCCGTCAAGAAAGGCCTCGACGTTCCGGTTCTGACCGACATCCACGAGCGCGAGCAATGCGCCCCCGTGGCCGAAGTCTGCGACGTGTTGCAAATCCCCGCCTTCCTCTGCCGCCAGACCGATCTCCTGATCGCTGCTGGCGAAACGGGTGCGGTGATCAACGTCAAGAAAGGCCAGTTCCTCGCACCGTGGGACATGGCGAATGTCGTCTCGAAACTCGAAAGCACCGGCAACAAGCGCATCCTTCTCACTGAGCGCGGCACCTCTTTCGGCTACAACACCCTCGTTGCCGATATGCGCGCCCTGCCACAGATGGCCAAAACGGGCTATCCCGTGGTGATGGATGCCACCCACTCCGTCCAGCAGCCGGGCGGCATGGGCGGCTCGTCGGGTGGCCAGCGCGAGTTTGCGCCCGTGATGGCCCGCGCCGCCGTGGCGCTCGGTGTGGCGGCTGTCTTCATCGAAACCCACGAAGTGCCCGATACCGCGCCTTCGGACGGCCCCAATATGATCCCGCTTTCCGAGATGCCTGCACTTCTCAACGTGCTGATGCAGCTCGACCGGATCGCCAAGGCGAACCCAGTTGTATTGTAATCCGCTTCTAAGCTAAGCGTCAGGGTATTTTCTCGGAGTTCTTTTCATGCCCAATACCCCCCTGACCACGGTCACCCCGAACACGTGGGAATTCCTGCGCGACCCGATGATCGCCGCTACGGGCTTTCGCGAATATGACGCCCGCTGGAAATACCCCGAAGGCATCAACCTGCCGGGCATGACCCTTCTGGGCCAAGCCTTGGGCACCCAGATCCGCCGCCGTGGCATCCGCCCCGAAATCGTCGTCGCCAATGACTACCGCGACTATTCGCTCTCGATCAAACACGCCCTCGTCATCGGCCTCATGCAAGCGGGCATCCGCGTGCGCGACATCGGTCCGGCGCTCTCGCCCATGGCCTATTTCGCCCAGTTCCACCTCGATTGCCCGGCTGTCGCCATGGTCACTGCCTCGCATAACCCGAACGGCTGGACAGGCGTGAAAATGGGCTTCGAGCGCCCGCTCACGCACGGCCCCGATGAAATGTCCGAACTGCGCGACATCGTGCTCTCCGGCGCGGTCGAAACCCACGCAGGCGGCAGCTATGAAGCCGTTCCCGGCGTCCGCAAAGCGTATCTCGACGACCTGGTGGGTGATTTCCGCATGTCCCGCAAGCTCCGCGTCGTCTGCGCCACCGGCAATGGCACCGCAGGTGCCTTTGCCCCCGATCTCCTCCGCCGCATCGGCGTCGAGGTAATCGAAAGCCACTGCGCGCTCGATTACACCTTCCCCCATTACAACCCCAATCCAGAAGCCATGGAAATGCTGCATGACATGACGGATACGGTGAAAGAGACCGGAGCCGACATGGCGCTCGGCTTCGATGGCGACGGCGACCGTTGCGGCGTGGTCGACGACGAGGCCGAAGGGATTTTCGCCGATAAGGTCGGTGTCATCCTCGCCCGCGACTGGGCCAAAACCCACCCCGGTGCCACGATCGTCGCCGATGTGAAATCTACAGGCCTCTTCGCCGCCGATCCGGTCCTGCGCGAACACGGCATCAAGGCCGATTACTGGAAAACCGGCCACAGCCATATGAAGCGCCGCGTCAAGGAACTGGGCGCGCTCGCAGGCTTCGAGAAATCCGGCCATTACTTCCTCGCGGGCGATATCGGCCGCGGCTACGATTGCGGCATGCGCGTCGCCGTCGAGGTCTGCAAGATGATGGACCGCAACCCCACCCTCTCGATGTCCGATCTCCGCCGCGCCCTGCTGCGCACATGGTCCACCCCCACCATGTCGCCCTATGCCGCCGACACCGAGAAATACAACATCCTCGCCCGCCTCGTCGAACGTCTGAAAGGTGTCACCACCTTCGCTGGCCGCCCGGTGAAAGAAGTGGTCACCGTCAACGGCGCGCGCGTCATTCTCGATAACGGCTCATGGGGCCTCGTGCGCGCCTCGTCGAACACGCCGAACCTCGTGGTCGTCTGCGAGAGCAGCGAAAGCGAAGCCGAACTACGCGCTATCTTCAAAGCGGTCGATGACGTGATCCGCACCGAACCCGGCGTCGGCGATTACGATCAGACCTTCTGAGGTCGCGCCCGGAACAGAACCTGCCCGCGCGGCAACCACCGCGCGTCCATCTCGGCCACCCAGCCCGCGCGCTCCAGAACCGCCCAGACCTCCGCCGCCCGCAAATGGTAAGGCGCGCGGTCCGGATGCGTCACCACGCCGTCCACCTGACGGAACCCCGCTGCGAACGCCGCATCGGGGGCGAGGAATACGGTGAACAGAAACATCTCCAGGGCCTCGAACCGCGCGAGCCCCGCCAAGGCCCGCGCCAAAGCGCCCTCCGGCCCGCCCACCTCGGGCAAATGCGGAAACACCCCGAAGGCAATCGCATGGGTGATCGCCGCCCCCACCCCCTCGAAGGCAAACACCGCCTCCTCGACCAACTGCGCGGGATCCAGCCGCTCCTTCTCGGAAAGCTCCGCCTCATAGCCCGCCAGCATCAAGGCCCGTGACGCATCCGTTCCCCAATAATGCCCCGGCTCCAGATAAGGCACGGCCTTGCACCCGAGCCGCAAAGACCCCGCCCCGATATCCAGAAGATGATGCCAAGGCTCCAGCCCCGCACCTTGCAATAGCGCCATCTGCACGCGCCCGGTCTCGTCCCAGCGCCCGCCCACGATATCGCGATGCCGCCCTTTCGAGAGCGCCTCGTCATAGAACCCCGGCTTCAAATAGGGCGATGGGTAGCGCGCCATGGTCCCTCCGCGTCTGCCCCGCCCTTCTGCCGCGCCAACTGCGAAGCAGCAACCCCCGCTCTTGCTTTGCCAAATATCCCCGGGGGAGGCGCAGCCGGGGGGCAGAGCCCCCCTCCCCGCTCACCCCTTGGCGACGACCGCTGCCAAGTCGATCCCGTTCATCTCGCCCACGAGATCCGAAAGCATCGGCACGAAATCCTGCCCATGCCCCGTCGCTTCCGCATGGGCGTAATAGTTGCGGATCGCGCTTGCCATCAGCGTCATCACGCCCGCATCCACCGCCATCTGGTTGGCATAACGCACGTCTTTCGAGGCATTGGCGATGGTGAACTTGTGCGCATCGCGGTCCCGATCGACCACGTAGCGCATGAACGTGTCGAAGAACCCGTTTGTGAGCCGCGACGATCCAATCACCTTCCAGAACGCCTGCGGGGAAATCCCTGCCTTCGCCCCCAGAACCACCGCTTCCGAATAAAGCGCACCATAACCCATCGCGAGGAAGTTCATCAAAAGCTTCATCCGGTGCCCCGCGCCGGTCGGGCCTACATGGGTAATATTCGCAGCCCATGCTTCGATCACGGGTTTCAGATTTGCAAAAACCTCGGGTGATGCCCCGACCATTGCATCGAGCGTTCCGGCCTCAGCCTCTTTCGGTGTCCGCCCCAACGGGGCATCCACCAGTATGGCCCCTTTTTCTGCCAAGGCCGCAGCCAAGCGCTCGGTGCTTGAGGGATCAGACGTCGAGCAATCAACAACGATCAACCCGTCCCGCGCTCCCTCAAGGACACCCCCCGGCCCGAGGATCACCGCCTCCACCTGCGGCGAGTTCGACAGGCAGAGATGCAGCACATCCACCGATCCCGCTATCTCCGCCGCCGTCGCGGCCTCGGTCGCGCCCATCCCCAGAAGGCTGTCTACAGGCGCGCGGTTCCGATTGCCCTTCACCGTCAGGTCAAACCCCTTCTGGATCAGGTTCTTCGCCATGCCATGGCCCATATAGCCCAGCCCGATAAATCCGATCTTCATGTCTCTCTCCCTTTCCAAGCCTCAGAGGCTCGCCGTGATCCCGCCATCCACAAAGAGCGTATGCCCGTTGACGAAACCCGATGCCGCCGATGACAAAAACACCGCCGCCCCCACCAGTTCCTCGACCCGCCCCCAGCGCCCCTGTGGCGTCCGCTTGGAAAGCCATTCGGTAAAGGCCGGATCCGCCACCAGAGCCGCGTTGAGCGGCGTTTCGAAGTAACCGGGCGCAATCGCGTTGCAGTTCAAGCCATACTTGGCCCAATCCGTCGCCATCCCCTTGGTGAGATTGGCAATCGCGCCCTTGGTGGCGGTGTAGGGCGCGATACCCGGCCGCGCCAAGGCGGTCTGCACCGAGGCGATATTGATGATCTTGCCGTGCTTCCGCCCGATCATATGCCGCGCCACCGCTTGGCCCACATAGAACGCCGAATAGACGTTGGTTTTCATCAAACGGTCAAAGGCATCGGCCGGGAAATCCTCCAACGGCCCACGATGCTGCATACCTGCGTTGTTGATCAGGATGTCGATGCCGCGCCCTGCCGCTTCCATCGCATCCACGGCCGCACGCACCGCCTCGCCATCGGTCGCATCGAACGCCACCGTCTCCACGGTCGCCCCCTCGGCCCGCAAAGCCCCCGCTGCCGCTTCCAGCCGGACCGCGTCTCGGGCATTGAGCACCACCGTCGCGCCCGCTTCGGCCAATCCCTTCGCCAAGGCATAACCGATTCCCATAGACGAGCCAGTAATCAAGGCGCGCTGCCCCGTCAGATCAAACAGTTTCATGGAACTCCCTTTCACCTGCGGTTGACATTTCCGCGGCCCTCACCTCATTCTCTGCAAAATGGTATACCATTTCAGCCGGGGTGCAACCCGGCGCCATCGGGGAGGATGGGGAGCGATGAAAGCACTCTACGCATATGCCGCGAAAGACCTGCGTCTGGAGGAGTGCGCCATTGATGCGCCAAATCCCGGCGAAGTGTCGATCCGCCTCCTGCGCGGCGGCATTTGCGGCTCCGATCTCCACTATTTCAACCACGGCGGCTTCGGCACCGCGCGCCTTAAAGAGCCGATGATTCTCGGCCATGAGGTTGCGGGCGTCGTCACCGCGCTTGGCCAAGGCGTCGAAACCCTCCGCACAGGCGATCTCGTCGCCATCTCGCCCTCCCGCCCCTGCGGCGCCTGCCCCGAATGCCTGCGCGGCCTGCCGAACCACTGCCTGAACATGCGCTTTTATGGCTCCGCCATGCCCTTCCCGCATATCCAGGGCGCGTTCCGCGAAGAGATTACCGCGCTCGCCCCCCAATGCGTCGTCGCAAACGGGCTTTCCCCGGCAGAAGCCGCCATGGCCGAACCGCTGGCCGTCTGCCTCCACGCCGTGCGCCAAGCAGGCGTCATGACAGGCGCGCGCGTTCTCGTCACCGGTTGCGGCCCCATCGGTGTGCTCACCATCCTCGCCACCCGCCGCGCCGGTGCCGCCGAGATCATCGCCACCGACATCTCCGACCGCGCCCTTGCCTACGCCCGCGACGCAGGCGCAGATGTCACGCTCAACACCAAAGACACCCCTGATGCCCTCGCCCCCTACGCCACGGGCAAAGGCAGCCTCGATGTGCTCTTTGAGTGCTCCGGAGCCGAAGTGGCCCTTCGCGCCGCCATCCCCGCGCTGCGCCCCCGCGCGCAAATCGTCCAACTCGGGCTCTCGGGCAATATGTCCGTGCCGATGATGGCCATCACCGCCAAAGAACTTAGCCTCAAAGGCTCCTTCCGCTTCCACGAGGAATTCGCCACCGCTGTTACCCTCATGCAAAAGGGCCTCATCAACGTGAAGCCCCTCCTCACCCACACCTTCCCGCTCGCGGATTTCGCCGAAGCCTTCGCCACGGCCTCGGACCGCGCGCAGTCGATGAAGGTTCAACTGGCCTTCGCAAACGCATGACACCCGAGATCCTCACAGGCGCGCTCACCTTTGCCGCCGCCGTCGTACTTCTCCTGATCACACCGGGGCCGGGCGTCTTGTCGACCGCAGGCGTTGGCTCCGCCTTCGGTTTCCGCGCTGGCCTCCACTACGTCACGGGGCTTTTCATCGGCACCAACCTCGTGACTTTCGCCGTCATTACAGGCCTCGCAGCCATCGTGCTCTCGATCCCATGGCTCCGCACGGTGCTGATGGCACTCTCCACCGGATACCTGCTCTACCTCGCTTCAAAAATTGCCTTCGCAGGCACGCAGATAGCCTTCATCGAAGCCAAAGCCGCCCCCGGCATCGGCTCAGGCGTCTTTCTCCAGTTTGTGAACCCGAAGGCCTATGCCGTGAACTCTGCGCTCATCACGGGCTTCCCCTTCTGGGCCGGAAACCTCACCGCCGAAACCCTGCTGAAACTCCTGATCATGAACGCGATCTGGGTACCCATCCATCTCGGCTGGCTCTGGGCGGGGGCCACACTCCACCGCCTCAACCTCAGCCCCGCCACACAACGCAAAATCAACTACGGCATGGCCGCAGCGCTCATCGGCGTTGTCACCCTCGCCCTCTGGAGCGCCCTGCGCTGAACCGGAAAGGACCATCATGACCAAACCCTACTCCGGCGTCTGGCCCGTCGCCCCCACCCCCTTCCACGAGGATGGCACCCTTGATCTCGATGGCATGAAGCGCGTGCTCGATTGCATGGTGGATCAGGGCGTCGATGGCATCTGCATCCTCGCGAACTTCTCCGAGCAATTCCTGATCTCGGATGCCGAGCGCGCCACCCTCACCCGCCTCTGCCTCGAACATATCGCAGGCCGCGTGCCCGTGATCGTCACGATCTCCCATTTCTCCACCCCCATCGTGGTGGCCCGCGCCATCGAGGCCAAAGCCCTCGGTGCTTCCGCCGTCATGATGATGCCGCCCTATCACGGCGCGCTTCTCAAAGGCACGCCCGAGCAAACCTTCGAGCAATTCCGCGCCGTGGGCGATGTCGGCATCCCGATCATGCTGCAGGATGCCCCTCTCTCCGGCGTCGAACTCCCCGTGCCGCTTCTCGCCCGCATGGCCCGCGAAATCGAGATGCTGAAACTCTTCAAGATCGAATGCGCAGGCACCGCCCACAAGCTACGCGCCCTTCTCGCCGAAGCAGGCGACGCGATCGACGGCCCCTTTGACGGCGAGGAAGGCATCACCCTTCTGGCCGACCTCGAAGCAGGAGCTTCGGGCTGCATGACCTCCGCCATGATCCCCGACCTCATCGGCCCTGTCGTGCGCGACTGGCTCGCAAGCGACGCGGCCAAAGCCACCGCTGGCTATTCCCGCATCCTGCCCGCCATCAACCACGAGAACCGCCAATGCGGCTTCCGCGCCGCGAAAGTGGCGATGGTCGCAGGTGGCGTCATCAAATCCGCCTTCTGCCGTCACCCCATCGCCCCCCTGCCCGCGCCCACCGCGAAGATGCTGCTCGATCTTCTGGCACCGCTCGATCCCGTCGTCCTGAAGTGGGGGAAATAAGATGGACACCACCGCCTTCTCCTCCGGCACCTTCGTTGGCCGCCTCTGGCGTCCGGGCATCGGCCCTGCAGTCGTCACCCTCCGTAAGGGCCGCGTGATCGACGTCACCTGCCGCGAGGTGCCCACACTCTCGGCCCTCCTCGAACGCCACGATTCCGTGGCCTGGCTCCGCGCCACCCAAGGCGAGGATGTCTGCGCGCTGACAGACCTCACCGCGTCGGATGATCCAGACGCGCTCCGCCTCCTCGCCCCTGCCGATCTGCAAGCGATCAAAGCCGCAGGCGTCACCTTCGCCCGCTCCATGCTCGAACGGGTGATCGAAGAGCGCGCAGGCGGCGACCTCACCCGCGCCGAGGAAATCCGCTCGAAAGTCCAAGCCATGATCGGCGATAGCCTCCGCGGCCTCGTCCCCGGTTCGGAAAAGGCTATGCAGGTTAAGGCGCTGCTGCAAGCCGAAGGCATGTGGTCGCAATATCTCGAAGTCGGCATCGGCCCCGATGCCGAAGTGTTTTCCAAATGCCAACCCATGGCCGCCGTCGGCTGGGGGGCAACCGTGGGCCTCCACCCGATCAGCCAATGGAACAACCCCGAACCGGAAATCGTGCTCGCGGTCTCCTCCAAGGGCCATATCCTCGGGGCCACCCTCGGCAATGACGTGAACCTCCGCGACGTCGAAGGTCGCTCCGCGCTCCTCCTGTCGAAAGCCAAGGACAATAACGCAAGCTGCGCCATCGGCCCCTTCATCCGCCTCTTCGACGAGACCTATTCGCTCGACGACACCCGCGCCGCCGAACTCACGCTCACCGTCAAAGGCACCGATGGTTTCGTGCTGAACGGGCGCTCCTCGATGAAGGAAATCTCCCGCGATCCCGCAGATATCGTCAAACAGACCATCGGCCGCCATCACCAATACCCCGACGGCTTCCTCCTCTTCCTCGGCACCCTCTTCGCTCCCACCGAAGATCGCGGCGCGAAAGGCCAAGGTTTCACGCACCACTTGGGCGATCACGTCACCATCGCCGAACCCCACCTCGGCGCGCTTGAAAACACCGTCCGCCTCTCCACCGAAGCCCCCAAGTGGACCTTCGGCACCGGAGCCCTCATGCGCAACCTCGCAGGGCGAGGCCTCCTGTGAGCCGCTTCCTCGCGCTTGGCGAATGCATGGTCGAATTGTCCGATGCAGGCGGCGGCCTCTATCGCCGTGGCTTCGCAGGCGACACTTTCAACGCCGCATGGTATGCCCGCCGCCTCCTGCCCGCCTCATGGCAAGTGGCCTATGGCTCGGTGATCGGGGAAGACGCCGCTTCCGATGAAATGGCCAGCCTCATGGCCGCCGAAGGCATCGACACCACCGCGCTGCGCCGCCACCCCTCCCGCACCGTCGGCCTCTACATGATCTCGCTGCAAAACGGCGAACGCAGCTTTTCCTACTGGCGGAGCCAATCGGCGGCGAAAACGCTGGCCGATGATCCCGCGTGGCTGGAGGCAACCCTCGCCAATCGCCACACCATCCACTTCTCCGCCATCACCCTCGCGATCCTGCCTCCCGAAGGCCGCGAAGCCCTCTGCGCCGCCCTCACTCGCGCCCGCAGCGCTGGAGCCACCGTCGCCTTCGACACCAACCTCCGCCCCCGCCTCTGGGAAGGCCCCGAAGCGATGCGCCAAGGCCTCACCATGGGCGCAAAAGCCGCCTCCATCGTGCTCCCCTCCTTCGACGAGGACGGCCCCCTCTTCGGTGATGCCACCCCAGCCGACACCCTCGCCCGCTACCAATCCTTGGGCGCAGCCATGGTCGCCGTGAAGCAAGGCGCGCGCGAACTCCTTTTGTGGGACAGGTATTCGACCGAATTGCTCACCCCGCCCCATGTTGCCGCCCCTGTCGACACCACCGCCGCAGGCGACAGTTTCGCAGGCGGCTTCCTCGCAGGCCTCGCCACAGGCCAATCCCCGCGCGATGCGGCCACAGCCGCCATCCGCCTTGCCTCCAACGTCATCCAACATCGCGGCGCGCTCGTGCCAGCCGCCCTTTCGGGAGCCTCAGCATGAATATCGTTATCCTCGGCGGCGGCGGCGTCGTCGGCCAGAAACTCGCGAAAAACCTCACCGCACGCGGCCACCTCAAAGGCAAGACCATCAGCAAGATCACCCTTGCCGATATCGTCGAACCGCCCACCACCCAAGGCTGTGAGAGCATCGTCTGCGACATCACCGATACCGCCTCCGTCGCCGCCGCGATCCCGCAGGGCACCGATGTGATCTACCTCCTTGCCGCCATCGTCTCGGCCCATGCCGAAGCCGAATTCGAAACCGGCATGCAGATCAACCTCCACGGAACGATGAACGTCCTCGAACGCGCGCGCGCCTTGGGCACCAAGCCGACGCTCATCTTCTCCTCCTCCATCGCCGTCTTCGGCGGCGAGGCCCCGAACCCGATCACCGACCATGTGATCCTCAACCCGCAAACCTCCTACGGCACGCAAAAAGCCATCGGCGAAATGCTGGTGCAGGACTATTCGCGCAAGGGATTCATCGATGGCCGCGCCTTCCGCCTGCCCACCATTTCTGTCCGCCCCGGCAAACCGAACCGCGCGGCGTCGTCCTTCATGTCCTCGATCCTGCGCGAGCCCTTGAACGGTCAGGAAGCCATCTGCCCCGTCGGCCCCGACTTCCCGCATTTCTACCTCTCGCCCCGCATGTGCGCCGAAAACCTCGTGCGCGGGGCTGAAGTCGCGGAAGAGAAAATCGGCCAGAACCGCGCCATGATCTTGCCCGGCAAGATCTGGACCATCCAGCAACTGATCGACGCCATGACCGCCGTCGCAGGCCCCGCCCCCGCCAAGCTCATCCGTTGGGAAAACCAGCCCGAAATCGAGCGTATCGTCATGGGCTGGCGGTGGGACATCCACGCCGGAAAATCGCTCGAACTCGGCCTCGCCGCCGATGCAAGCTTCGAGGATAACATTCGCTACTACCTCGAAGACGATCTGCCACGCAGCTAATATCAGAAGCGGTCAGGCCTCCAGATGCTTGGCCGCTTCCCCGATCCGCTGGCGCACCAGCGCCGTATCCCCCAGGTCCCGCGCCAGTAACAGCGCGAGCTTCGCCAGAAACATCCGCTGCTTCTCGTCGCCCACCGCGTCGAGCGTTTCCGCCAGCGCCTCGTACACCGCTTCTACGTCCAAAGGCGTCATGCCCGAGCCCTCCCCGTCGACAGCGCAAGGGCCGCCGTGATGTCCTCGGGCACCGCCCGCTCCCAGCGCGCCGCGATATGCAGATCAGGCCGCACCAGAACCGCCCCCTGCGTTCCCAGCCCCAAAACCTCCGCCGCCTCGCTGCCCACGCCAAGCACCTCTACGTACAGCATCACATCCGCCAACCCGGCAAGCCCCGCATCGCAGGTCAAAAGCGTAAATCCCGCCCCCAATCGATCCTGCAGATACCCGCCCTCAACCCGCGCCCCGGGCAGTGCCGCGCCGGGGATCGGCCCGCGCCCATCGCCTTTCGGCCCCGCGATAGGGCTATCCGCATAGGTGTAGGGCGTCATTTGCCGAGGGTTCGCCAGTTCGCCCGCAAACGGATGCTCCAGCGCCAGATTGAGTGCCGCATCCCGCATCAATTCCCACCCGCTCGTGGGCGGCGTCATGAACCGCGCCGATTTCGATGCATTGGCGAAAACATCCAAAGTCGCGCCCCGCCGCTCCGGCGTGTAGCTCTCCAGAAGCCGCTCGTCCGCACGCCCCGTCAGCACCCAGCCAAGCTTCCACCCCATGTTATGGGCATCCGCCAATCCGTTATTCAGCCCGCGCACCCCGAAGATCGGCACGATATGCGCGCTGTCTCCGATGAAGAAGATCCGCCCGTCGCGGTAATCGTCCAAGGCAAGCGTATTGGCGGAATAGATGCTCCACCATTCCAGTTCCCACGCCCCCTCATAGCCCAACTCGCCCAGCACCGCCGCGACCGACGCCCGCACCGTTTCCTCGCGGATCGCTTCCGCTTCGCTCTCGCCCTCTCGCAACTGGTAATCGATCCGCCAGATATTATCCGGCTGTTTATGAACCAAGATCGTGCCACCCCGCCGGCAATCGGGATCAAACAAAGCGCGCCGGATCGTCGGATAGTCATGCGCCATCTGCACATCCGCGATCACATAGCGCCCCTCGTAATTCTCGCCCTTGAGCCGCAACCCCCGCATCTTCCGGATCGGGCTCCGCGCACCATCCGCCGCCAGCACCCAAGCCGCCTCGATCTCGTAGGTTCCAAGCGGGTCCTTCACCGAAAGGCGCACGCCGCCGTCCACATCCCGAACCCCCACAACCTCACTCTGCCAGCGCGTTTCGATCAACGGCTCGGCTTCCACCGCGCGCCAGAGGAAGTCCTCGATATATTGCTGCTGAAGGTTATACATCGGCCGGAACTTCTCGCGCGGGCTGTCCGGCATCTCGAACTCAAGGATCTGCTGGCCACGATAGAAACTCCGCCCCGTCGTCCACGGCAGCGCCTTTTCCAGAAACGGCCCCACCGCCCCCAACCGCTCCAGAATATTGAAGCTCTGGCGCGCGATACAAATCGCGCGGCTCCCATCGTTGAAAGTGGATTTCGCGTCGAAGAGAACCGAGCGCACACCTTCTTTCGCCAGCGTCAGCGCCGCCGTCATCCCGATCGGCCCGGCCCCCACGATCGCCACAGGCACAGCCGCACTCAAAACCTCCCGCGCTTCAGGCGGATCAAAATGCGGATAGCGGAAATAGAGCGACTCCGTCTCGCCACGCCCTTCAGGTCTCATGCGCTCTCCCTTCGCATCCCTCCCCCGAAGTCTTGGCCGAATTTCCCGCGCGCCACCAGCCCCTTACAGAGGCTTGACCACCCGCCTCCGGATAGGCTCAATCGCCCCATGCGCGCCCTTCTCTTGTGCCTCCTCTTTCTGACCGCCTGCGCCCGCCCGCTCACCGAAAACGAGCGCGCGTTCCTCGGCACATTGCACGGCAGTAGCCTCGATCTGGACCGTATCCGCCTCTCCGCCAATCTTGCGCGGAACCCCCATCCACACACCCGCAAGCCACGCCCGCGCGTCACCTGTACCGAACGCATCTACCCCGAACTGCCCCCCGGCCGCGTCTGGGTCTCGCCCGCCGCCATGGCAGGCTTCCGCACGATCTGGCTCCGCGCCGATCTCTACCGCGAGGATTTCCTCGCAGGCTGGCCCAAGAAGCTCCACCTCTGGGACGCGATGCTCTTCGCCCACGAGATCACCCATATCTGGCAATGGGAGCAGCGCGAAACCACCCGCTACCACCCGTTCAAAGGTGCCTTCGAACATGTGCAGAGCGATGATCCCTACCTTTTCGACCCCGAAAGCCGCGCGGATTTCCTCGCCTTCGGCTACGAACAACAGGCCGCCATCGTCGAGGAATTCGTCTGCTGCCGTGCGCTAGACCCCGAAGCCCCACGCACCCTACGCCTGCGCGAGATGCTGGCCGCCGTCATGCCCGTCGCACCCCTCGAACGCATGTCCCGCCCCGAGGTTCTGGTCCCGTGGGAGGGCGTGCAACGCAAAGGCATCTGTAGCTAGCGGGTGCTTTAGCGCTGGATCGACTCGAGATAGGCCGCCAGCGCCGCCAAAGGCCGTGGCACAGGCGTCGGCTGCGCGCCGCCCACATCCACAGGCACCGTCGGCCCCTTCAGAAGCAAACCGAACTCTGGCATCTGCGCCTCTTGCGGCTGCTTCGTATAGCCGTCGATCTTCGAGAGAACCGCCGCACGCGGGAAGGTGCCCCCCGCCCGCGCCGCGATCCGCGTCAGATCCGCAGGCTTCGGATCGAGCCCTTCGGCAATCACGCCATTGCCCCGCCCCAAGGGCCCGTGGCACATCACGCAATTCTCGGCAAACAATGCCACCCCGTCACTTGCCTCGGGCATATCGCGCTCGAAACACCCCGCCAGAAGCGGCAGCGCAAGCAGGGCAAACAAAGGGCGGGTCATTTCTGTATCTCCATCAGGTAGGCCACCAGATCAGCAATTCGGCGGCTAATCGTCAAGGTCGCGCCCCCGATTTCCATCTCCACCAACTCGCCCGCCATCACCTCGGCATAAACCGGCATCGGCGAGCCATGGCTCACCAGCGCATCCCGCCCGTCAATCCGCGCCACTACCCGTTCCACCGGAAACGCGCCGCCATTCTCGGCCGCCAATGCCGTCAGGTCTTTCGGCTGGACGAGCAGCACAGGCGCCATCGACCCGTTCCCCTCCGCCGCCTCGCCATGGCAAGTCGCGCAATAATGCAGGAACAAGGCCCGCCCTGTCAGCGCGTCCTGAGCTGGCGCAGCGCCAGCCCATGCCAAACACCTTAGAACCAGTAGAACTCCACGCATCGCTTACCCCTCTTGCAGGCTTTCCAGATAGCTGACGATCAAAACCAGCGACTTCGGCGTCGGCACCCGCGTGCCATCCTCGGCCACCACCATCACCGTCTCCCCGTCCAGAAGCGGCCCGAATTCCGGCATCACCCGCCCCGAATAGCGGTCCGGGTAGCCATGAACCCACGCCATCGCCCGATCCCACGGGAACGCACCACCATTCGATGCCGAGAGGAGCGTCAGATCCGCAGGGGCCACCGGCAATTCACCCGCGATCACCCCGTCACCCTTGCCGCTCACCCCATGGCATCCCGCACAAAGGCTTTCGTAAAGCTCCGCCCCCGGCGGCTCCGATGCCGCCGCACAGCCTGCCAAAGCCATCAAGGCCAACCACCCGAATGCTCTCATGTTTTTCTCCTTATTCGCGCTGATTCCCAGCTTGCCCCAGCCCGTGCGCCCCTGTCTTGATCCAGATCAGCCGGATAGACATTGCCCCCGAACCGCTGCACTCTGACCGCAAAACGAGGAGGAACATGCGCGTGACACTCACCCGCGACGACGCCCAGAACTGGCTCTCGACAGCCTTCGCCCCATGGGTTCAGGCCCTCTCCCTCACCATCGAAGACATCGGCCCCACCCGCGCCGTGCTCTCCATGCCCAATACCTCCGCCATCAACAGGATGGGCGGTATCATCAGCGGTCAGGCCCTCGCCGCCATGGCCGATACCGCCATGGTCTTCGCCTGCGCGGGCCATTTCGGTGCAATGCGCCCTGTCGCCACCACCACCCTCGACACCCAGTTCCTCCGCCCCGGCACCGGTGAGCGCGTGCGCTGCGAGGCCGAGATCGTGCGCGCCGGAAAAGCCATCATCTTCGCCCGTGCCACCATGATCAGCCTGCCTGACGAAAAACCCATCGCCACGGCCACCGCCACCTTCTTTGCTGGATAATCCGATGCCCCAAACCACCACCTACGCTCTCGTGATGTTCGCCGCCGGCATGGGCATCCCGATCCTCGCCGCCCTGAACGCAGCCCTTGGCCGCCACATCGGCGCACCAGCAGCCGCCTCGGTGCTCCTCTTCTGCGTTGCCGCGGTCGTGGCCCTCGCAACCACGCTCCTCACCCGTCAAACAGGCGCGCTCTCCGCAATTCCGCTCGCCCCCAAACACACCTGGCTCGCAGGCTGCTTCGTCGCCTTCTACGTCCTCTCCATCACCTGGATCGCACCTAAGTTCGGCATCGGCAACGCGGTCTTCTTCGTGCTTCTGGGCCAGCTGGTCTCCGCCGCCGTGATCGACCATTTCGGCCTCTTCGGCGCGCGCCTCACCCCCTTCAGCCTCTCGCGCGGCCTCGGCATCGCCCTGATGGCGGCTGGAGTTTTCGTCACCCAAAAAGTCTAGAGGGGCCAACGGCCCACCTCTCGCTTTTCCAAATATCCAAATTCCACGCGCCCCAAAGGCGGCGCGTGTGGGGAATGCTCAGGCCTCGGCCAAAGACGCTTCCAGCGCCGCCCAGAGCGTCTCCAAGGGCTCGATCCCGACCGATAGCCGCACGAACCCGGGTGCCACCGCATCCCCCCAGCGCGCCCGCCGTTCTGCCGAGGAATGCACCCCGCCGAACGAGGTCGCAGGCTGCAAATAGGTGCAGCCATTGATAAACCGCTCGCCCGCCGCCTCGTCTTTCAGCGTCAGGCCAATAAGGAAGCCCCCCGTCGCCATCTGCTTCTTCATCAGATTATGCGCGGGATCGCCGGGCAGCCCCGGATAGCGCAGCGCCTGCACCTTCTTGTGCTCGGCAAACCGCTCCGCAATCACATGCGCCGAGGCGCACATCCGCTGGAACCGCAATTCCAGCGTCTCCAGACCACGGTGCGTGAGCCACGCATCGAAGGGGCTGGGGATAGCCCCCAAAATCTTGCGCCAATCCTTGAGCGCCGCATAAAGTGCCGGATCACGCGTCGTCACATGGCCCATCAACACGTCGGAATGCCCGCCCGGTGCCTTGGTATCCGCCGCCACCACCATATCCGCGCCCAAGTCCAAGGGGCGCTGGCCGTAAGGCGTCATCGTCGTGTTATCCACCACCACGATCCCGCCTGCCGCATGCACTTCCGTCGCAATCCCCGCGATATCGCAAAGGTCCAACCCGGGGTTAGAGGGGCTTTCAAGGAACACCATCCGCACGCCTTTGAACCCGCCTTGGGTCATTGCCGACGTGGAGCGTTCTTCCACCACAACACCCAAGGGTTTCAAGAACTTATCCGCCAGCATCCGCGTCGTGTAATAGCCGTCCGACGGGATGATCACCTTGTCACCCGCCTTCACCACCGCGAAAAACGCCGCCGAAATCGCGCCCATCCCCGAAGGGAAAGCCACCGCCTGCGCGCCTTCCAGATGGCCCAGCGCATGTTCCAACCCGTCCCATGTCGGGTTGTCCATCCGCCCGTAACCCCGCGCCCCCGCCGGATCGCCCGGCAGGTGATACATCGAGGCCAGCGTGATCGGCAGCGCCACCGGATCACCTTTCGCGAGCTCCGCACGGCGCAGGTGCATGATCTCGGCGGCGCGCTGTTCCATGTCGTCCATACTCGGCACTCCTCTGCTTCGCGGCCACTCTGCCCCGCCCGTCAGGGAAGTGCCAGAGGGGTTCAGTTCACCGGCGTCTCAAGCGGCTTACCGCCCAGATGCGCTGCCACGTTCCGCCGCTGCAACGCGCCCATTTCCGCGCGCGTTTCCACCGTGCCCGACCCCTGATGCGGCTGCACCGTCACATTCGGGAGCGTATAGAAGCGCGGATCAATCTTAGGCTCGTTCAGGAACACATCCAGCGCCGCGCCACCCAAAGCCCCGCTTTCCAAGGCCGCGATCAGCGCCGCCTCGTCCACCGTGGTCCCCCGCGAGATGTTCACGAGAATACCGCGCGGCCCCAAAGCTTCGATCACCTCTTTCGAAACGATCCCCTTCGTGGCCTCGCCACCCACCGTGGCCACCACAAGGTAATCCACCGCTTCCGCAAGGCTCACCGGATCGGCGTGATAGGTCCAACCGGGGGTCTCCTTCTCGGAACGCGCGAAATAGTGGATTTCGCATTTGAACGCCGCCAAACGGTCCGCAATCTCGCGCCCGATCCGTCCCAGCCCGAGAATGCCCGCGCGCCCACTGGAAATCTTGCGGTTGAGCGGGAATTCCCCCTTCTCCGCCCACTGCCCAGAGCGCGCCCAGTCAGACGCCGCAATCATCTTGCGCCCGTGCATCAAGAGAAGCCCCACCGCCACATCGGCCACATCGTCATTCAGCACATCCGGCGTATTCGTCACCTTGATGCCCCGCGCGGAAGCCGCCTTCACGTCGATCGCATCATAGCCCACGCCGTAATTCGCGATCACCCCGAGCGACGGGAGCATATCCATCTCCGCCGCGCCAAAGGGCAGATGCCCCTTGTAGGCCACCGCCTTGATTCCTGCGCGTTCAGCCTCCGAAAGCCCCGCCAAAGCCGCCGGATTGGCGATGAATTTCGCCGCGAAATCCGTGGTCAGCGCCACGGCGTCGGTGTCGGCATAGGGGCCAATGGCCAGCGTCTCTGTCATGGTCTGTCCTTTCACGATTGGCCGAGTGCGGCCCGAAACCGGTTGAGCCAGCCAAGGCCAGCCGAGGTTTGCCCCGAGCGGGGCTTGTATTCCGCGCCAACAGGGCGATCCCATCCAGCAGCCGCAAAAGCGCCAAGGATGTTGATGTAATCCAGCTCGCCCGCATCGGGTTCGCCCCGATCCGGCACCGCCGCAATCTGCACATGGCCAACATCGCCCCGCGCCGCTTCAAAGCGCCGGATCAGATCACCGCCCATGATCTGCAGATGATAGCAGTCGAACATGATCTTCAGATTGGCATGGCCGAGCGCCGCCACGATCTCGCCTGCATGCTCCAAACGGTGCAGGTGATAGCCCGGCACGTCGCGCGTATTGATCGGCTCGATGAGCACGCCCATGCCCTTGGCCCCCGCCAGATCGCAAGCCTCGTCCAATGTGGCGCGAAAGGCCGCTTCTGCAGCCGCACCGCCATCGGTCTTTCCAGCCATCACGTGAACCGCGCCTGCCCCCATCGCCGCGCCATAGTCCACCGCCTCGCGCATGGCTGCACGGGCCTCGTCCACCCGCCCCGCCAGTGCCGCCAAGCCGAAATCACCCGCTGCCACATCACCGGGCCGCGTGTTGAGGCCAAGCATCTTGAGCCCCGTTTCCTCCAACGCCGCCCGCATCTCCGCCACAGGCACCGCATAGGGGAAATGGCACTCCACCGCGTCAAACCCGTCCCGCTTCGCCGCGCGAATGCGCTCCGGCAAGGCGAGGTCCGCATAAAGAAACCCGATATTCGCCGAGAACCGCATCAATCCCACTCCACGTCAAACCGCGTCACAACCGTCTGCACCTGCTCCGGTGTCAGCCCGATCACCCCATGCCCGCGCGTCAGCATCGCGAGCTTCGCGGTCTCTTCCAGTTCTTCCATCGCCTGCACCGTGGCCGCCAATTCCTTGCCCGCCACCACCGGCCCGTGATTGGCCAGCACCACAGCTGATCTCTTGCCCGCCAGCCCCCGCACCGCCTGCCCCATCGCCGGATCACCGGGCAGGAAAAACGGCAAGAGCTGCACCTTACCCAAGCGCATCACCGAATAGGCCGTGAGCGGCGGAAGCAGGTTTTCGGGGTCCACATCGGGCATCATGCTCCACGCAACCGCATGGCAGGAATGCAGGTGCACCACCGCCCCCGCCCCATGCCGCGTCTCGTAAAACGCCTGATGCAAGGGCATTTCCTTCGTCGGCGCGTCACCACCAATCAACCGCCCCGCAGCATCGAAGCGCGAAAGCCGCGCCGGATCGAGATCACCGAAACTCGATCCCGTCGGCGTCACCAACAGCCCGCCATCTTCCGTGCGCGCCGAGATATTCCCCGAGGCTCCCGGCGTCAGCCCGCGATCAAAGAGCGACTTGGCAAAGCGGCAAATATCTTCCCGAAGCCGCGCCTCCGCGCTCATACCGCGCCCTCCATCACCCGCGCGGCCTTCTCGAAGAAATCCTCCGAGCCGAAATTGCCCGACTTCAACGCCATCACCAGCCAGTCCCGCGCCCGCACAACAGGCACGCCCGGATCAATCTCCGGGCCTATGGCCAGCGCTTCCGGTGCCAAAGCCTCCACCACCGCGCCCGAGGTCTCACCGCCTGCCACGATAAGCCGCGTCACACCGCGCGCCACCAAAGCCTGCGCCGTCGCCGCGAAGAGGCCCTCCAAGGCCGAGGCCACAAACTCGCGCCCATGCGCCTTTTGCGCCGTCGCCACCACTTCCGGTTCCGCTGACGAGTAGATCAACGGCACACCGCCCGCCGCCCGCGCCCAATCCGCCAAAGCCTCCGGCGTCACCGCTCCCGAAAGCGCCTCTTCCGCCGTCACTTCGCGGCACGGATGCCCCGCCGCGCGATGCGCCGCCACTTGGCCCCGCGTCGCGATCGAGCAACTGCCCGACAGCGCCGCCGCTGGCCCGTTCTGCCCCCGCCACGCACCTTCCGTGCCCGCCAGAAGCCCCTTCTCGCGGAAGTTCTCGGGAAGCCCCAAAGCAATCCCCGATCCGCCCGTCAGTAGCGGCAATTCCGCTGCCGCCGCCCCCAGCACCCGCAGATCATTGTCGGTCACGGCATCCGCGATCACCAAGCGATGCCCCGCCTGCGCCTCGCGCTCCAAGGCCGCCGCAACCCCTTCGAACCCATGCGCCACATCGGCATAGCCCACATGCCCCACACTGCCCTTGCACTGCGCCGCCAACACACGCCGCAAATCCGGATCGGTCATCGGCGTCAGCGGATGGTTCTGCATCCCGCTCTCGCTCAGAAGCTTGTCGCCCACAAAGAGGTGCCCCATGAACACCCGCCGCCCCGTCGCCGGAAAGGCCGGGCAGCAGATGATCTTCTCCGCCCCCAAAGCCTCCGCCAATGCCTCCGCCACAGGGCCGATATTGCCGTCCTCGGTCGAGTCAAACGTCGAGCAATATTTGAAGAGGAACTGCGTGCAGCCCTGCGCCCTGAGCCACTCCAAGGCCGCCAGCGACTGCGCCACCGCTTCCGCCGCCGGGATCGAGCGTGATTTCAACGCCACCACCCCCGCTTCCACCCAAGCTTCCGCAGGCTTCGTGGGCACGCCCACATATTGCACCACACGCATTCCCTCTTTGGTCAGCGTGTTGCCCAGATCGCTCGATCCGGTGAAATCGTCGCCAATGCAGCCCAGAAGCATCAGGCCTCTCCCGGCAATTTGAGCCCTGCCGCGCGGGTGTAAACCTTCGTCACGATGGCATCATCCAAGCCACCATCCCCCGCCGCCGCCGCCGCGCGATACTGCTCAAGCGCCGTATCCACCAAAGGCACAGGCACCCCGGCCGCTGAGGCGATATCCTTCACGATCCCCAAGTCCTTGAGCCAGATATTCACCGCCGAAAGCGGCGTGTAATCGGCATCGAGCACATGCGGCGCGCGGTTCTGGAACATCCACGAATTCCCCGCCGAGTGCGTGATAACCGAATAAACCTGCCGCAAATCAAGCCCTTGGCTCAGCGCAAAGGCCAAAGCCTCGCCCATCAGCGCGATCTGCGATCCGGCCAAAAGCTGGTTCACCGCCTTCATCGCCGACCCGCCCCCGATCTCGCGACCCAAGTCATGCACTACGGCCGCCATCGCATCCAATGCAGGCTTCGCCGCCGCAAAAGCCGCCTCCGAACCCGACGCCATGATCGAAAGCTCCCCCGAAGCCGCCCGCGCCGCCCCGCCCGAAATCGGCGCATCGAGATACATCAGCCCTAAGGCCTCCGCCCGCGCTGCCATATCCCGCGCAAATTCCGGCGAGATCGTCGCACAAGACACGATCACCCCGCCCTTCGGCATCTTCGGCGCAATCCCGTCCGCCCCGAACAGTACCGCTTCGGTCTGCGCCGCGTTCAGAACCACGATCACCGCCACAGCGCTTTCCGTCGCCGCCTCCGCCAAGCCAGCGGCTACGCCGCCCGCTGCCACCAGCGCTTCAGTGCGGCCTTCAACCACGTCGAAACCCGAAACCGTATGGCCCGCCCGCACGAGCGATTTCGCCATACCCATGCCCATCGAGCCCAGCCCGACCACCGTCATCCGCGCCATGCGTTTCTCCCCCCGAGGATCCCTCGGCCCAATTTGGTATACCAAATCCAAGAATAGGCGAAGGCCGCGCACTGTCAATGCGCGACAGCACCCGTCCTACTCATCCGAAGACGGGCTTAAAGCCCCTCGAACTCGCAGAGCACATGCACCGCCATGCCCATGGCCTCGAGCTTCTTGCGCCCGCCAAGTTCCGGCAGATCCACCACGAAAGCGCAGCCCATGATCTCGCCACCGAGCCGCTCCACGAGCTTGATCCCGGCTTCCGCCGTGCCTCCCGTCGCCAGAAGGTCATCCACCAGCAAAATCGTCTCGCCAGCGGTGATCGCATCGTCATGCACCTCTACCACAGCCTCGCCGTATTCGAGCTTGTATTCCTCGCTGATCACCGCTCCCGGCAGCTTCCCCTTCTTGCGGATCGGCACGAACCCGCAGCCCAGCTGATGCGCCACAGCACCCCCCAGAATGAACCCGCGCGCTTCAAGTCCAACCACCTTGTCGATCCGCTGCCCAGCATAGGGGTGCAACAACTGGTCGATACACATTCGGAACCCGCGTGGATCGGCGAAAAGCGTCGTCACATCGCGGAAAAGGATGCCCTCATGCGGAAAGTCGACGATGGTGCGGATGTAATCCTTGACGGTCTTCATAACGGCTCCTTCAGCTCATCGCGGCGGATAATGGCGCTGCAACACCATGATATCCTGCACGCCCAAATCCTTACGCGCATTGCTGTCTTCGGAAAAGATCGAGCGCGTGTTGTACCAGGGATTGCGGATATCGGTCATCAATCCCAAGGCCTGCGTCAACTCCTCCAGCATCGCGCTCTCGTAAGCCCGCATCGAGAGCGTCCGCGAGAACACAATGGCCGCCCGTTTGATCCCCGTCTCCTCGCCCGGTCGCGCCGCCCCACTATACCACACCCGCGTCGAAGCGCCGCCCAAGACCTGCCCGTCAAGCCCCTCGACCCCCGATCCCGCCACCTTGCCACCTGCCGGAATATCGAGGAACAGAATGCGGATATCGGCCTCCTGCCCCTCCGGCACCCGCACCAAGGCAAGCCCCGCGCTCGCATCGTCAATCCGCTGCATCGCCCGCTGCAACGAAGCCTTCGCGCGCTTCGTTTTGCCCCCCAGAAAAACCGGATCGATCCGTTCGATACTCACCCTGAGTGGCCGATCCGCCGCCCAGCGCACAAAGGGCTTCCGGCAGGCCTTCCCGGGCGGTGCCGCACAGGCCACCAAACGGTAGAAATCATTGTCCGAAAGCGCGCCCTCGCTCAGCACAAACTCCTGCGCCACAGCCCCCGCGCCCCAAAGCGCCAGCGCCAGCGCCAGAATGCCGAAAATCCGCCCTATCACAGCACCCGGCCCGCCACAGCATCGAGCTTGGCCAGAACCGCCGGATCGCGCTTCTCCGCTGCCGTCAGGATCGCGTATTCCAAAGCCCGGTCACAGCCATGCGGGCAGGCCTCGCGCACGCCACCTAAGCGCTCGGGCAACCCCGCCACCATCTCGCGCGCCTTTCCGGCATTGCCCATCAGCGTCGCAATGATCTTCGTCACATCCACTTCGCCATGCTCGGGATGCCAGCTGTCGTAATCCGTCACCATCGCCACCGAGGCATAGCAAAGCTCCGCCTCCCGCGCCAATTTCGCCTCCGGCATATTGGTCATGCCGATCACATCCGCACCCCAGCTTTCGCGATACATCCGGCTCTCCGCCAGCGTCGAGAATTGCGGGCCCTCCATCGCCAGATACGTGCCACCACGATGGACCGTCACACCAGCGGCTTCAGCCGCCTCCGCGCACGCCGTTGAGAGCCGCGGGCAAGTCGGATGCGCCACAGAAACATGCGCCACGCAACCCGGCCCGAAGAAGGATTTCTCCCGCGCAAAGGTCCGGTCGATGAACTGGTCCACCACCACGAAATGCCCCGGTGCCATCTCCTCGCGGAACGAGCCCACGGCAGAAACGGAAATCACATCCGTCACGCCCAAACGCTTCAACGCATCGATATTGGCGCGATAGGGCACGGAGCCTGGCGAATGCACATGGCCCCGCCCGTGGCGCGGCAGGAACACCATCTTCACGCCCCGCAGATACCCGACCAGAAACTGGTCCGACGGCGCGCCCCAAGGCCCCTCTACCGTCACCCATTCCGCCCCTTCGAGGCCCTCGATGTCGTAAACACCCGAACCGCCAATAATCCCGATTACCGCCTCGCCCATCGCCTCACCTTTCATATTGGTCCAAATATCCCGGGGAGTGTGAGGGGCAGAGCCCCTCACGTCTATGCGGGGTGGGGCCGATCAGCCCAGAACCGCCCCCGGGTTGAGAATGCCCTTCGGGTCCAAAACCCGCTTCATCTCGCGCATGATCGCGATCTTCACCGGATCACCATAGGTCACCATATCCTTGACCTTCAAACGCCCGATCCCGTGCTCCGCCGAATGTGATCCTCCCAAAGCATGGCTGATGTCATGCACGGCCGTCTTGATCGCGTCGCGGCGGTCGAGATAGTCCGCTTTCGTCCGCCCCTCCGCCGGGAAGACGTTGTAATGCAGATTGCCGTCGCCCAGATGGCCGAAGCAATTGATCCTGACATCGCCCATCGCGGCGAAATGCACATCCGCGCGGCGGATGAACTCGGCAATCTCGCCCAGAGGCACGGAAATATCATGCGAGGAAATCGCCCCCACACGGCGGTTCGCTTCGGGGATCTGCTCGCGCACCTCCCAGAACTCGTGCCGCTGCGCCTCAGATTGCGCGATCACCCCGTCAATGACCAACTCCGCCTCGAAAGCGTCCGCGAACAGCGCCTCCAAGGCTTCCGCCGGGTCCAACCCCTTCGCCAAGCCCAAATCGATCAGCACGAACCATTCAGGCGGCTCTTCGAAGGGGTGGCGCAGGTCGGGCAGCTTGTCTTCGAGAAACCGCAGCCCCATCCCGCTCATCAATTCGAACGCACTCACCGCCTCGCCCATATGGTCACGCGCGAGCGCCAGAAGCTTCAGCGCCGCCTCAGGGCTCGGCACCACCATCAGCGCCGTGCCTTCCCCCGCAGGGCGCGGCACCAACTTCAGCGAAGCCGCCGTAATCACCCCCAGAGTGCCTTCGGAGCCCACGATGAGGTTCCGCAAATCATAGCCCGTATTGTCCTTCCTGAGCCGCGACAGCCCGTGCCAGATCGTGCCGTCGGCAAAGACCACCTCAAGCCCGAGGCAAAGATCGCGCGCATTGCCATAACGCAGCACATTCACGCCACCCGCATTACAGGCCAGAAGCCCGCCCACCCGCGCTGAACCTTTCGAAGCAATGGTCAAGGGATAAAGCCGGTTCACCGCCTCCGCCGCCTCGTGCACATTTTCAAGGATCGCGCCCGCTTCCGCGATCAGCACGTTTTCCTCAGGGTAAACCGCACGGATGGCCGTCATCCGCTCCATCGACAGAAGGATCGCCCCCGCCCCGTCCGGCATGATCTGCCCGCCCACAAGGCCCGTGCCGCCCGAGTAAGGGATCACGCCCACGCCTGCCTCGTTGCAGGCCTTGAGCGCCACGGCCACCTCTTCGGTTTTCGCCGGCGCAATCACCGCCGCCGCCTGCCCCGCCCAACGCCCGCGCGGCTCTTCAAGATAACGCGGCTCGACCGCACGCACCGCTTTCGGGCCTAACTGGGCTTCGAGCGCGGAAAGGAAATCGGGGGGGAGAGTTGTGACTGTCATGGCGAAAGGATTAGCACAGCGCGAGGCAAGGTCCAGAACCTCCGCGATCAAACTGGGGGGTGCTGCCCCCCCTCGGCCCTGAAGGGCCTCACCCCCCGGGATATTTCCGAAAGCAAGAGTATGGACGCGGTATTATTCGCTGAGAAACATCGGCTGGAGAACCACGACAGTGGGTCGACCCGGCAGCGTTCTGAGCCCGACCTCGATCGACGCCCCGCGCCGTATTTCCACGGCGAAGCGTTCGGAGAGGCCACCGAGGAAAAGGCTCAGCGTATGCGGGCCGAACCAGTGCATCGGGATCACGACCGACGAGCGCAGGCGCTCAACCACGCGGATCATCGTCGGCAGATCGAGCGTCATGCCGCCATCTACGGGCACCATTACTACATCGAGCCGCCCGAGTGCTGCGTATTGCGCCGCATCGGGTTCGTGATGGAGATGGCCCAGATGGCCGATGCAAAGCCCTTCCACTTCGAAAACGAAGATCGAATTGCCGCCGGTTTCCACCCCGCCTGCGCCTCTGCGGATATCGGTGGGCACGTTCCGGACCAGCATTTCTCCGAGATCGAGGTGGTGATCGGCGGGCCCCTCTGCATCGCCCCAGCCTTTCAGCACATGGGGAATGCGCGGATCGGGCGCGGCTGTCCAATGGGTGCCGTGAGCGTGGTTCATCGTCACCACATCGGGCACCTCATCGATGAGCCCCGTCCAGCCGTTGTAATCGGTGACGGCGCGCAAACCGCCCGCTGTGCCGATGAGGAACATCGAGTGGTCGATATAGCTGATCCGCACGAGGCCTTCCGGCACGGGATCGCTGAACGCCGCCTTCTGCACGAAAGCCGCGCTGGGAAGCGCATCGGCAATCGCGATGCAATGGCTGGGCCGCCGCCCTTCGGCCCATACCATTCCCGGCAAGATCAGCAGAAAGATCCATAGGCGCAGCATCGCGGCTCTCCCGTTCGGCTCGGACAAAGCCTAGCACGGAAGGCGCGCTTACCCAAAATCCAACATTTTTCGCTCAGTCGAGCCCGGTGCGCCCGCGCCGGTCCAGCCGCAGCGCTGCGTAAAGCACATGCGTCCGCCAGCGTCCGTTGATCTCGAGATAGCTCTGCGCCACGCCCTCGTATTTGAAGCCCGATTTTTCCAGAAGCCCGCGCGAGGGCGCGTTTTCCGGCAGGCAGGCCGCTTCGAGGCGGCTCAGGTCGAGATTGTGGAACGCGTGATGCACCATCGCCACCAGCGCCTCGCGCATATAGCCGTTGCGCGCATGCTCCTGCCCGATCCAATAGCCGAGCGTGCCCGCCTTCGACGGCCCGCGCCGTATATTGTCGAGGGTAATCCCGCCGAGGAGCCGCCCGTCTTCCCGCCGCGCCAGCACCAAGGGCACCGCATTGCCCTGAAGAACCGAGCGCTGCCCCCAATAGACCCGATTGGAAAACCCCTTCCGCGTCAGGTGATCCACCGCCCACAAGGGTTCCCACGGCGAAAGGAAGTCCATGCTCCCCCGCCGAAGCTCCACCCACTCTGCCATATCGGAATGCTGCAAAAGGCGCAGCGTGAGCCGCTCTGTTTCGATCCGCACTTTCTTTCGCGCGAAGATCATCAGGCCGCCCGCCGCTCCTTCAATGCCTCAAGGTTCGGCGCTTTCTTCACCGGCCCGTAGAGCGCCAGCGCCATCGACGCCCGCACCGCCATTTCTTCAGCATGGGCGCGCACATCGGCCACGCTCACCGCGTCGATCTTCTCGACCACTTCCGAAAGCTCCGGCACACGGTCCCAGACCTGCACCATGCGTGCCAAGCGTTCTGCGCGCGACGACGGGCTTTCCAGCCCCATCAGCATCCCCGCCTTCATCTGCGCCTGCGCGCGGCGCACTTCCGCCTCGCTCATATCATCGGCGGCGCGCTTCATCTCGTCGATGGTGATCCGCATCAGATCGCCCAGATCCTCGGCCGAAGTGCCCGCATAGATCGTCATCAGGCCGGTATCGTCATAGGCACCCGCCTGGCTCCAGATCGAATAGCAAAGCCCGCGCTTTTCGCGGATCTCCTGGAAGAGCCGCGAAGACATGCCGCCCCCCAAAGCCCCTGAATAGATCTGGGTCGTGTAGATATCCTTGCTGCGATAGGCCGGGCCTTCGAAGGCCAAAGCCACATGCGCCTGCTCAAGCTTCTTCACATGCCGCGCTTCGCCGCCAATGAACCGCGCCTTGTCGAAAGGCTTCACGTTCAAAGGCGCCATATGCCCGAAAAGCTTCTCGGCCTCTTTCACCAGCGCATCGTGATCCACGGCACCCGCCGCCGCGAGGATCATCTGCCCCGGCCCGTAATGCTCGCGCACGAAGAGGCGGAAGTCATCGGCATGGAACGCGCTCACGCATTCTTCGGGGCCCAGAATGGTGCGCCCGATGGGTTGTTCGGGGTAAGCCGCCTCTTGCAGCCAGTCGAAAATGATATCGTCGGGCGTGTCATAGGCCTGCCCGATCTCTTGCAGGATCACCCCGCGCTCGATCTCGATCTCGTTCGGGTCGAACGCCGGATTGAGCACGATATCCGCGATCACATCCAAAGCCAGCGGTACATCCGCTTCGAGCACCCGCGCGTAATAGGCGGTGCTTTCGCGGCTCGTGTAGGCGTTCAGATAGCCGCCCACATCCTCGATTTCCTCGGCAATCTGCAAAGCCGTGCGCCGCGCCGTGCCCTTGAACGCCATATGTTCAAGGAAATGCGCGATGCCGTTCTGCTCGGAGCGCTCGTCCCGCGCCCCTGCCGCCACCCAGACGCCGATGGAGGCCGATTGCAGCCCCGGCATATGCTCGGTGACCACGCGAAACCCGTTGGAGAGTGTGTCGAGGCGAACGGTCACTTCCGGCGATGCTCCCGCACATGCGCTTCCAGCGCGCCCAGATCATTGGCAATCCGCGTCACCCGCTCGGGGCGCTCGAAAAGGTCCGCCATATGCGGCGGCAGGCCGGGGCGCAGCCCCGTCGCTGCTTCCACCGCATCGGGGAATTTCGCCGGATGCGCCGTGGCCAGCGTGATCATCGGCACGCCTTGCACCCGCTGCTCGTCCGCCACCTTCACACCCACAGCCGAATGCGGGCAGAGAAGCTCTGCCGACGCGCCCAACACCCGCGTGATCGTGGCGCTCGTTTCATCTTCCGAGCAGCGCCCGGAATCAAACGCCGCCGCCAAAGCATCCTTCACGCCCTGTGACAGCGTAAAGCCACCCGCTTTCAACTCGTCCATCAACTCCGAAACCGCCGCGCCATCCTTGCCATAGGCGAAGTAGAGCGCGCGTTCGAAGTTCGACGACACCTGAATATCCATCGACGGGCTGATCGAAGGCCGCACGCCATCGGGAATGTAAGCACCCGTCGAAAGGCAACGGTGCAGAATGTCGTTCTGGTTCGTCGCCACCACGAGGCGTTCGATCGGCAGGCCCATTTCCTTGGCGATGTAGCCTGCGAAAATATCCCCGAAATTGCCCGTCGGCACCGTGAAGCTCACCTTGCGATGCGGCGCACCCAGCGAAACTGCGGAGGTGGAGTAATACACCACCTGCGCCAACACCCGCGCCCAGTTGATCGAATTCACACCAGCTAAGCCCACCTCGTCGCGGAAGTCGAAGTCGTTGAACATATCCTTCACCCGCGCCTGCGCGTCGTCGAAGGTGCCGTCAATCGCCAAGGCATGCACATTCGCTTCCGAAGGCGTCGTCATCTGGCGGCGCTGCACATCCGAAACGCGGCCATGCGGGTAGAGGATGAACACATCCACATTCTCGAGCCCACGGAACGCTTCCATCGCCGCCGATCCCGTATCACCCGAGGTCGCCCCCACGATGGTGATCCGCTTGCCCGACTTCGCCAGCGACGCCTGCATCATCTGCCCGATGAGCTGCATCGCGAAATCCTTGAACGCCAGCGTCGGCCCGTGGAACAGCTCCAACAGGAAATGCCCCGGCGCGAGCTGCTTCAGAGGCGCTTTCGCCTCATGGGCAAAACCCTTGTAAGCGCGCGCCAGAATCTCGCGGAATTCGGCTTCCGTAAACGCTCCACCAAGGAACGGCCACATCACGCGGAACGCCACCTCCTCATAGGGCAGGCCTTCCAGCGCCGCGATCTCGTCTGCGCTCATCACCGGAATGCTCTCGGGCAGGTAAAGCCCCCCGTCCCGCGCGAGGCCCGTCATCATGGCCTCTTCGAACGACAGCACGGGCGCACGGCCCCGGGTGGATACGTATTTCATCAACTCAGCCTTTCGCAGTCCGGCGATTGCGCCACAGGAAGTATCCGGTCATCGCGGCCCACACAACGGCCAAACCGAACCATTGCACCGCATATCCAAGGTGATCGTTGGGAATATGCGCGGTATCCACAGGCAAAGGCGCGATCCCCGCTTCCGGCGGGCTCACCTCGCGCGCCACGACCAAAACAGGCTCGGTGCCCAAAACCTCCGCCATCCGCGCCACATCGCGCGCAAACCAGATGTTCTTCGCCTCGTCATTTTCCGGCGTCGCGCTCACCCGCTCGTCCGGGAAATGCACATTCCCCTTCACCGCAACAGCGCCGCCCTCGGGGATTGCCGCCTCAAGCCGCACGAAACCGCGATCCAAGAGAACACGCCGCCCGTCTGCCATCTCGAAAGCCGAAATCACCAGATACCCCGCGCCCACCTGCTTCTGGCTCACCAGAACCCGCAACGCGTCCGCGCCGATCTTGCCCTCCAGCGCCACCGGCAAATACCGGTCCGCCTCGGTCACAGCCAAAGGCAAGGCCGCAGGCTCCGAATGGATGCGCGCTTCAATCTCGGCCAGAATGCCTTCCTTCCACGCCAACCGCTGCACCTGCCAGAGGCCCAGCGACACCAGAACCGCACAGCCGAAGATCCCGAACAGCAAAGGAAGCACGAAGCGCATATGATGTCTCCAAACCCGGACGCCCTAAAGAAAAGAGCGCGCGAAACCCGCGCGCCCTCTTATTTTGTTTCTGCCTGCTCCGGAAGAAGCAAAGCGCCTCAGGCTCAGCCGCCCCAGATGTAAACGGCTGCGAAGAGGAAGAGCCAGACGACGTCCACGAAGTGCCAGTACCAAGCCGACGCTTCGAAACCCACATGGCGCTCCGGAGTGAAGTGGCCGCGGTAGGCGCGGACGAGGCAGACGAAGAGGAAAATGGTGCCGACAACCACGTGGAAACCGTGGAAACCGGTCGCCATGAAGAAGTTCGCGCCATAGATGTTGCCTGCGAAGCCGAAAGCTGCGTGGCTGTATTCGTAGGCCTGGAACACGGTGAAGATGGCACCCAGAATAATCGAAACGATCAGACCGTTCTTGAAGTCCTTGCGGTTGTTCTCATGCGCCAGCGCGTGGTGCGCCCAAGTTGCGGCAGCACCCGAGCACAAGAGGATCAGCGTGTTGATCAGCGGCAGGTGCCACGGATCGAAGGTCTCGATACCCGCGGGCGGCCACACACCGTCCACGATCGGCGAGATGCCATCGGGGTTCATCGGGTAGATGGCGTGCTTGAAGAACGACCAGAACCAAGCCGAGAAGAACATGACTTCCGACATGATGAAGAGGATGAAGCCATAGCGCAGGCCAAGGCGAACGACCGGAGTGTGGTCGCCGATCTGGCTTTCCGCCACAACGTCAGCCCACCAGCCGAACATCACGTAGAGCACGCCGACGAAGCCCGCCAGCAGCATCCACGGGCCGTGGTCGTGGAAGAACAGCACCGCGCCGAACAGCATGACGAAGCCGGCAATAGCGCCAAGCAGCGGCCAGAGCGACGGCGCCAGAATGTGGTAATCGTGGTTTTTAGCGTGAGCCATGTTTCCCTCGTGGCCTTTCCCGATCTTAAAGTCAGTTCACTTGTTTTACGGCTTCCGTCGCGAGGCCAGCAGCCTTCTCCGGAAGATCGATTTCGTAGAATGTATACGACAGCGTGATCGTATGCACGTATTTCGCGTCCCGGTCCTCAACGATCGCCGGATCCACATAGAACGTTACGGGCATCTGCACCCGCTCGCCCGGTTGCAGCACCTGCTCTTCAAAGCAGAAGCACTGGATCTTGGTGAAGAAGCCGCCCGCCTCGTAAGGCGTCACGTTATAAGATGCCGAACCCGCCACAACGCGGTCGGTCGGGTTATAGGCCTCGTAGAACGCCAGCCCGGTTTCCCCGATCTTCAACTCCATCTCGCGCACGACCGGCTTGAACTCCCACGGCATCCCCGCGTGAATCGATCCGTCGAACCGCACCTTGATGGTCTTCTCCAGAACCTCGGTCGCCGCCATGTCGTTGACCTGCGGCACCCCGCCAAAGCCCGTCACGCGGCAGAACCAGTCGTAGAACGGCACAGAGGCCCACGCGAGGCCGCCCATCAGCACCACCACGCCCGCCGTCTGCAAAACCGTCTTCGTCTTTCCGTCCATGCTCAGTTGCCTCCGCCTGTTTGCGATTGCGACTGTCCCATGTTTCCGCCGGGGTTCATCTGGAAGCCCCCGGTCGATACTTTGGCCACCGTCAGCCCGAAGACCACGGCAACGAAAAGCGCCAGCACCACGCCGACCCCGATATTCAGGCCGCCACGGCGCTTGTGCAGCTCATGCGGTTCCCGGAAGCCGCTCATCCCCAGATCCCCCAGGATTTGAGCGAAGCGTCGATCAGGATCGCGCCGAAATGCAGGAAAAGATAGGCGAGCGAGAGTTTGAAGAAATTCTTCTCAGCCTTGTATTTGTCGGCTTCCGCCGCTGCCTCGTCGCGCCGCCAGATATCCACCGCAACCTTGAGGAAGAGCGCGTTCAGGATCACGGCCGCCGCGATATAGGTCGGGCCGGCGATGGAGGTGAAGCAGAGGCCCAGCGCCACGGGCGCCAGAAGGATCGTATAAACGAGGATATGCTTGCGCGTCACCTTGCGGCCGTGGGTCACGGTCAGCATCGGAACGCCTGCGTTCTCGTAATCGGAATTCATGAAGAGCGCGAGCGCCCAGAAATGCGGCGGAGTCCACATGAAGATGAGCGAGAACATCAGCACGGACTCGATGGAAACCCCACCCGTTGCCACAGCCCAGCCGATCAATGGAGGGAAAGCCCCCGCCGCGCCACCAATCACGATGTTCTGCGGCGTCGAGCGCTTCAGCCACATCGTGTAAACGACCGCATAGAAGAAGATGGTGAAGGCCAGAAGCCCCGCCGCCACCGGCCCAGCGGCCAGCCACAGCATCACCACAGACATCACCGAAAGCGTCAGCCCCACGGCCAGCGCCTCATCCGCCGTCACCTTGCCCGATGGAACCGGGCGGCGCGCTGTGCGCTTCATCACCCGGTCGATATCGGCATCCCACCACATGTTCAGCGCGCCCGAAGCGCCGCCGCCCACTGCGATGAACAGGATCGAGGCGAAAGCCACCATCGGATGCACCGCGACCGGTGCCGCCGCGAGGCCCACGAGCGCCGTGAACACCACGAGCGACATCACACGCGGCTTGAGCAGGGCGAAGTAATCGCCGAAGCCAGCTTCCCCCGTGTTCGAACCCGTCTGATTGATCGTCGCGTCGCTCATCTCGCTACCGCTTTCTGCCTGTTTGAAGGGGCGCACCATAGCGCCCCGCCAGTCTCTTGAAAGGAAGGGCCGAAGCCCCCGCCTTAGTTCAGCGAAGCCACTTCGACGTAGCCGCCTTCAGCCTTCGAGGCTTCAAGCCACTTGGCATAGGCTTCTTCCGAAACCGCTTTCACAGTGATAGGCATATAGGCATGCGCCTGGCCGCAAAGTTCGGAGCACTGGCCGAAGAACACGCCTTCTTTCTCGGCTTTGAACCACAGCTGCGAAAGACGACCCGGAACCGCGTCCTGCTTCACACCGAAGGCCGGGATGGTCCACGAGTGGATCACGTCCGCGCCGGTGAGCTGCATCACGATAACCTTGCCCACGGGCACCACAACAGCTGTGTCGGTCGCGAGCAGGAACTCGTCCTTGGTGTAGCCAGCCGCCACGAGCTGCTCTTCGACTTCCGCGGTCAGGCGGTTATCGCCACCGGTTGCCGGAGCACCGATCATGTAGCTGTCGTAGGCCACTTCTGCGTCAACGTATTCGTAACCCCAGTACCACTGGTAGCCCGTCACCTTGATGGTGATGTCGCCCTGCGGGATTTCCTGCTGCTTGAACAGGATCGGCAGAGAGAAGGCACCGATGAAGACGAGGATCAGGATCGGGCCGAGCGTCCACGCGATTTCCAGCGGCGAGTTATGGGTGAACTTGCCGGGGTTCGGGTTCGCACGCTTGTTGTAGCGCACGATCACGATCGCAAGCAGAGCGCAGACGAAAATCGTGATCGCGGTGATGATCACGAGGATCATATGGTCAAGCCACTGCAGGTCACGTGCAAGCTCGGTTGCGGCGGGCTGGAAACCCAGCGCCTTGTCAACAGGACGGCCAACAAGCTCCTGCGCCATCGCCGCCGGAGCCGCGAGTGCCGCCACAAAGGCCGCCGAAAGTTTATTCATAAGTTTCATGTCTGACACCCTGGTCCTGGTGGTCTTCTTTTGGTCGTTCAACGCCGGAACGTAACCTGCATATAGCTCATGCGGGCGAGAAGGCAGACGCCCCCCTCCGGTTTGATGGGGGTCAAACCACATTCCGGCGTCTGGCGCAACATTCCGTCCCGCGTCAAAGAGACGCTTTTTTGATCCAGATCAATTTTTCTGAGCGCCATTGCACCCCGCGCCCTCGCGGTCCATCTTCCCGAAAGAACCCGAGGAACTACCATGACAGACGCATTTCGCCCCTTTGATACCGCTCTCAGCCGCGAAACCGCGCTCCGCCATCTGGAGGAAGCCACCCGTGGCGCCGATGATGGCGAACTTTTCCTTGAACGCCGCCGTTCCGAAGCCCTCGTGCTCGATGATGGCCGGATTCGCACCGCCTCCTATGACGCAGGCGAGGGATTCGGCCTCCGGGCCGTGCATGGCGAAACCTCTGCCTATGCCCATTCCACCGATCTTTCCGAAGCCGCCCTCGCCCGCGCCGTTTCCACCGCGCGTCTGGCCATCGGCGCAGGCGGCGGCACCTTGGCCGAAACCCCCGCCCATACCAACCGCCGCCTATATACAGATGCCGACCCCATCGCTGCCGCCCCCTTAGGCGTCAAAGTCGAAACCCTCCGCGAGATCGACGCCTACGCCCGCGCCCTTGACCCCCGCGTTGTGCAATGCACCGCCTCGGTCTCGGCCTCCATTCAGGAAGTCGCCATCCTCCGCCCCGATGGCACCCTCGTCACCGACACGCGCCCCATGGTCCGCCTAAACGTCTCCGTGATCGTCGAGGAAAACGGCCGCCGTGAAACCGGATCGGCAGGCGGCGGCGGCCGCACTGGCCCCGAAGGCATCCTTTCCCCCGAAAACTGGCAGGCCAAGGCCCGCGAGGCGCTCCGCGTCGCCGCCGTCAATCTCGAAGCCCGCCCCGCCCCCGCAGGCGTCATGGATGTCGTCCTCGGCCCCGGCTGGCCCGGCATCCTCCTGCACGAAGCCATCGGCCACGGCCTTGAGGGCGACTTCAACCGCAAAGGCACCTCCGCCTTCGCAGGCCTCATGGGCAAACGCATCGCTGCCCCCGGCGTCACCGTTCTGGATGACGGCACCATCCCAGACCGTCGCGGCTCCATCACCGTTGATGACGAAGGCACGCCTTCGGCCAAAAACACCCTCATCGAAGACGGCATCCTCGTCGGCTACATGCAAGACCGCCAGAACGCCCGCCTCATGGGCGTCAAACCCACCGGCAACGGACGCCGCGAAAGCTACGCCCACGCCCCCATGCCCCGCATGACAAACACCTATATGCTGGGCGGCTCCGAAGACCCCGCCAATATCCTCTCATGCCTCAAGGATGGTATCTGGGCCGTCGGCTTCGGCGGCGGGCAGGTCGATATCACCAACGGCAAATTCGTCTTCTCCTGCACCGAAGCCTTCCGCGTGCGGAACGGCGTCGTCGGAGAGCCGATCAAAGGCGCAACCCTGATCGGTGACGGCGCAACCGCGCTGCAAAACATCCGCGCCATCGGCAATGACATGTCGCTCGACCCCGGCATGGGCAATTGCGGCAAGGCAGGCCAATGGGTGCCCGTCGGCGTCGGCCAACCCACCCTCCTGATCGGCGGGCTCACCGTCGGCGGCTCGGCGGCCTGAGCCATGTGGGCGAGCGCCTTCGCCACACCGCTCCCGGCCAAACAGCCCCGCTGGCGCGACGTGCTCTTGGCACTCGTCTGCGCATGTGGCCTGCCTTTCCTGATCGGCGCAGGCCTCATTCTAAGTGCGCTCGCGCTAAAAGGCCTGATCCCTTTTCTTGAACAAATCTGGGCCGTCTTCTTCGCCATC
Source organism: Paracoccaceae bacterium (assembly GCA_023260655.1). Taxonomy (GTDB): domain Bacteria; phylum Pseudomonadota; class Alphaproteobacteria; order Rhodobacterales; family Rhodobacteraceae; genus UBA9554. Next base: position 1,410 of record JALQUU010000019.1, on the reverse strand, counting down.
GGCCTCTTTCTTTTCTATTCGCCCTTTATCTCGCCCTTCGGCCTCCTGTCTGGCGCACTCATCGCCTACCTCGCCTTGAAAATCGGTAAAGGCGGCTGGGCCACAGCGCTCCTCACAGGCCTCGCCCTCGGCCTCATCCTCGGCAGCCTCGATGGCCGCCCCCTCGGCATCTTCCTGATCTTCGGCCCCCCTTTCGGCGTGCTCTACTGGCACTTCCTCCGCCGCTTCAGCCCTGAAACCTTCCGCTTCCCGGAATAGACCTCCCTCGGAAAGCCGTCCGAGAGCGTTCCGATTCCCTTCCCCCGATTCCCGCCGCGCGCAGGGTTAATCGCCCTGTTTGGCCCGAAGCGTCATGACGCAATCCATACACTTGCCATACGCAATCCATACCCTTCGGAAATCGCTCCCCAAATTACTTAATACGCCTTTTCAATAGCTTAGAAAGAACCCGCCAGAATCTTTACGACCCCCCATCTGGCATTAATCCCGCATTAACCAGCCCCGGTTTACCAAGACCCTGCAAGAAGCGGAGCCATGATGACCGGAGATTCTCATCTCTCCACTCACCCCCCACTCCCACCCACCACGGAAGATGACCGTGTCGCATGGGTCCGCCTCTTGCGCTCTTCCCGCATCGGCCCCGCCACCTTCTTCAAGCTCCTCTCCGAGCAGGGCAGCGCTCAAGCCGCACTCGCCCATCTGCCCGAACGCGCCAAAGAAGCAGGCCTCACTGAATACACCCCCTGCCCCGCCGCCGTCGCCCGCGCGGAACTTAAGCGCGGCCACGCCGCAGGCGCGCGCCCCGTCTTCCACGGCAGCGCCGAATATCCCTCCGCGCTCAATGACTTACCCGATCCGCCCCCGATGCTCTGGATCAAGGGCGACGCTGCGCTTCTCTCCCGCCCCACGCTTTCACTGATCGGCGCGCGCACCGCATCCTCGCTCGGCCTCCGCATGGCCCGCCGCCTCGCGCAAGACCTCGGCGCGGCAGGCTTCACCATCGTCTTCGGCCTCGCCCGCGGCATCGACGCCGCCGCCCACGAAGGCGCACTCCCCACCGGAACCGTCGCCATCCTCCCCGGCGGGATCGACCAGCCCTACCCCGCCCAGAACGCCGACCTCATGGCCCAAATCGCCGCCACAGGCCTCCCTGGCATCTCGTCGCGTATGGGGCGATCGGCGTGGCTGGCGCGGCGACGTATCGGATCGACTGGGGACACGCGACGCCGGGCGGCGCGACGTGGGGCACGTCTAAGTGGCATCGAGTCAGCTATACCGAGGATGCCGGCTACGGCGCGCTCGACGCCGTGACTGATACCCCGGCCTCTGGGCGTCTACTCGAGGGCGCCTGGCAGTCCCTCCCCGGCGCTCTGCTGCCTGACCCGTCTGCGCGGCTGCCTCTTTTCGAGG
>JALQUU010000200.1 GCA_023260655.1 Paracoccaceae bacterium | reverse complement strand
GAAGGACGTCTGGCCTGCGGCCAAGCTCGGCCTCTACAGCGAGTTCTATTACCAGTCGCGGGGGACCGACATCGGCTTCGACCCCGAGTTCCCGGTCGCGGACCCTGATGGCGACGCCTGCCGGCTGCACCTGAAGAACCTCAACAACCTGCTGCATTTCGAGACTGCCGACGCGGCGATCTCGCCGACCGAGTGGCAGGCCAGCACCTTTCCGCGGCCGTTCCGCGACCGCATCACGGTGGTGCATGACGGCATCGACACGCGCGCGATCGCGCCCAATGCCGATGCCAGGCTGACGCTCAAGACCGCGTCGGGCTCGATCGCGCTGACGCGGCAGGACGAGGTCATCACCTTCGTCAACCGCCAGCTCGAGCCCTATCGCGGCTACCATGTCTTCATGCGTGCGCTGCCCGAGATCCTCCGGCGCCGGCCCAAGGCGCGCGTGCTGATCGTCGGCGGCGACGATGTCAGCTATGGCGCGCGGCCCGACCAGGCCCGCTATGGCAAGCGCAGCTGGAAGCAGATCTTCATCGACGAGGTGCGACCGCAGATCCCGGATGCCGACTGGGCGCGGGTGCATTTCCTGGGCCATGTGCCGTACCAGCATTTCATAACGATGCTGCAGCTCAGCACGGTGCATGTTTACCTGACCTACC
>JALQUU010000199.1 GCA_023260655.1 Paracoccaceae bacterium | reverse complement strand
GATAGGGGTAGACATAGTGCAGCCGCACCCAGGCGCCGTAGCCGCGCGCCATCTCGCCCAGCGTCCTGACCAGGTCGTACATGCGGGTCCTGACCGGCTTGCCGTCCCAGAAGCCGGTGCGGTACTGGACGTCGACGCCGTAGGCCGAGGTGTCCTGGCTCACCACCAGCAGTTCCTTGACGCCGGCCTCGAACAGCTTGCGCGCCTCGGTCAGCACCTCGCCGACCGGGCGGCTCACCAGGTCGCCACGCAGCGAGGGGATGATGCAGAAGGTGCAGCGGTGGTTGCAGCCCTCGCTGATCTTGAGGTAGGCGTAGTGGCGCGGCGTGAGCTTGATGCCCTGCGCCGGCACCAGGTCCACAAAGGGATCGTGCGGCTTGGGCAGGTGCTGGTGCACCGCGTCCATCACCTCCTGCGTCGCGTGCGGGCCGGTGACGGCGAGCACCGAGGGGTGCACGCCCTCGACCATGTTGCGGCCGGATTCGTCCTTGCGCGCGCCCAGGCAGCCGGTCACGATCACCTTGCCATTCTCGGCCAGGGCCTCGCCGATGGTGTCCAGGCTCTCCTTGACGGCGTCGTCGATGAAGCCGCAGGTGTTGACGATGACGATGTCGGCGCCATCGAAGGTCTTGCTGGTCTGGTAGCCCTCGGCGCTCAGTTGCGT
>JALQUU010000198.1:253-666 GCA_023260655.1 Paracoccaceae bacterium | reverse complement strand
GTGTATCTCTGAATACTTGGCAGTATTGGATTTTCCCCCCTAGTCTGATCGAGAGCCACAGGAGTTTGGAGCAAGATGGGTCACGTCACCGATTTCCCATGCGAAGTCACGGAGATTCCGGATCAAGGGATCATCCTTGGTGACGGGTGCCGGCTGTCCGCGCGGGTCTGGATGCCGAAGGATGCCCCTCTTGATCCTGTTCCGGCCATTCTTGAATACATCCCCTACCGCAAGCGCGACGGAACCCTGCCGCGCGACGAGCTGATGCATCCTTATTTCGCAGGGCACGGCTATGCCGCCGTGCGGGTCGATATGCGCGGCAACGGCGACAGCGAAGGGTTGATGGCCGACGAATACACCGCGCAGGCATTGTCGGACGCTTGCGAGGTGATCGCCTGGCTGGCCGCCCAGCC
>JALQUU010000198.1:0-243 GCA_023260655.1 Paracoccaceae bacterium | reverse complement strand
GCAAGAGCTGGGGCGGGTTCAATTGTCTGCAAACCGCCGCGCTGCGGCCGCCTGCGCTGAAGGCGGTGATCACAGTATGTTCGACGACCGACCGTTTTGCAGACGACATTCATTTCAAGGGCGGCTGCCTTCTTGGGGAAAACCTCGGCTGGGGCGCGGTCATGCTTTCCTATTCCTCGCGCCCGCCCGATCCGATGCTCCGCAACGACTGGCGGGACGATTGGATCAGGCGGCTTGAAAACG
>JALQUU010000197.1 GCA_023260655.1 Paracoccaceae bacterium | reverse complement strand
ATCTGCATGATGGCCGGCGCCGATTTCATCAAGACCTCGACCGGCAAGGAACCGATCAACGCGACCCTTCCTGTCTCGCTCACCATGATCCGCGCCATCCGCGATTACGAGGCCCGCACCGGCTTCAAGGTCGGCTACAAGCCCGCGGGCGGCATCTCCAAGGCCAAGGATGCGCTCGTCTATCTCTCACTGATGAAGGATGAGCTCGGCAACCGCTGGCTTCAGCCCGATCTTTTCCGCTTCGGCGCCTCGAGCCTTCTGGGCGATATCGAACGGCAACTCGAACATTACGTCACCGGCGCCTATTCCGCCCAGTGGCGCCACGCGATGGGATAAGCGCATGACCGTCAAGGACATTTTCGACACGATGGACTATGGCCCCGCCCCCGAAAGCGCCGCCGAGGCGCTGGCGTGGCTTGTCAATATGGGCGGCCGCTTCGGCCATTTCATCGACGGCAAGTTCACCGCCCCCGGCGAGACTTTCGCCTCGAAAAACCCGGCCACCGGCGAGATCTTGGCGCATATCACCCAAGGCACGCAGGCCGATGTGGACGCCGCCGTGCGCGCCGCCCGCAAGGCGCAGGCCAAATGGGCCAAAGATGCCCATGCCCGCGCCCGCGCGCTTTATGCCATTGCCCGCCTCCTGCAAAAGCATTCGCGCCTCTTCGCAGTTCTCGAAACCCTC
>JALQUU010000196.1 GCA_023260655.1 Paracoccaceae bacterium | reverse complement strand
CACCACCGCGAAGACCGATGCAGAAGCCAAGTCGCTGTTGAAGAAATTCAACATGCCGTTCATGGCCTAAGCGCGAGGAACCAGAGATATGGCAAAAAAATCCATGGTTAACCGCGAAGTGAAGCGCGCACAGTTGGTCAAGCGTCATGCTGCCAAGCGCGCCGAACTGAAGTCGGTGATCGAAGACCAGTCCAAGCCGATGGAAGAGCGTTTCCGCGCGACCCTGAAGCTGGCACAAATGCCCCGCAACTCGTCGGCCACCCGCTTGCACAACCGTTGCCAGCTGACCGGCCGTCCCCACGCTTACTACCGTAAGCTCAAGCTGTCGCGTATCATGCTGCGTGAACTGGCCTCGTTCGGCCAGATCCCGGGCATGGTCAAGTCGAGCTGGTAAGGAGGATCAGATGTCTATGAACGATCCGCTCGGCGATATGCTGACCCGTATCCGCAACGCTCAGATGCGTGGCAAATCCACCGTGTCTTCGCCGGCTTCGACGCTGCGCGCAAGCGTGTTGGAAGTGCTTCTCAGCGAAGGCTATATCCGTGGCTATGAAAAAGCAGCTACGGCAAACGGCCAAGGCGAGTTTGTTATCTCGCTCAAGTACTACGAAGGTGAACCGGTGATCCGCGAACTGAAGCGCGTGTCGAAGCCCGGCCGCCGCGTGTACATGGGTGTGAAGGACAT
>JALQUU010000195.1 GCA_023260655.1 Paracoccaceae bacterium | reverse complement strand
CCTCGTTCAAAAGGCTCTGCCCGATCTCGGCGCGACGGGCGGGGGGCACAACGCTCAGCGTCTGGCGGGTGAGAGCGCCGGGAAGCCAGACAAAGATCACAAAGAGAAGCGCTGCGGTCAGAGCCGTGAGGCCCATCACCCGAAGGCGGCCCGGCTTGGGGCGGCGACGGGCGATGGATTTGCGGATCTTCTCGATCGCCTCGATCATCACCTGATCGTCGATCTCGAGCGTTTCGGCAGCATCCGGCCCCGGCAGAAAGATCGCGGGCCGCTCGCCCGGATTGCTCCGGTTGATGGCGGCCAAAGACCAATGGGCGAGGGGGCGCATCGCGTTGTCAGAGATGACCAACGTGGCGTCGCCATAGGTCAGCACCACCTCGCGCCGCTGCTCCTGCGGCGCAGGACGCCACAGGCCCGTGGCCTCAAGCCGGTCGTATTGCTTCAGTGCTGTCATGTGCCTGCTCGTATTTCAGGCATTATAGCTTGGGCTGCGAAGTTTGGGTAGGGCGCGGGGGCGCCCTAGCTGGGGATAATCTTGAACTGTGCGCGCAGCTCGAATTTCTGGATCTTGCCCGTCGAGGTCTTGGGCAATTCCTCTTTTCAAACAAAGAAACCTGATAAAGCAACTGCTTACGTTTATCAAACTGTCATAACTGGGTCAACAGATGCTACTCTGCTTCACAGAC